>CAYWGP010000245.1:0-87553 GCA_964458155.1 uncultured Bacteroides sp.
ATGTGTTTCCATAGATGGTGTTGAGCCGTGCATCGACCACCGCACCCGTATGGCTCTGTATTCCGGCATAGGAATTAATAAGGAGGTTTCTGTATACAAGGGCTGTACTGTTTTCGCCAATACTGATGCCCATATCACAGAAACTGATTTCATTTTCTCCAATTACGATATTACTGCTATTGGTGCCAATATCGATTCCATCGTCTGAAAACCCGCTTATGATGTTTCCGCTTATGGTATCACCGGAAATCCCATCCAGGTCAATGGCATCCGTTTTGCCGGCTGCCGGATTTCCGATAAGGCTGGTATTCCGGATAATAACCTTCCTGGCATCATGGGCCCCAATACAATCATCACCAACACCTCTATAGGTGTCGGCAACATCACAATTTTCAATGATTAGTGTATCCCCATAGCTGCTAACAAACCTGATAGCCCGTCGAATCATCAAATGACTGGCAATCAGTGTGCCATTATTCGCAATATAGTTCCACCTGCTTTCAGGTGAATCGCTGGTAAACAGAACTTTCTCTGATTCACTCCCCCCTATAAGCAATCTCCCGTTGTTGGAAATGCTCACACCATTGGAAATGATTACTTGTACTCCCTTATTAATTTTCAGAGTGATGCCACTGTTTACCGAAAGGTTTTGTTGAATATAGTAGGGAGAACCTTCCGATGTGAGAATGGTGTCTTTGTCAATCACCGCCGGAAGCGGATCCTGACTAAGACCCTGCACATAAATCAGGGTAAGCAGCACAGCCAAATAAAATGTTCTGAACATGACCTAAATATAGTACTTACTGCTGAAAACGTATAAAGCCCCCCATTTTTAATTGAGAGGCTTTGTACCCGGAGCCGGGATCGAACCGGCACGGCCATTACTGGCCACTGGATTTTAAGTCCAGCGCGTCTACCAATTCCGCCATCCGGGCCCTGATATGGTAGTTGCTATCAGTATGTCAAACTCAGTTCAATAAGAACTGTTGTAATACCCGCCGGGATGTCTGGAGCTCAGCGTTCCGCTTCGGTTCCGCCATCCGGGCCCTGATAGGGTAGTCGAGGAGTGCAAATTTAAACAAAAAGCTTTAATCTGTTTCAAAAATACTTTCCATTACATCTTCAACATCGCCAGGAGAACTCATGATCTTGGTAAAAGTCTTCATGGTGAGTTCGGGCCAGTATAAAGCAAATCTGAAACGGCCATGTAACATTGTTACTTCATTCCCTTGAAGAACAATCTCGTAAGGCATGGCTGCCACATGGCTCTCGCCAATAATCGGAAGAAAATGTGCCTCTCCTTTTTCCTTATCATTAATGCCAATCCCAAACATTGCAGTTTCTTCAGTATCACAGACAATTTCATACACCTTCAGGGTATTTTCTCCCCCGGACAATCCCTTTTGAATGGCTGCCAGTGCCTGATCATATGAATCAAACTCCGCCAGTGAAACTGCTTTTTCAAAATTCGGCATCCCGGCCATATATCGATACTTAAGCAATTTATCTGTACTTACATCTCCGCCAAAGGATTCCTGGAGAGATCCGGCACCCTTCATGGTGTTTTTCACCTTTGAAGAAATTTCAAGTGCTGCAGATTGAAAAGATGGGTCGTCCATTTTTTCTCTGAAATATGCATAAAAGAGATATTCAGGATTCACAAAAGATACAGAGGTCTTTCCCCCCGTATTCTGAAAACCAACCTTCATGGCAGCAGCAAGCAGGCCACGATCCTCCGACCGATGGGAAAAAGCAATTAATTCATCACTGGTGAAAACCAGCACACTAAGGTCAGGATTATCTCCGGGATTGTATTGTCCGATGATTTCATATCCTCCTTCTTCAAGCAGGGCTTGCACCTTAGATACCATCTCCTTTATGGAGCCTTCCTGTTCGGTAACTTTGATATAGGGCGAAATGCCCGAAACCAACATTAGCACAGCAGTCAGAAAAAAAGCTGTAACAATAGATCTTTTCATAATCATTGTATTAAGTGGGTGAAAATAATTTTACAAATAAAATGATTCGTTTGATCCTCAGGGGGGAAAGCATGATGATATATATCACCCTGCCTCTTGTTGAGTAGCATAAAAAAAGGGCCTCCTTTCGGACGCCCTTTTCTTCACTTGAGCGGGAAACGGGACTCGGACCCGCGACCCCGACCTTGGCAAGGTCGTGCTCTACCAACTGAGCTATTCCCGCAAATGGATTGCAAATATAGTATGCAAAAACCAATCCTGCAAGCCATATCACCTGATTTTTCAGATATAGAAAAACTCAAAGTCTTGATTACAATCCAGATAGCTTTTTAATCTCATTCAATTTATTGAGTGCCTCAACCGGTGTCAGGTTATTAATATCCATATCTGCAATCTGGTCCCGAATCTGCTTCAGTACCGGATCGTCCAGCTGGAAAAAGCTCATTTGCAGACCCTCTCGTCCTCCTGCCAGCTCTCCCACCGGTTTGCTCAGATTCTTCTCTCCACCGGTTTTCTCAAGTTCTTCCAGAATTTCATTTGCTCGTTTAATCACCGATCTGGGCATTCCTGCCATCTGTGCCACATGAATTCCAAAACTATGCTCGCTGCCTCCCGGAACCAGTTTCCTGAGGAAAATTACCCTGTCGTCAAGTTCCTTGATGCTTACGTTGTAATTTCTGATCCTGTGAAAAGAGGCTTCCATTTCGTTCAATTCATGATAATGGGTGGCAAAAAGGGTTTTTGCTTTACCATCAGCTTGTTCATGAATATATTCTACCATGGCCCAGGCAATGGAGATTCCGTCATAAGTACTGGTTCCCCGTCCAATTTCGTCCAGGATAACCAGGCTTCGTTCCGACAGGTTATTCAGGATACTGGCAGCCTCCAGCATTTCCACCATAAACGTGGATTCTCCCAGGGAGATATTATCGGAAGCCCCCACCCGGGTAAAGATTTTATCCACCCATCCAATACTGGCTGACTCGGCCGGCACAAAACTACCTACCTGGGCCATCAGGCTGATTAGGGCAACCTGGCGTAAAAAGGCTGATTTACCTGACATATTTGGTCCGGTCAGAATCATGATCTGCTGATCACTTTCATCCAGCCTGACACTATTGGAAACATAGACCTCGTCGGCCGGTAGTTGCTTCTCAATAACAGGATGACGCCCCTCGGTAATCTCAATGGTGGTGGATTCATTGACATCGGGGCGACAGTAAGTGTTCTCCAGGGCCGTAACAGCAAATGAAAAGAGGCAATCCAGCCTTGCTACCAGCGACGCATTCAATTGAATCGCTGAGACCCATCCCGCGATGCCTGCAATCAGCTCCTTTAGCAGGTGTCCTTCCAAAGCCAGGCATTTTTCCTCAGCACCCAGGATCTTATCTTCATATTCTTTAAGTTCCCCGGTAATATAACGTTCGGCACTAACCAGGGTCTGCTTCCTGATCCACTCTTCAGGGACCTTGTCCTTATGGGTGTTGCGAACTTCGATATAGTAACCGAAAACATTGTTGTATGCGATCTTCAGGCTGGTGATTCCTGTCCGTTCCATCTCTCTCTGCTGCAGGCCAAGCAGGTAATCTTTACCAGAATGCATGATCTCCCTCAATTCATCCAGCTCCTTTGAAACACCCGGGGCTATCACCCCTCCCTTATTGACCAGGGCAGGAGGCTCCGGCACTAGCTCTGTGGCAATTCGCTCTTTCACTTCCAGGCAGGGATCCATCTGCATTGCCAGCCGTTGCAGGGAGAGTTCTTTTGACTCTTCACAACGCTCCTTCAACGGAGCAATGGCCTCCAGGGCTTTCATCAGCTGGATCAGCTCCCTTGGATTTACCCTGCCAACGGCCACTTTTGAGATGATCCGCTCCAGGTCTCCAACCTGTTTGATCTGTTCGTTCAGGAACTCTCTGAATTCGCCGTCCTGACTAATATGCTCCACCATATTGTGTCTTTCTCGAATCAATAGCACATCCTTAAGTGGTAAGGAAAGCCATCTCTTCATCAAACGTGATCCCATGGGGGTAAGGGTCTGATCCATGACATCAAGAAGTGTTGGTGCACCCTCGTAGAGTGACTGAAAAATTTCCAGATTTCTGATGGTAAAACGATCAAGCCAAACATAGTGGTCCCGTTCAATGCGTGATAAGCTGGAAATATGTCCCGTCTGTTTATGCTGGGTCAACTCGAGGTACTGAAGAATGGCTCCGCTGGCAATGATCCCGTGGCTCATATCCTGCACACCAAAGCCCTTCAGGTTCTGAGTACCAAATTGCTTTTGAAGTTTATCCCTGGCATTTTCTTCCGTATACACCCATTCCTCGAGCAGGAAGGTGTAAAAATTCTCTCCGAATACTTCCTGGAACTGCTCGCGATGGCTCCTCTGAACCAGCACTTCTTTGGGTTTGAAGCTGCTTAGCAATTTGTCAATGAAGCTTTGATCGCCCTGGGATGTTAGAAATTCACCAGTGGAGATATCCAGGAAAGCAATGCCATGGACCTGCCGGTCCATGTAAACACTTGCCAGGAAATTATTTTCCCGCATCTCCAGTACATTCTCGTTGTAGGTAACTCCCGGAGTAACCAATTCTGTAATCCCCCTTTTAACTATTTTTTTGGTGAGTTTGGGATCTTCCAGCTGTTCGCAGATAGCCACACGTTGTCCGGCCCTGACCAGTTTGGGCAGATAATTATCCAGTGCATGGTGGGGAAAGCCAGCCAGCTCCACGGAGGATGCAGCCCCATTGGCTCGCTTGGTCAGTGTTATTCCCAGAATTTCAGAGCTTCGAATGGCATCCTCTCCAAAGGTCTCGTAAAAGTCTCCTACCCTGAACAGCAGCACCGCATCGGGGTGACTGGCCTTGACGGAGTAATACTGCTTCATCAGGGGTGTTTCTACGATATTTTTTGGAATACTCATTCTTAAGCCAATGACCTTCAAAAATAGAGCTTATATAAGGATTATCGAAGTGTTGTTGAAAAGTAAGTGCTTTTATTTCTCGGGTATTTTCGCGTAATTGAAAAAATGCGGTTCCGGAAACACATGCTTACCTATCTTATTTTTGCGGGTTTTTTCCTGGGCATCCTCTTTGGCTGGCTGGTGGGAGAATCCATACTGGTGATCGCCGAACCCATGAAAGAGCTGTTCCTGCGATTGTTGAAAATGGCCATTCTCCCCCTGGTGATCACTTCCATTATCAGCGCTGTAATCCAGGTCGGCAGCAGTAAGGGCCTGGGAAAGATAAGCCTGAGGACTTTTATCTATTACATTACTACAAGTGTTCTGGCCATTCTGACAGGACAGGTTCTGGTGAATATTTTTCGCCCCGGTGTGGGTGCTGAAATCGGACTCAGTGAACAACCGGAAAGCATTGGTGTGGTGGACCAGAGTTTCGGAGAGCTGCTTCTAAACCTGATTCCGGAGAATCCCTTTGCAGCCATGGCCAATGGAGATGTGCTCCCGGTGATCTTTTTTTCCCTGCTGTTTGGATTTTTTGTGACCCGGCTTAAATCAGATCAGACCCTTCTAATGGGCAACTTTTTCAGGGCAGCATTTGAAGCCATGATGAAGCTGACCTCCTTTGTTATCTGGACGGCTCCCATCGGGGTATTTGGCATCATTGCCGGCATTGTGGCCCAAACGGGCTTTGAGGCTTTTGCCTCTCTGGGAAAATTCTTTCTTGTTGTGATGGCGGGCCTGTCCATACACTTCTTTATCACTCTTCCCCTGCTGCTGAAATACATGGGCAGGTGCAGTCCGCTTAAACATTACCGGGGCATGCTCTCAGCATTGATGACTGCCTTTTCGACCTGCTCCACCATTGTTACCCTGCCCCTGACCATGAAGGCGGTCACTGAAGTGTCCGGTGCCTCAGAAAAGGCGGCTGGATTTGTGCTGCCAATAGGAGCCACCATTAACATGGACGGGACAGCACTCTACGAATGCGTTGCAACCATTTTTATTGCCCAGGTATATGGCTTTGACCTGGGCCTGGCCCAGCAGGGCATCATTGTAATTACTGCCGTTCTGGCTTCCATCGGAGCCGCCAGTATCCCCATGAGCGGGCTGGTCATGCTGAGCATTATTCTGAATGCTGTGGGTCTTCCACTGGAAGGGGTGGCAATGATTCTGGCTGTGGACCGTATCCTGGATATGTTTCGCACGACCGTAAATGTATTCTCCGATAGTGTGGGTGCAGTGATCATCAGCCGGCTGGAGGGAGATGAATAAAAAAACCGTCCCGCTAAAAAGCAGGACGGTTTGATGCTTTTTTCAGTATAAAACTAGAACATGAAGTCCAGGCCAATACCAAAAATCTTGGTGTTCTTGGCATAACCATCGGTATAAGGAACCGAAATGGTGGGTGCCATGTCATAAGATAGAGGCTGGCTGTAATCGTCGTAAGTAGTGATACTGTAACCTGCATTGATCTGAATCTTTTCGGTCACATTTACAAATACACCAAATCCCCAGGAAGCGCTCTTCAGCGCATAGGTAATTCCTGACTGATAATTGTCATTCACACCATTGTTCCCGGAAGTGTACCCGGCACTTACACCCAGGATGTCAATTAACTTATACTCAGCACTGACAGCCCAGGTAATACCATTTTTATCAATGGTTGTTTCATTGTCAATCTGATTTCCCTCGGAATCCGTAACTCCGTAATAAGCTGATTTGTCCAGGTAATAGTTAAAACTACCTGTGAGAACAAGCTTTTTCAATGGGGTAAGCTCTGCGCCAAGGGCAAGCATTCCGGGCATGTCGGCTCTTACCTTTTCTCCGTCGGGAAACATTCCCACATCATCTACCTCGGTATCATTGGTCAGTTCAATCTTGGTATGGAACTCATACTTGATAGCAAGATTAAGCATTTCGGAGAGGCGAAAATTCACTCCAATAATCGGGGCAAATCCAGTTCCCGATTGTGTAGCTTTTAATTGTGCATCGGCAGTTGCCACATCCAGGGCGCCGGCAGTAGCCTGCAGCATTCCCACAGTACCTGCATCCAGGAATGGATTTGTTGATACAGTCCTCAGATAATCACCGGGAGCCTGGGTCCCTCCATAAGCCTGGGGTGCATCGATGGTAACATCGGTTAGCGCTCCCTCATAAGAGTTGCTGGCGTTCACCAACCTGCCGCCAACGGCTACTGAAATCATATCGTTGATGGCATAGGTAGCATTAACCTGGTAACCCATATAGGCAGAAGTTCCGGAGAAGAAAGCATTCATATTGTATCCTGAAATAGCGCGGTATCCGGGATCCGGTAATCCTGCTCCGGCAAGTCCGGCATCAATGGGAGCCAGGGCACCCTGCAACTGGGGAACCAGGGAAGCAATGGGTATTTCAAAATCGGGAAGTCCGTTTTCAAAATCGGCGCTTCCGCCTCCTCCAACAATATTAAAGCCTGCGGAAAAAGTCCATTTATTCAGTTTATAAGCAGCATAAATGCTGGGATAAATTGGGGCAGATAAATCAGCATCATAATTTACAGGGGCTCCTGTCAGAAAGAGATAGTCACTGCTTACGGTTCTGGTTTGAAAAATGGATTGATTAGTTAAGGAAAGGCTCAGTCCATTACCCAGATGTGATAGTCCAGCCGGATTAAAGTATACTGCATCAATCCCAAGGGTTGCGTTCCGGGACATGGTCCGAACCCAGGCCGCACTTTGATTTGTGTTGGTTTTCAGGGCTCCTGCCATAAGGATGGGGGAAGAAACCAGCAGAATGACCAACAGTAAATTCAGTCTTTTCATGAGTGAGTTTTTACATTTAGCGAACACAAGAAAGTAAATATTTTTCAAATTCAACATTTTTAGCTTGATTTGGTTATCTGTATACTATGAAGAAAAGAGTAACTGGATTGGGTGGCGTATTCTTTAAATCGGCCAACCCGCAGGTATTAAAAGAGTGGTATGGGAAACATCTCCATATCGAAAGCGGGGAGCATGGTGCTCTCTTTAAGTGGAGACTGGATGAAGATCCGGAAAAAGCCGGATATACAGCCTGGAGCGTCTTTCCGGACGATACGACCTACTTCAATCCAGCAACCAGGGACTTTATGTTTAACTACCGGGTTGAAAATCTGGAAGAACTGCTTAAGGTTCTGAAAGATGAAGGTGTGGAGGTAGTGGGTGAGATGGAAGAATACCCCTATGGGAAATTTGGCTGGATTATGGATCCCGATGGCAATAAGATTGAGCTATGGGAGCCCGTAGATGAATATACACTGTAGGAGTTGGGGCCAGCCGCATGAAAGATCTTTGGGATAGTAGATACGGGACAGAAGAGTATGCTTATGGCAGAGAGCCCAATGCCTTTTTCTCAGCTCAACTTCAAAAATTAGCACCCGCACTCCTGCTTCTTCCTGGTGAAGGAGAGGGCAGAAACGCTGTCTATGCAGCATTAAATGGCTGGTCAGTTGATGCCTTTGATCAAAGCAGGTCCGGACAGAAAAAGGCCCACGCCCTTGCAGCTGAAAGAGGAGTGGAGATAAACTACAGGGTATGTGCCCTGGAGGATTTTCACTTTCTGGAAAATCATTACGATGCGATCGGGCTTATTTATTTTCATGCAGATATACACAGCCGGGAAAAGCTCCACAGGATAGCCTGTGAAGCCCTGAAACCCGGTGGATCAATCTTTCTTGAAGCATTTCACAAAGAGCAGCTGAACAATAACACGGGAGGTCCCAAATCTTTGGATTTGCTATTTGACGAGGAAATCCTGGCAAATGATTTTGAAAAGCTTGAGATCCAGATGCTTGAAAAGCAACAAATTACACTCAACGAAGGTCCGTTTCACCAGGGAGAGGCCTCCGTAATCCGGTTCCACGGAATCAAATCAGATTGGAATGATAAGCCACAACGATAAACAAACAATACCGGTTACCATTAGTTTCAGTGAAGAACTTTCCTCGGGTATTTACCTGATTGGGTTCCGTCGTACTTTTGATTTTACAGCCGGCCAGGTCATTGGGATCGCCATCAGGGAAAATGATGCCCGCAGGTTGTATAGTATCTGCAGCGGAGAGCGGGAAGACGAAATTTTGATCTTATATAAAGTAATTGATGAGGGATACCTGACACCTCAACTCTCAGATCTGCAAACCGGGGATACCATCTGGATCACCCCTGCGGGTGGAGAATTTACAGATAACCGGGAACCGGCAGTCTGGATAGCTTCCGGCACAGGCATTGCCCCCTATTATTCCATGCTCCGTTCAGGGCTGGGAGAAAATAAGATTCTGCTTCATGGAAACCGCTACCTGGAACAGTTTCATTTTTTTGATGAATTTCAGGAGATCCTGGGTCAGAATTATATCAGGTGCTGCAGTGCTGAGAGCGGCGATGGAGTATTCAAGGGGCGGGTTACCACTTACCTGGAAGAGCAGCACGATCTTAATCCCAAGTTAAAGTACTACCTTTGTGGAAGCGCCGAAATGGTGGTTGAAACCAGGGACATTCTGATCAGTAAAGGAATACCCTTTGGCCAAATTATTTCTGAAATATATTTCTGATCCATGCGCGAACATCTGTTTGGTCTTACGCTGGAAGAACTTAAGGCAGTATGCCAGAATCTTGGGCTGCCTTCCTTTACCGGTGGTCAGCTTGCCGAATGGCTCTATAAAAAAGAGGTCTGCTCCTTCGAGGAAATGACCAATCTTTCCCTTAAGGCCAGGGCCCTGCTCTCAGAAAAATATGATGCGGGCATCAGTCCTCCAGTAGATGTCCAGGAATCGGTGGACGGAACCAAAAAATACCTTTTCCCGGCTCTCCAGGGTAAATTTATTGAGACTGCTTATATTCCGGACGGAAAACGAAGTACTGTCTGTGTCTCTTCACAGGTTGGATGCAAAATGGGTTGCCTGTTCTGCATGACCGGTAAACAGGGTTTCCAGGGGAACCTGAGCTCTGGAGAGATCCTGAACCAGTACAGAAGCATTCCCGAATGGCGAAGCATCACCAACCTGGTCTATATGGGCATGGGTGAACCACTTGATAACCTGGAAGAAGTTTTGCGCAGCCTGGAGGTACTAACATCGGACTGGGGTTTTGCATTGAGTCCCCGAAGAATTACTGTTTCAACCATCGGCATTACTCCGTCCATGCTGGAATTTCTTAACAGGAGCAATGCACATCTTGCAGTTAGCCTGCACACCCCATTTGATGACGAGCGTCGAAAGTTAATGCCGGTCCAGCAGGTCTACCCCCTGAAAGAGGTACTAAAAGAGATAAGATCGTGGGATTTCGGCAGGCAGCGCAGGGTTTCATTTGAGTATATACTGTTCAAAGACTTTAATGATTCGCCAAAGCATGTAAACGAACTCTCCAGGATATTGCACGGAATCCGCTGCCGTGTCAACCTGATCCGTTTCCACCCCATTCCGGACACTCCCCTTGAATCGCCTGATGAAGAAACCATCAATTCCTTTAAGGAAAAACTGAATGCCAAGGGAATATTGTCCACCATCCGGGCCAGCAGGGGACAGGACATCTGGGCTGCATGCGGACTGCTCTCCACAAAAAAACTGGCTGATAAATAGAAGATTATGCCATTAATCCTTAAAAAGGATGCAATGGTTTCTTGATCTTCTGATGCTTTTCTTCCCTTCCAATTGTCTGCTGTGTGGAAAAAGGCTTCACGTTCCCGGCGCCATATTATGCTTTGAATGTGAGATAAATATGCCAAAGACCGGGTATGGAGATCGCTATAATAATCCGGTTAGTGAAATTTTCTGGGGAAGAGTCCCGGTCAGGGCCGGAACATCCCTGTTCCGTTTCGAAAAAGGCTCTGCCTACCAGACCCTTCTTCACGATCTGAAATACCGGGGTAACCGCAAGGCTGGATTATACCTGGGCCGTCTGCTGGGACAGGAGTTAAAGCATACTGTTTTTTCAGATTGTGATCTGATAATACCAGTACCCCTTCATCGTCGCAGGCTGAGACAGCGTGGATATAACCAGAGTGATATTATCGCCCGGGGAGCTTCAGAAATTACCGGAATTCCTGTGATTAGCCATCTGCTGGGGCGAAAAAAGCGTTCGCGGTCACAAACTTCAATGAGCAGACAGGATCGGTTTGAAAATATGTCAACAGCATTCACCCTCGACAATTTTACTCATGATCTCCATGATAAGAAAATACTGATCATAGACGATGTTATAACCACGGGGGCCACCCTGGAGGCATGTAGCCAGGTGCTCCTTAATCAAAGCTCCTGCCTCATCTATATTGCTACTGTATCCTGTGCCTGATTAGCGGTGGTTGAATTTGTAAATAATGGAAAGACTGAAAACACTATGGAAATAACCCCGGTTCTGGGCATTATTCCATTCTTCAGGATCACGAAAGGGAATGGCCGAATTGGTATACCTGAGTCCTGCCATAATATTGTTATTGAACCAGAATCCAATGCCCCCAAATACACTTAAGCCAAATCTTCTATTTTCCGGGTAAGTGGATGGATCCATGAGTCCATATTCATCCCAGTAACGTGTTCCCAGCAAGATTTCTGGTGAAGTTCCAAGCTCCACCATGACTCTTCCATCATACAGGTAATGCACCGAAAACGGTAATTCCAGAATGTAATACCCGCTTTTATAGAGGGCATTACTATTATCGGACGGGCCCTGATAAACACCCCGGGAGCTATATCTCAGTTCTGCCTGCCAGTAGATATCATACTCTATGAGCTGATTCACAAAAAATCCGGCATTTAGCCCCAGCTTATTAAAACCGTAATAGGAATCCCCGGCCACCTGAGATGCATTTACGCCAGCATATACGCCAACATTTAAGGGCTGTGCATCCAGGGAAACAGACCCAAGTAACCATGTCAGAATTGCTATTACAAAATCTCTAAATCTGATTTGTCTTCTGTTCATTTCTGAGTTCCTTCTTGAGTAAGCTGACACCCTTCCCTGCCCCTTGCTGGATAATCCGGATCCGCGGATGCCCTGCAATAGGTACTTCGTTGGGATCAATGACAAATATGGGGGTCGTATCGGGGACATAATTTATAAGGCCGGCTGCCGGGTAAACATTCATTGAAGTTCCGATAATTACAAAAATATCGGCAGAGGCAACAATCCTGGCAGCCTCTTCAATGGCTGGAACCGCCTCTCCAAACCAGACAATGTGGGGACGCAGCTGGGAGCCCTTTTCACACAGGTCTCCTTCCCCAAGCTTCCATCCGTCAATTTCATAAATCAGGCCCGGGTCTGCTGTGCTGCGAGATTTTTTAAGTTCCCCATGAAGGTGCAGTATACGGCTGGATCCGGCCCTTTCGTGAAGGTCATCCACATTCTGTGTGACAATCCACACCTCAAAATCATTCTCCAGTTCTGCCAGACCAAAATGTCCCAGGTTGGGCTCCACCTCAAGCAACTGCTTTCTTCTTTCGTTGTAGAAACGTAAAACCAGTGCCCTGTCTTTTTGCCAGGCAGCCGGACTGGCCACCTCATAGACATCATATTCTTCCCACAGTCCCCCCATCTCACGAAAGGTTCTCAGTCCGCTTTCGGCACTCATACCTGCGCCGCTTAACACCACAAGTTTTTTCATAATTCCTTTGTTTTAATCCTGCTCTAAAGCCTCCAGCCTGGTATATTCTTCCACTTCCCAATGCTCGTTAACATACAGCCCCACATAGGTAATTCCGGTACCGAAAGAGCGCTGAAGGTAATCCAGTGATTCGTCCAGCTGATTCTCTTGAAAAGCCCGCTCGCCAGGATTATCATTACAGTCATGGTGGCCAACCAGGACAATACATTTCGAAGCATGATCCTCCAGAGAGGTTCTAATCTGCTCTTTTAAGGTAATGAGTCTGCACTTGTCACTATTCTTGGTCAGAGTTCTTAATGGTCCGGCTTCGTTGGCCGAATCAAAAAAGTCAAAATCATACTTTTCTTTCAAATAATCCATCACCGGATATTGCACCCGTCCATCCGTGCAATTAATCAATGTACCAAACTTCATAAATACACTCTTTTTTATTTCATTTCAGGTAAATATAAGATTTTGGCTGAACAATTAGTTTCTTTACTTTTAAGCAGAATGATTGACCAGCAAACCATAAATCAGATTTTCGATACCGCCGACATCGTGGAGGTGATTTCTGATTTTGTTACCCTTAAGAAAAGTGGGACCAACTTCAAGGGTCTCAGTCCCTTTTCCAATGAGAAGACCCCTTCTTTCATGGTTTCTCCTGCAAAGGGAATTTTTAAAGACTTTAGTTCAGGAAAGGGTGGGAATGTGGTCGGTTTTCTTATGGAGCATGAGAAACTCTCTTATCCGGAAGCCCTCAGGTACCTTGCCAACAAATATAATATTGTCATTGAGGAGAAAGAGCTTACGGCTGATGAAATTCAGCAAAGAAATGAGCGGGAAAGCCTGATGGCAGTTACCACCTTTGCTTCCAATTACTTCCATTCCCAGTTTTCCACCGAAGAGGGCCGGGCCATCGGTCTGGCATATTTCAGGAACAGGGGCTTCAGGGACGATATTCTTAAAAAATTCCAGCTGGGCTACAGCCCTGAAAAGCGCACCGCTTTTACCGAAGAGGCGGGGAAAAATGGCTATAAAAAGAACTACCTGGTACAAACGGGTCTTTCCATTGAGCGGGATGACAAAATGTTTGACCGTTTTGCAGGAAGAGTAATTTTTCCCATCCACTCCTTATCCGGTAATGTTATTGGCTTTGGTGGCCGTACACTGAAAACAGATAAAAGCATTGCCAAATACCTGAACTCGCCCGAATCTGATATCTATCATAAGAGCAAAGTCCTCTATGGCCTGTTTCAGGCTAAAAAAACCATTGTTTCGGCTGAAAGATGCTTCCTGGTGGAAGGTTATACGGATGTCATCTCCATGCACCAGGCCGGTATCGAAAATGTGGTTGCCTCCTCCGGCACAGCTCTTACAACCGAGCAGATCAGATTAATTAAGCGTTTTACCCAGAATATAACCATACTCTACGACGGGGATGAGGCGGGTATCAAGGCATCTTTCAGGGGGATTGATATGATCCTTGAAGAGGGCATGAATGTCAAAGTGGTCATGTTTCCTGAGGGGGAAGACCCTGACTCCTTTGCCCAATCTCACAGTTCATCGGCATTCCTGGAATTCATTCAAAGCAGCGAAAAAGATTTCATCTCTTTTAAAACGGAGATCCTCCTTGCAGAGGCCATGCACGATCCCATCAAAAGAGGTCATTTGATCAGCGATATTGTCAGATCCATCTCAGTGATTCCTGACGGAATTATGCGTAGTGTCTTCCTGAAAGAATGCAGCCTGCTACTTGGTGTTGAAGAACAGGTACTCTACACGGAGACGAATAATATAAGACACCGCAGGCAGGAACAACAATGGCGCAGGGAGCAGTCGGGGCGTCAATCCCGAACTGAAGCGCCAACCAGCATTCCACGGCAACCCGTAGTTCCTGGTTTTGTAGAAAATGTATATTCCGAAGTAGAGGAACGCGAGATTATTTATTTCCTTTTGAAGTTTGGCAATCAGAAACTTCATATAAGTGGAGAGGAACACACGGAAATAAGCGTTGCCCAGTATATTATCAGGGAAATTCGAAACGATGAACTCGAGTTTACTAATCTGATATACAAACAGATATTTGAAGATGTTAAAGACTTAATTGAACATGGAAACGAGGTTGCCGAGCGTTTTTTTATATATCATGACCAGGCTGGAGTAAGAGAACTTGCAGTTGATATTTTTACTTCCCGCTATGAATTAAGCAAGGTCTGGAAGCGCAAGGAAGCCTATGTTGAACTACCGGGGGAAAATCTGGGATTTGAAGTTCCTAAATCCCTGCTTTCTTATAAGATGATGGTTATTGAGACGGCATTGAATCAACTCCGGAAAGACCTGGAGGCAAACGAAAAAAAGCAGGATATAGAAGCTCTAAATCAGGTTATTCTTAGAATCCAAAGCCTTGAAAGGATCCGGCGCGAACTCTCTATCGGACTGGGCGGACGGGCCATTATACGTTAATTTCCATCCGGCAAATCCAGGATTTCCCCAAGCTTTATCAAAGCCTTTTTTAAAGCCTCCTCTATAACATGAAATCCCTCAATCTGCTGGTGCCTGTACTGGATTATCAGATTAAGCTTCTTATCTTTTTGCTTCAATACAGAATACAAATCCGCTTTATTGAGCCTGTAAGCTTCCCTGATTCTTCTTTTCAGAAGATTTCGGTCAACCGCTTTTTTAAACAGCCTCTTGGGCACCGAAACTGCCATGGAAGCCAGATGGGGTCCCTCCCCATCCATCTTATAAAGAAGCCTTAAGGGTGGTGAATAGATCGAGCTGCCTGCTTCAAACAGTGAAGAGATGGCTTTCCTTCCGGAAAGCCTTTCGCTTTTGGATAGTGAAAACTCTTTTACGATTTCCCGTTAATCTTGTTATGCTCTATGATGAAGTTCTCCAGGGCCATGGTCATAGAGGGAGCCTGCGGCTGGGGAGCTGTAATATCCAGGCGTAATCCAGCATCTTCTGCGGCTTTTTTGGTCTTGGCACCAAATGAGGCAATCTTAGTATCGTTCTGCTTAAAATCGGGAAAATTCTGGAACAATGATTTAATTCCTGACGGACTGTAAAATACCAGAATATCATAATTCACATCGGCCAGATCAGAAAGGTCGCTGCACTCGGTTCTATAAAGAATGGCTTTTGAGAAGTTGAAATTGCCCTTCTTCAAAAGTTCCGGAATCTCCTCCATGTGTGCTGCAGAAAGTGGCAAAAGAAATTTTTCACCTTTATGCTTATTCATAAGTTCCACCAGGTGGGGAATCATGCCGTTCCCATAAAATATTTTTCTCTTGCGGTAGACAATGTATTTCTGCAAATAATAGGCAGTTGCTTCCGAGACACAGAAATATTTCATAGTGTCCGGAACACTTGTCCGGGTTTCCTCGGCCATCCTGAAATAATGGTCAATTGAAGTCTTACTTGTAAAAATAACCGCTGTATGAGATCCAATATCAACTTTTTCCTGCCGAAAATCTCTGGCAGTAACACCTTCCACATGAATAAAAGGCCTGAAATCAATTTTCAGATTGTGTTTACTGGCTAAATCAAAGTACGGAGATTTGTTATTCTCAGGTTCTGGCTGAGATACAAGGATTTTCCTTATTCTTCCCATATACATTCCGTTTTAAAATCTCAACTTAAAGGATACCTTCTAACCACCTGTATAATAATATTAGAGGTGCTATTTCAAGGGCACAAAGGTACAAAAACATATAGATAATTAAAACATCTTTGCGGTAAGAAAATACCAGGGTCCTGATCAGCCTCATAAGAAGAACGCCTGAAAGAATAAACAAAGTGAGCCAGAACAGCGCTTCCTGCAGGGTTCCCCTCGTATATATCAGCAGGAATACCAGCGGAAGAGCGGCCAGGCCCAACAGCTTATTATAAATAAACATGTTGTATAAATACTCCCTTACTGCTCTGACCTGGTTAAAAAGGATTCCGGAAATAGTGTAAATCAGCACCCTGCCAAAAAAAAGACCGGCCAGCAAAGCCACATTTAAAAGATATAATAAGGCCCCCTGCAGTCCATAGGGGTTTAAACCGATTTTTAACTCTAAATAGTAGAGTAAAAAGGCCATACTCAGGAAATAAAACAGGTAGAGTAATCCATCTAACTGATTCTGCAGCAGACTATTACTCTTAAACATTTTGCTGGTAGCCTGATAGTTGGCAGCGGCCTGCACTGTTTGTTTCAATATCTGTCCATAATAGATTCTGATCCATGCAAACAGGCCAAGTAATATAAAAAGATAAATAAAATACCAGGTAGGTTGATAGATCTGCATCCTTTCCACAAAGTGCAGACCAAAGGTTGCTTCCTCCGGTACACGATCAATGCCCGAGCCCGCAAAAATGCTTAAAATAGTGGTGTCCTGAACCTGCATTTATGGAAAATATGATCACAAAGATACACATCACTCTTACTTAAAAAAGTTAATAAGCTTGGAAGAATTGAATTCTTTATAGTTCCTTTATACCTGTTTAACACAAGCGTATAGCGTTATCTTATAAATTGTAAGGAAATGAAACAAAAGAAATATATCATAGTCGCAGCCGGAATTCTTATTCTTTTTTTGAGTGTTGGTTTTTCGACCCTGAAGAACAAGGACCTTGAGCTGGTTAAAAATCTGGATATCTATTACACTCTTTTCCGGGAGCTGAATATGTTCTATGTGGATGAGACTGATCCGGAAAAGCTTGTCACCACCAGCATTGAAGCCATGCTATCCTCTCTTGATCCCTATACTACTTTTATTCCGGAGTCTGATATGGACGATTTTCAGTTCCAGACCACGGGAGAATACGGAGGCATCGGCTCCTTGATCCGAAGATCTGGAGATAAGGTGATGATCGCTGAACCTTATGAAGGTTTCCCTGCCGCCAAAGCGGGCATCAGGGCAGGTGATGTGATCCTTAAAATCGACGGGGTCCCTACCACTGTCATGGAGCTTGAATCGGTCAGTGATAAACTTAAAGGAAAGCCCGGAACCGCACTTACCCTGGATATTGAACGTTATGGGGAAGAAAAACCTATTGAAGTTGAAATAACCAGGGAGAAAATCTCAATTTCAAATGTCCCCTACTATGGCATGATAGGTCCGGGTACGGCTTACATGCGCATAACTAATTTCACTAACGGGGCTAGCCTGGAGGTTGAAAATGCACTGAAAGCACTTAAAAAGGAGCATGAATTGAATTCCCTCGTTCTGGATTTTCGTTCCAATCCGGGAGGACTCCTTATTGAAGCAGTTCGCATCTGTAATTTATTTGTTGATAAAGGCGAATTGATCGTAAGCACGCGTGGAAAGATGGAACAGTGGGATTCTGAATATTCTACTACCCGGGATGCCATTGACAAAGAAATCCCGCTGGTGGTCCTGGTAAATCGCGCATCCGCTTCTGCATCAGAAATCGTGGCCGGAGCACTGCAGGACATTGACAGGGCTGTAGTTGTTGGCCAGAGGACTTTTGGAAAAGGCCTGGTTCAGACTTCCCGTCCGCTGAAATATAACGCACAGTTGAAGGTAACAACCGCCAAATACTATATTCCCAGTGGTCGCTGCATCCAGGCCCTGGACTATACACACCGCAATGAAGATGGTAGTGTGGGAGTAGTGCCCGATTCCCTTATCTCTGAATACCACACACGTAATGGCCGTTTGGTTTACGATGGTGGGGGTATTCAGCCTGATTTTGAAGTGATCCCGGAAAGGCTCTCAGAAATTACAGTACAACTCTTCACCCAGGACATGTTTTTCAATTTTGCAACCCTTTACAGGAACACGCTTGAAGAAATTGCATCTCCCAAAACATTTTCATTATCAGATGAAGATTACAACTTATTTGAAGCATTCCTCAAAGAACAGAACTTTGAATTTAAAACTGCAAGCGAAAAGCAATTTGATAACCTGGTGGCAAGCGCCAAAAGGGAAAAATACTATGATCTGGCCAAAGAGGAATTCGCTTCCCTGGAGGAAAAGCTATCTCACGACAATCTGATGGATCTTGAGACATTTGAAGAGGAGATCAGGCAAATTCTTAGCGAAGAGATTGTGAATCGCTACTATTATCAGGCTGGAAGAGTCTTATCCCAGATTCAGCAGGATCCTCAACTGGATAAGGCCAGGGAAATTCTCAATGAACCCGGCATGTATAAAGATGTATTAAATGGAGATCAGGGGGCGCTGGCAAAGGCCACAAAGGCAGATATATTACCTTAATGCGCTTCAAGCCAGTTTGATCCTTCTCCCATTTCTACTGTAAGAGGTACGGAAAGCCTTGTGGCATTTTCCATTTCTCTCCTGGTGATTTCTTTAACTATATCCAACTCATCGGGCCAAACATCAAAGTCCAATTCGTCATGAACCTGTAAAATCAGGGCCGATTTTAATTGCTCTTTTTCGAAATTTTCCTGAATCCGGATCATAGCAATTTTAATGATATCAGCTGCTGATCCCTGAATGGGTGAGTTAATGGCATTCCGCTCTGCGTTTCCTCGCACTACCGAGTTCCTGGAAAGGATATCCGGAAGAAGCCTCTTCCTTCCAAACATGGTCTCCACATATCCATTTTCCCGGGCCATGCGGATAGAGTCATCCATATATTGCCGTACTTTCGGATATGATTCAAAATAACCATCTATTAATTCCCTGGCTTCCGTCCTTGAAATATGCATTCTTTGTGCTAGTCCAAAGGCAGAGATTCCATAAATAATCCCAAAATTTGCAGTTTTAGCACGGCTCCTCATTTCCCTGCTCACTTCCCCGGGATTGATTTTATAGATTTTAGCTGCAGTGGCCGTATGAATATCCTCATTATCAACAAAAGCAGCGATCATCTGTTCGTCTCCGCTCAGGTGTGCCATGATTCTTAGCTCAATCTGGGAATAATCTGCTGAAAAGAATATGTTTTCCTTACGCTCAGGAATAAAAGCCCTGCGGATTTCTCTTCCCCTTTCCTCGCGTATGGGGATATTTTGAAGGTTGGGATTTACAGATGATAATCTCCCCGTTGTAACCAGGGCCTGGTTAAAGGAGGTGTGGATTTTCCCGGTCTTCGGCTTGACCAACTGGGGAAGAGCTGAAACATAAGTTGTTAGAAGCTTCTTTAACGACCTGTATTCCAGCATTTTATTAATAATGGGGTGCTTATCCTTCAGTTGTATAAGAATTTCTTCCCCCGTAGCATACTGCTTGGTTTTGGTCTTTTTTGCATTCTCGACTATTTTCAATCTCTCAAATAGAACGATCCCCAGTTGTTTTGGGGAGCTTATATTGAATTCCATACCAGCCAGGGAAAAAATCTCTTGCTCCGTCTCCAGAATATCTTCACGCAACTTTACCGACAAATGATTCAAGGCATCCACATCCAGCTTAACACCCTGGTGTTCCATTTTCATCAATACTGGTATCAGGGGCATCTCTATTTGGCCGCATAAATCTTTGAAGCCCTGCTCCTCTACTTCCGTTTTAAAAATCTCTGCCAGTTGCCAGGTAATATCCGCATCCTCTCCTGCATATTCACAGGCCTTTTGTGGATCAACCACTCTGAACGATGATTGCCGGGATCCCTTCTTACCAATAAGAGACTCTATTTCTACCATGGCATAATTCAGATATTGCTCAGCTAAAACATTCAGATTATGTTTCTGCTCGGGCCTGAGAATAAAATGTGCAATCATTGTATCAAATAAATCGCCCTTAACATCTAATTCGTAATTCTTTAAGATGTGTAGATCATACTTCAGGTTTTGTCCGATTTTCTCGATGGACGGCTTGGAAAAAGCTTCCTTCAGAAGGCCCAGCCACTCCAGGCATATTTTCCTGTCCTCCGGAAAGGCAATATAAACAGCCTTATGAGCTTCCCAGCTAAAAGCAATTCCCACCAACTCAGCCTCCAGCGGATCCAGTCCCGTAGTTTCTGTATCAAAACAGAAGGACTGCAGCCCGGAAAGTTCTCTTGCCAGACTTAAGACACCCTCCCTGTTATCGATCAGGCGATAGTTATGTTCTACCGTCTCAATTGAAATCAGTGTGCTCTCAGCAGATGTTCCTTCAATTCCGGGAGAATCTCCGAAAAGAGAAGCCTGTCCGCTAAATCCTTCCTGTGACTTTTTTTCTGCCGGAACGGCATGTTCTGCGGATCCGTCCCGGGAAAGACTTAAAACGCGAGAGGCTATGTTTTTGAATTCCAGGTTGTTAAACAGCTCTTGTAAAGCGTCCTTATTCAGGTCCTTTCTTCTTAAATCTTCTGGAGTCAAGCTAAGCGGAACCTCCAGTGAAATAGTTGCCAGCTCCTTTGAAAGAATGACCTTTTCCTTTGAATCTTCCAGGTTTTCCTTCTGCTTGCCCTTTAACTGATCAATATGGGCATAAACACCTTCCACCGAATCGAACTCACCGATCAGCTTTTTAGCCGTCTTCTCCCCAATTCCCCTGGCTCCCGGTATGTTATCAGCGGCATCTCCCATCAGGGCAAGAATATCAATGACCTGTTCTGATCGTTCCACGAGGAACTTTTCTCTCACCTCTGCGGGGCCCAGCACTTCAGCTGCTCCTCCGCCCCGCCCTGGTTTATACATAAAAATCCGCTCCGACACCAGTTGAGCAAAATCTTTGTCAGGGGTCATCATGTAGACAGTAAAGTCTTCTTTTTCAGCATGTTTAGCAATAGTCCCTATCACATCGTCGGCCTCAAATCCTTCTTCTTCAATAACGGGAATATTAAAACCTTCAATCAGTTTCTTAATGTAGGGCACCGCGGTCTTTATATCTTCGGGGGTCGCGTCTCTGTTGGCCTTATATTCAGGATACATTTGATGCCTGAATGTGGGGCCGGGAGGATCAAAAACCACTGCGATATGTGTAGGATCCTCTTTACGAAGAATCTCTTCCAGGGAAAGCGTAAAACCAAAAACTGTAGATGTAGGTATCCCTTTAGAATTGGTCATGGGATTTGATATGAATGCATAATAAGCCCTGAAAATCAAGGCATATGCATCCAGCAGGAATAGTTTCTTTTCCACGTTAAGTTTTATTTACTGCTGATTATCAGAGGCATACCATTCAGCATAAGAAGTGGCAGTCTCATATAGTTTAACAGAAAACAGTCCAATGCCTGGTGGAAGAAGAACCTGAATTATTTCCGCTATATGGATGACCAGATTTTCACAGGTTGGCTGAAAATCAACAAGATGAACCTTATCATACATCTCATTGGGCTCCTTTGGGAGATAATTTCCCGCTTCTTTGTTTAAGACAAGGGCATGGTCAAAATGATCCACCACCGGTCCTTTTACAAGAGTCTTCAGATCGCCAAAATCCAGAACCATCCCAAGTTTAGAATCCCTGGTTTCTGTTATAGGTTTACCTATAATGCTTATGCACAGCTTATATGAATGGCCGTGAATATGCCTGCATAAACCATCATAATTCCACAGTGCGTGGGCCATCTCAAAATGAAACTCTTTGCTTACCCTTACATTATTCATGCGTACAATGATTTATCACTCACTAGCACATTCGCTGATACATCGAATCAGTGCGCTCAGGTTTTTACTTTTAAGATAATATAGGGTGTTTTTACCCCTTCGTTCAGAAGCAAGGATCCCCTTATCCTTCAGGATACCAAGATGGTGGGAGGCTGTGGATTGCTCAATTTTAAGCAAATTGTGAATTTCTGTTACACTCAATTGTTTTTCCTCTCCCAGGTAAGCCAGTATCGCCAAACGCATGGGATGAGAAATAGCCTTTATCATATTTGCCGCCCGTTCTACTTCTTCAGGATTCAGTTCCGAGAACTCCATGACTATAATGAATTGTTTTCAAATACATATTGAACAAATACAAATATATCAATATTTAAGGTTTTTAATATGTTATTTTCCACTGGCCTGATTCAGCATTCTTTTTTCTACCTTTGAAAATTCCCAATCAAAGTCTATGATTACATTAGAGGATATCAGGAAGCCCGTTAACAAGGAAATGAAAGAATTTGACCTGCGCTTTAAAAGCGTAGTTTCCAGCAATATTCCTCTATTAACCATGGTTACCCGCTTTGTGCTTCGAAGAAAGGGAAAACAAATGCGACCCCTGTTTGTGTTTCTCTCATCCAGGCTCACCGGTGAAATAACAGAAGCCACCTATACTGCAGCTTCTTTAGTTGAATTAATGCATACCGCTACCCTGGTGCACGATGATGTAGTAGATGAATCCAACGAGCGCCGCGGGGCCTTTTCGGTGAACGCCATTTGGAAATCAAAAGTTGCTGTGCTATTTGGAGATTATTTACTGGCGCAAGGCCTGTTATTGGCAGTAGAAAAAAAGAATTACGATCTTCTGGAGATTGTCTCAAACGCTTCAAAGGAGATGAGCGAAGGAGAGCTACTGCAAATCCAGAAGTCCCGCAGTCTGAACATCGACATGGATACATATTATGATGTTATACGCAAGAAAACTGCAAGCCTGATTGCATCCTGCACCGCTTGTGGTGCCCAGGCTGCCGGGGCAAGCCAGAATATAGTTGACCAGGTCTACCAAATGGGTATACGGATCGGTATGGCCTTTCAAATTAAGGACGATCTGTTTGATTATCAGCCACATGGGCTTATTGGGAAGCCTACCGGGAACGATATTAAAGACAAAAAATTCACCCTGCCTTTGATTTATGCCCTGAACCAGGCTGAGCCCTCCAGAAGAAAAGCAATGATCAGGAAAATTAAAAACGGGAACCGAAGTCAACATGTAGTTAACGAGGTTGTACAGTTTGTAAAAGATATGGGGGGTATTGAATATGCAATAGTTAAAATGCAGGAATATAAATCCTCCGCCATGGAGATTCTTTATACCTTCCCTGAATCCCCATCCAGAAATTCCCTTCGGGATCTGGTCGAGTATACAGTCTCCAGAAAAAAGTAGCTTAGCGATCCTTTTTCTTAAAATAATTCTCTATTTTCCTTGCCCTGGCTAATCCCACCTCCTTTGAAAGTTCGTCTGTGGTGGCATTCATTATTCCGTCCATTGATTTAAAGCGCTTGAAAAGTTTTTCGATGGAGCGCTGGCCAATTCCAGGAATTCTATCCATGGATGATTGTGTCATGGAGCCGGAACGTTTTAAACGATGAAAGGCAATTCCAAACCTGTGTGCTTCATTTCTGAGCTGTTGTATCAGTTTCAGTGATTCCGAATTCTTATCCACGTATAGAGGTACTGAATCCCCTGGGAAATAAATTTCCTCCAGCTTCTTCGCTATACCAATAATGGCAATTTTCCCCCGAAGCCCGAGCTCGTCCAGGCTGCTAACAGCAGCGCTTAACTGTCCCTTTCCCCCATCAACCACGACTAGTTGCGGGAGTGCCTGCTTCTCATCCAGCAACCTCTTATAGCGCCTGAATACAACTTCCTTCATGGAAGCAAAATCGTCAATTCCTTCTACTTCTTTGATGTTGTAATGGCGGTATTCCTTTTTGTGAGCACGGCCATTTCTAAATACGACACATGCTGCCACGGCTTCACTTCCCTGCATATTACTATTGTCGAAACACTCGATATGCACAGGCAGCTCTTTCAGCCTGAAATCTGTCTGAACCGTTTTCAGTATCCTTTTTGCAGGATCCTCTGTATTTTGAGCCCCCTTCCTTTTAATCTTTTCCAGTTTGTAACTTAGTGCATTTCGCTTTGAAAGTTCCAGCAACTTCAGCTTATCTCCCCTCCTCGGAATTGTAATATGCAGATCCGGATAGTAGGCCTGAAGATCCAGCGGAACAATGATCTCTTTGGATTTGCTTTCATTCCTGTTCCTGATATCAGTAACTACAAAGGCCAGCAGTTCCAGATCATCCTCGTCCAGCTTTTTCCTGATTTCTACTGTGTGGGCCTGAATAATTGCACCCTTTACAACCTTCAAATAATTAACAAAAGCATTCCGCTCGTCACTTACAATACTAAAGACCTCAACATCGTGTATTGCAGAATTAACAATGGTTGACTTGCTCTGATAGCGGGATAGAATTTCTATTTTTTCTTTAAACTGGTTAGCCTCCTCAAATTGAAACATGGCAGCCCGCTGGGCCATCTCGCCATTCAAATGCGCAATTACTTCATGGAGATTGCCCTTGATAATATTACGAATCTGGTCCACACTTTCATTATATTCTTCCTGACTTTGCAGTCCAACACAAGGGCCTTTACAATTTCCAATATGATACTCAAGACAGACTTTAAATTTTCCTGACTTTATGTTCTTTTCGCTTAACACAAGCTTACATGTCCTGAGCTGGTAAAGTTGGCGAATGAGGTTAAGTAAGATCTTAACAGCATATGCCGAGGTATAAGGTCCATAATACTTCGATCCATCATAAATGATAGTCCTGGTCGAAAACACTCTGGGAAAAGGTTCATTCTTTATACAAATCCACGGAAATGTTTTGTCATCCTTCAGCAATATGTTATAACGAGGCTGATGTTTTTTGATCAAATTGTTTTCCAGCAGTAGGGCGTCGGATTCGCTGTCGACTACAATGAACTTCAAATCGGCTATCCGGTCCACGAGGACTTTGATCTTAAAAGATTCAAACTTGCTCTTGGAAAAATATGAGGAGACCCTCTTCTTCAGATTTTTTGCCTTACCAATATAAATGATGTTGCCAGCACTATCATAAAACTGATATACTCCAGGCTGCTCGGGCAGTGAGCTAATAGATGCAACAATGTCAGATTTATTAGTCATTTTAACGCCTGCTGATGTGTTTCGACTTGCCTGGTGGCCACAATATGAATAAATATGGCATTCTCAGGGAGTTAAAACAAGCCATTTCAAAGGAAATTCTATTTCCAAAAGCCTCATTATAAAAGGATTTACAAAAGCTATGGCGGTCCATAGCCATTGTTACAAGCCTGGCCAATCAGGAAAATTAATGGCCATCAAAAGTAATTAATGGCCATCAAAAGTAATTACAGAGTCAATATCGTAGTTCCCCAGCATCTTTCTCCCCCCCAGTTCCGGAAGCTCTACAAGGAACAAAACTTTAATAATTTCTCCTCCCGCCTGCTCTACCAATTTACATGCCGCCTCAGCTGTTCCGCCGGTTGCCAGTAAGTCATCTATCACAACCACTTTTTCTCCTGCCTGAATGGCGTCAACATGCATTTCAAGTGCATCTTCTCCATACTCCAGTTTGTATTCTATTCCTCTTTTTTTGTATGGTAGCTTGCCTGGTTTTCTTAGAAGAGCTACTCCGCCGCCAAGTTTTGCAGCAAGAGCACCGGCCAACACAAATCCCCTTGCTTCAATCCCGGCAAATTTATCAAATCTGATTGGGGCTGAATTCTCATCCCTCAGACAATTAATCAAACTCTCAAGAGCCATTGAAAATGAATTCCCATCCTGGAAAATGGTTGTGAGATCCCTGAATATTATGCCCGGTTTCGGATAATCCGGAATGGACCGTGTTACATTTTTTAAGTGTTGGACTGCTTCTTCTTGATTCATCTTGGTAGAAATTTAGAAAATATGTTCCACGTGGAACTATCTGCCCATATATATGAGCAGAACACTTATATCACTTGGAGAAACTCCCGAAATACGGGAAGCCTGTCCAATAGAAGTGGGTTTAATCCTTGATAGTTTCTGCCTGGCTTCTGTGGAAATACTCGTTAAACGATTATAATCAAAATTCTCATCCAGCTTTATTTTCTCCAGCCTCTTAATTTTATCAGCCATCAACTTTTCCCGGGCTATATAGCCCTCATACTTAATAGCAATTTCTGCTGCCTCGACAATCTCTCCGGCTCTGTTGCCGCAACGAGCATATATCTCTTGTAAGCCCTTTACCACATCTATCAACTCATTCAATCTGACCTGAGGCCTCTTCGCCACTTCAATCAGTTTCATTTTCTGTTTAAGTGGAGAAGTGCCTGAGGCAATCATAAATTCGTTAATTTCTTCCGGAGCTATGCTATAGGTCTTCATAAATTCTATAAAGCGGTTTATTAACTCTCTTTTAATTATCAGCAGCTGGACTCTTTCCTCCCCGGCCAGCCCCATCTTTGCACTTAACTCAGTCAGCCTTTCATCCGCATTATCCTGCCTTAACAAGATCCTGTACTCCGCACGGGATGTAAACATCCTGTATGGCTCATCAACTCCCTTGGTAACCAGATCATCTATCAGCACCCCAATATATGCCTGATCCCTGCCAAGAACAAACTCTTTATCTCCTCTTATTCTTAAGCTTGCATTTATTCCTGCCATTAATCCCTGCGCTCCGGCTTCTTCATATCCGGTTGTTCCATTGATCTGTCCGGCAAAATATAAATTCTTTAACAGCTTTGTCTCCAGGGTGTGGTAAAGCTGAGTAGGAGGGTAGTAGTCGTATTCAATTGCATAACCTGGCCTGAAGATTCTTACGTTCTCAAGGCCCTCTATTTGGAGCATCGCATTGTATTGAACTTCCCATGGCAGAGAGGAAGAAAATCCATTGATATAATATTCTATAGTTTCCATTCCTTCTGGCTCAAGGAACAATTGATGCTGCTCCTTCTCTGAGAAGGTCACAATCTTATCTTCAATACTTGGGCAATATCGCGGACCAATGCTCTCAATGGTTCCATCGAACATAGGACTATCTGTAAAACCTTTCTCAAGCTCAGAATGAACAGTTAAATTCGTATAGGCGATATAACAGCTTCTATGGCTACTATAATCCATTTCGTAATCCAGATATGAGAATTTTCTCTGCTCCATATCGCCGGGTTGCTCAAGCAGCTTAGTAAAATCAATGCTTCTCCCATCTATCCTTGCCGGTGTGCCTGTCTTCATTCTCCCCACTTCAAATCCATGCTCTGCAAGCTGCTCACTTAAACCATAGGCTGGTGCTTCACCCATGCGCCCGCCTTTCATCTTCACTTTGCCAACGTGCATCAAACCATTAATGAATGTCCCGGCAGTCAGAATAACCTTCTTTGAGTAGAATTTTATACCCATAAGAGTCTCTACTCCTTTAACCTCTTCATTATCAATGATTAATCCACTCACTTTATCCTGCCAGAATTCGAGCTTCTTAATACTTTCCAATACCTTTCTCCATTCCAGCGTAAATACAGCCCTGTCGCACTGCGCCCTGGGACTCCACATGGCCGGACCTTTACTTCTGTTAAGCATTCGGAACTGTATCATCGCTTTGTCGGTGACCAGAGCAGAATAACCCCCAATGGCATCTATCTCCCTAACAATCTGCCCCTTAGCTATACCTCCCATGGCGGGATTGCATGACATTTGAGCATATTTTGTCATGTCCATGGTTATCAACAGGGTTCTGCTACCCATATTTGCTGCTGCAGCAGCAGCTTCACAGCCTGCATGACCTGCTCCCACAACAATTACATCATATTGAGAATTCATTCTAAACCATTTTCAACCACAAATGTAATGCTTCATTTTCCATTTGACGCATGCGAATCTTTTCTTCTTCTGTTCCGTCCTTATAGCCCAGCAGGTGATTCACCCCATGAATCATAACTCTCCTAAGCTCATCACCAGGTTCGGTATTGTAGTTTTTGGAATTAATTTTAACCTGGTCAATACTGATGAAAACATCACCAGATATACTGGAACCATCAGAATAGTCAAATGTTATAACATCTGTGTAGTAGTTGTGGTTTAAATACTCCCGGTTTATTAACCTGAGCTGTGTATTTGAAGTGAAAATAATAGAGATGCTTCCGCAGGTCGCATTACGTGATTCAAGCCATGAAGTTATCCACCGCTTATGCAGAAGCTTTTGCTCTAAATTGAATTTTGTTTTTTCTGTATGAAATGTGACAGGCACTAGATCCTGAACTTAAGGATAACAATCCTCCCGTCTTCCAGGTAAAGAATCTCATCCGAAAGCCTTTCCATCAGGAATATCCCACGTCCGTTAATTTTCTCAAGATTTTCAGGTGCAGTTGGATCAGGAACAGTAGAGTAGTCAAAACCCTGACCCTGGTCCTCGATATAAACAGACAGCTCTTTCTTGTCCATTAACATTTCAATCCTAACTGTTTTTTCAGGATCAGAATTATTGCCATGAATAATGGCATTATTTGTAGCTTCCATTGTGGCAACAAGAACATTCCCATAAATCTCATCACTTAAATCTAACTCCAGCGAGAATTCATCAATAGCTTTCTCTACCAAGCGAAGGTTTCCCAAATCAGAAGGGATGTTCAAATCTTTTTTCATATCAATTCCTATGGACGGTTCTTATACGGTGCAAATTCATCAAAGGTTCCAAAAAATTGTTATTTACTTATCCACTCTTCAGGGTTCAGAATTGTTCTCTCCTTCCAGACCTCAAAGTGCACAGATGCAACCTTCTCAGTTTCATCGGAGAATGCCTCCCCAAGCCTTTCTTTTGTAAGTACCTTGTCGCCTGTTTTTACCCTTACATTCACCAGATTCTGATAGACCGACAAATATTCCCCATGCCTTATCAGTACAGTATAGTTTGCCCCCAGTATTGCAAAGACTTTAGTTACTTCCCCCTCAAAAACAGCCCTTACCTCCGTTCCTGGTACACTTGTAAAATCCACACCGTTATTCTGTACATTGGAGCCTACTAAACCAGGAACCTCATGTCTTCCAAACCCCACAGTAATAATTCCTTTATCTACTGGCCAGGGCAATTTACCTCTGTTCTTTCTAAAATCTGTTCCCACCAGCTCTTGTTCCGGCGTAAGGGCATCATAAATATTCTCTGAATTCAGCCTTCTGGCTTCTTCTTCAATTATTTCCCTTATCCTGACTTCAACTTCCCTGGCTATTCTTTCTTTCTCTTTGATTTCCTCCCTTAACTGAAACTCTTTTCTTTGCAGATTATTCACCATGGCTGCCCTCTGTCTACGCTGCCCAAGCAGTTTCTCCTGTTCGGCCGCTTTTTCATCCAGAGCCATCAGCTTCTCATTCTTAAGTAAACTCAGGTGATTCTTTTGCATTTCAAGCTCCTCGATCAAAGAATCTATTTCTCTAGCTTTTTGAACTCTGTAATCAGAAATATACTTTAAATACTTGTATCGCTGATAGGATTGGGATATGGTTGCCCCGGCAAGAATATACATCAGCTTCTCATACTCGGTATGATTCCTGTATGCGTAGTATATTAAACGGGCATATTCCTCCCTGTTCTTCTCATTCTCGGTGGTCAGCAGCTCAATTTTTAACTCCGCCTCATTTATATTTTTTCCTGTCAGATCAAGTTCAGTCTCCAGTGTGGAGATCAGCCTGGCCCTGGTGTTAATTCCGTTTTGTAAGATGCTCAGCTGTTTCATAGAACTTGTGCGCTGAGCCGAAGTCTTCTCCATAAGTTCCCTGGCAAGCTTCAGATCATCGTAAGCTTTTTGCTTCTGAGCCTGAAGCTCTTCCTTTGATTGTCCGGAAATAATGCCGGAAACCAAAACTGAGATCAATATTAAGACCAGCGCTCGTTTCATCTAAGTTCTGTAAATGTATACTTACGGGGATTGACCTCCATTTTTACTTTTACTTCTCTGTTATAAGAACGATCTCCTCCTCTGGCTATTATTTCAACGTCAGTAATCATGAAATTAGAATAGATTTTAAAAGAATTATCCAGTCTTTCTCCCATTAAATAAAGATCGGTACGCTGATGATAAAACTCAAAAAGATTCATCTCCAATCCCATCCTGTCAAAAACAATTCTTTTTTTTATATAGTCCTCATCGAAATCAAAGACAATATTAGTTTTCTGATCATCTCGTGCATACTGAAAGTCATCGCATAAATAATAGCTGGCGATCAGATTCTGCAAATCCCGAAAACTAACTGGATATTGATAGCCGAGTTTTCTCTGCAGGGGAGCCCGGTAAACAATCTTATTTATGCGGTCAATAACTTTTATGGAGTCGAGATTTACAGAAGCCCTTATTATCTCATACCCGCTGTTCACAGCTGAAAGATAGATGAAAGAATCTCTTTTTGAGTAGAGTGTCAGGCTAACTTCATAACGCTCATCATCATAGATTAAAATTGCTTCTGCCTTCTTAATAAGTATAGTCTGAGCAGTATCACCCGCTTCACAACTTTGGATCATTCCCTCCATGCCTCCTAACTCAGGCAATTCCGGTTCAAGGATCCCTTTCAGACCACCGCATTCCTTGAGCAGTAAGAGAGCAAACAGCAGAAAGATCCAACTGATTTTACTCATTTTCCTGGTCCTTAATCTTTTGGATCTTAATCTCCAGCTTCTCCTTATCCCCACCCAGAATGATGGCTTTCATATAGTATGATCTGGCAATCTGTGAACTTTCCAGGGCCATTTGAATATCCCCGGCATGCTCGTTTACCTCTGGATCATTTTCTCCTCCCTTATCCAGGGCAAATAAAATATATTTTTCTGCTTCCGAATAGGATCCCAATTTATAAAGGACCCAGGCATAGGTATCCAGAAATGTTGCGTTTTCCGGGTTGTTACTTACAACTTTTGAGCTCCATTCTTTTGCCTTATCAAGCTTTTCTCCACGCTCAGCCAGGTAATAGCTATAATTATTCAAAACCATATAATTATCGGGCTCTTCCATAATTAACAACTCAAATATGGAATCTGATTTTTCATAATCGTTAGTCCGGTAATAAGCTTCTGCAACGAGCATTCTCGCCTGCGAGGCATATTCTGAAGAAGAATATTTAGAATGATCAAGTCCTTCGAAATTATCTAACAGTGACTCAAACTCGCCAGATTGATAATAAGCTATTCCCCTGAAAAATCTTATATCCACACTATCAGGAAACTTTTCAAGGGCCCTGGTGCTAATATAAATAAGCTCTTCATCAAGTCCGGAAGCATTGGCCAGCATTATAGTCTGCATATATATATTATAGGTCCCTCTCTGAAGTTCCAGATACTTTTTCAAATGACCGTATGCCATGGGATAATTTTGAGCCTGTATATAAAAGTCTGCGGCCAGCAGCCGGATATCACTCTCTTCAGGATGCGTCTCAGCCATGACCTCAATAACCCTGCTTAACTCTTCGGAATAGCTTTGTACCTGCTCTTCATCTGAAAGATAGTAAGACAGAATGGCCAATTTACGATTAACCTCTATCTGCTTGCTGCCAAAAGAGCTGGCCAGGTATTTATAGCTGCTCTCATAGTCTTCCTTCTGCCTGTAATAATCTGTGAGATTAGTCAGGGCAAAAATATTCAGACTATCCACTTCAAGAATTTCAAGATAATAGTTGGCTGCAGCAGTCTCATTCCCGCTTTTTAAACATAGCTCCGCCGCCACGATTCTAAACTGAATTGCCTCAGGGAAAAGGACCATTACTTTTTCTATCTCCTTCAGGGCAAGCTCATACTTCTCTTCGCTTTCATAGATAGAGGCTTTCAGCAGGGTAATCTTTTCACTGAATCCTTTTTCTTTTTCTATCTTCTCCAGTATGTGTATGGCCCTGGATGGCTTACCCATTGTGAAATAGGTGGCGGCCAGTTTGAATTCCCATTCTGTTTTACCGGGATCATTCTTGATCTTTTCCTTTAGAATATCTACGGCCTCTCCATATTCCTCCAGGGATGCAAGCGAATTCAGATAAGCAAGGGTATACCACTCAATGCCCGGGTCAAGTGCATAAGCCTTTCCCAGGTAGGTGTTGGCAAGTTCTAACTGGTTAGTATTGAGGTAGATGGTGCCAGCCTCGTAATAAGCAACAGCACAATCAGGCTTGTCTTTTATTACCAGACCATAAAGTTTTATCGCCTCCGGCAAATTTCCCAGATTCTTCTGTTTTACAGCCTCAATCAGTGCGTACTGGTAATCTTCGTTACCACCACGCTCCTGTCCCATGGAAACAGTAAAAAAAGAGACCACTAATCCCAGCGATAAACTAATAATCAAACTTTTCATCTTCTTCCTATTTGGTACCGGTATGTCCGAAACCTCCATCCCCCCGTTCCGATTCTTCCAGGGATTCAACCAGATTCCATTGAACGCTTTCTACCTTATTAATCACCATCTGGCAAATGCGTTCCCCGTGTTCTACAATAAATTCTTCACCTGACAGATTCACTAAAATAATCCCGATCTCGCCCCGGTAGTCTGCGTCTATGGTCCCGGGGGTATTCAGAACAGATATTCCTTTCTTAAAGGCCAGTCCGCTCCTGGGTCTTATCTGGGCCTCATATCCTTCGGGCAATTCAATATATAATCCCGTGGGGATAAGCTTGCGCTCCATGGGTTTCAGGCTAACAGGCTGCTCAAGGTTCGCCCGAAGATCCATTCCTGCCGAACTGCTGGTGCTGTAGTCAGGCAATGAATTTTCCGAATTATTTACAATTTTTACTTTCATCAGAACTAAGTGCTTTTATATTGATTAAATGTCCTCCTCTCTCCCAGGTAAACTGTTGCTCCAAAAATAATCAGAAGTAACAGCGCCAATAAATTCCGTGACCCGGGAACATTCTGCAAAAATAACTCATTAGCCAGATAAATGAATACGGCAAGAGCTATATATGCCAATACTCGTCCGACCCGGTAGGGTATGGCATAATGCTTTCTCGACCAAAGATAAGATATGATTACCATAGTACTGTAGCACAACAGATGAGCCCATGCCGATGCCACATAGCCATATCTCGGGATAAACAGCACATTTACGATCACTGTGATCAGGGCCCCCAATAGTACCAGAACAGCCCCGAAATAGGTCTTATTGGTCAGTTTATACCATATGGAAAGATTGAAAAATATGCCCATCACCAGATTGGCCATTAATACAATCGGAACAATTTGCACCCCTTCCCTGAAATCTGAACCAATAAAAAGAATAAAATAATCCAGGTAAAGATTAACCAGCAGGAATATAAATAGAGCGGCCAGCACAAAAAACATCATCACATCCGCATAGAGCTTCTGAGCATCTTTTTCTCCTGATTTTGAAAAAAAGAAGGGCTCTGCTGCATATTTAAACATTTGTACAAAGAGGGTCATTAAGACCGCAAGTTTGTAGTTGGCCCCATAAATTCCCAGCTGTTCCATTGGATTCTGATCCGGGGGTATCATGTACTTCAGCAGTATCCGGTCCAGTGCTTCATTAACAGTCCCCGCCAATCCGGCAATAAGCAGGGGGTAAGAATACTTTAGAATTACCCTGAACAGAGTCCTGTCAAAAACGGACCGAAAGGCTGCAAGTATATCCGGAATAAGCAAAAGAAGCTTGAGTGAAGAAGCAATCAGGTTAGAAATCAAGACATATCCAACACCGATATTTTCATTATATAGTAAAGACACCAATTCTGAATCGTTATGCCTGGGACAATAGAGCAGGAAAAAGAGGTTCAGGCCAATATTGACAGATACTTCCACTATGCGTATTAAGGCATATTTAATGGGTTGATTGCGTAGCCGAATCCTGGCAAAAGGAATGGTGCTCAAGGCATCAAGACCAACAATTGCGGCCAGCATTTTAATATATTCCGGATGCTCTGCATAGCCAATAACAGCGCTGATGGGTTTCGCCCATACAAATACCAGAACAATGAAAAGCATGGAAGTAAAAAACAGAGATCCAAGAACTGTGGTGTATACCCGCCCTTTCTGTTCGGAATTACTGGCATAGCGGAAATACCCTGTCTCCATACCATAGGTTAAAATCACCAGGAGAAAAACCACGTAAGCGTAAAGCTCTGTAATGATACCATAGGTAGCCTTTTCAAAAACTCTTGTGTAGAAGGGGGTTAGCAAGAGGTAGTTGAGCAATCTTGGCAATACAATTCCAAGACCATATACGGCAGTCTGCCCGAATAGTTGTTTAATGGGATTCTTCAAGCTATCGGCAAGGTTTCTGCAAAAGTAGCATTATCCGAAGGCCAGATTACTCATTGGTCGATTTTTTATTAAACAGCAGGTAACCAAAACTCAGCTGGACCAGCCATGGATTATCTGCATTTTCAATGTATCCAAAGTGCAGAGAAAGAGGGCCGGCGACCGATATGTAATTCAAGGATGCATGAACCATAAAATTCATGCTTTTAAAATAGCTGCCTAAATAGGCATCGTCATTAGCATCTCTCAGGATTTCCTGGACCGGCACATACGCGTAAGTCTCCAGCTTGGCATGAAGCTGCTTGCGAAAATTGTATACCGGCATCAGACCGGCTGCCAGAAATTGATATGCCCTGTAGTTCTCCATGAAAAGAGTTGTTGTTACCATATTGGGCTGAAATGCCGGAGCCTCAATAATGCTTGAATAATAATTACTCAACAAGGGTTGAAATGTGGCCTGCAGCATGAAATAATAACCCAGGGAAAAGCGGCTTTTAGTGGGAATATATCCACAATTTTCAAACTGGGCCGAAAACCAGAAGTAATCGGTTTTCTCGTTACTCTGTTCCTGGGCTGTAGAACCGGGAACATATGACTCCTGCCCATGTCCTCCACGAAGTGAAATAATGCGGCGGGTGCCTTCTGTGGCAAATTGTTTGTTGTTCAGTGTGTTTCTTTCACTTGCCACATAGAGTGAAAACTTATATATGGTAGAAAGGTCTGAGGTATCAGTGGAAATATAATCCTGGGTCATGTAGTATTTCTCCCTGTTCCGCCCTATGCCTATTCCGCTTTTAAGAATACCATTGATATGTAATGGAGTACCGACATCAAATCTGAAGTTGACCTCATCCTCTGTGATATAAGATGGTTTCTGGTCCTCAAAAAAGAAATTGGTGTAATACGCATTGTATTTGTAGCCGTTGTAATTGAAACTTCCCTGAAAAAACAGCGGAATCCTGGCGGGATAATCAAATCTGAAACCCACATTTGCTCCATTGTAAAATCGTCCGAATTGAACACTGCCGTTCAGAAGAGCGCTGACTTCCGATATTTGCCTGTAACTTAAACCCAGGTAAGTTTGAGCCATTCCGGTGCTTGCAATAAAGAGCCCGAACTTTGCTTCCAGGTCTGCCTGGGGTATTACTCTGAGATTCATTGTAAAGAGGCTGTCGGCTGGCCTGTATATTGCTCTTGGATAAATATACAACAGGCTTTTGTCGTGGGCCAGTTTAAGGTATTCTCTTTTCATCTCTTCCACATCCAGAATGGAATCTGAATGCCTTATAGATCGCTCCACATAATTGCTCTGGTCTTCATTCAGTCCCTCAAATTCAAACTTGTTAAACCGAAGTTCGGGCAACTTCTTATTAAATACCTCTCTTCTTCGGGCTAATGCAGCAGTATCCTCTCCTGTGCGGCCAATCAGCAATTTAATGCTATCCATTTTAGCAATGGTTGTAAGATAGCCAAGCTCCACAAATTCATCCAGTTTATCAAAAGCGAGTAAGGATTCCTTCTTAAAATCCATATCCAGGAGGATACCCTTTTCCCTGTCAATTTCGTAGTTGGAGGGCTTCATTACTATATTCTCGATCTGTGCCAGAATATCAAATTCATCCGGAGGGGTGTTTCCCCGGGCTGCCTTACTCCCAATGATCACATCGGGATTAAATTGCTCCATGACATGTTGCACGGGGAAATTATTGTATATGCCACCATCGTACATGATATTTCCATCCATAACAATGGGGCGAAAATACAGTGGTACAGTCATAGAGGCTCTGACCGCCTGGGCCAGATCTCCCTTTCTAAACACAACTTCCTGGCTATTGCTTATATCAACAGCATTGCATAAAAAAGGAACAAACAGGCTGTCAAAATCGTAACCGGCTGCCGCGCTCGCCCTGGTGAAAATCTCCAAAAACGCAAAATCCATAAGTGAACTTGGGATTACACTAAGGGGGAGCATTGTTTTGGGCACTGTATCATTTATATCAATCCTGATATTGAAAATGTCAGGTTCAGGTTCTTCGGATTTGAAGAAGTATTTATACTCTTCCTGCAGTTCACCGCTAATCCAGTACCTGAACTCTTCCGAGCGGATAATATCCATTATCTCATCGGTACTAAGGCCCATGGCATAACAGGCTCCAACAATAGCGCCCATGGAGGTGCCGCCAATATAATCGATGGGTATTCTGTTTTCTTCCAGGGCCTTGATCACCCCGATATGTGCCAATCCTTTGGATCCTCCGCCACTTAATACAAGTCCCACAGACTGTCCGGCAGCCCCAAATGACTGGATAGCAATTATTCCAAGTATGAAATACTTTTTCAACATTCGTTCTATCTTTGCAGGGCTATTCTATATTAAAAATACATTAATTATGTTGAAGAAATATTTGTTCGCACCGAATGTATACCTGGCGCTCACATTCGTCCTTCTATCCGCTTTCGTAGCGGCACAGGATGCGAAAAGTGAGCATCTCATAAAGATTGAAACATCTAAGGGCAATATGATCATTAAACTTTATAATGAAACTCCCGCTCACCGCGATAACATGATCAAGCTGATTAATGAAGGATTTTATAAGGACCAGCTTTTTCACAGAGTCATTAAAGATTTCATGATACAGGGAGGTGATCCTCATTCAACGGGTGCAGAAAAAGGTCAGCGTCTGGGAACGGGCGGACCCGCCTATACTGTCCCTGCTGAATTCAATGATAACCTTATTCATAAAAAGGGAGCTCTCGCAGCTGCCAGAAAAGGAGATGCCGCAAATCCTGAACAAGCATCCAGTGCTTCTCAGTTCTACCTGGTGCAGGGAAGGGTTTTGACACCAGAAGAGCTTGATATTCTGACACAAAGGGGTGTGGCCAGCTTTACCGAAGAGAGTGCTGAAATTTACACAAGCCTGGGGGGTACGCCCCACCTTGATGGGGCTTATACGGTTTTTGGCGAAGTCATAGAAGGTCTGGAGATAATAGATATAATTGCCTCGGTGCCATGTGATGCCTATAACCGCCCCCTGGAAGATGTAATCTATTCTATTTCCATCATCAAGTAAGTTTGTTTTTTATACTTTTGTATCTCTAATTCAAACAGATATGCTGAATACGATTGATAAGATCCTTGAAGACGCCAGGCAATTCAAAGCTGATTCAAAGGAGGAAATTGAACAGTTCCGGATCAAATATCTGGGCAAAAAGGGGGTCCTTACCGAGTTGTTCCAGCGCTTTAAGGATGTTCCTTCTGAAGAGAAGAGAGAGCTGGGACAAAAGATCAATCAGCTTAAGCAGTTTATATCTGAAAAAATAGAAAGTTTACTTTCTGAAATTTCTGATGAGTCCGGTCAGGACGAGAGCCGTGATCTGACTCTGCCCGGCCCTCCTTTCGTCGCCGGCGCCAGACATCCTATATCCATTGTACGAAATGAAATTATTTCCATTTTCGGACGCCTTGGATATACGATTTCAGAGGGTCCTGAAATTGAAGATGACTGGCATGTGTTTTCTTCCCTTAACTTCCCTCCTGAACATCCCGCCCGCGATATGCAGGATACTTTCTTTATTGAAAAAGATCCTGATATCCTGCTTCGTACACATACCTCCTCAGTGCAGGTAAGGGTTATGGAGACAGAATCCCTGCCCATACGTACCATTTCTCCAGGCAGGGTATTCAGAAATGAAGCTATTTCTGCCAGGGCACACTGCATATTTCACCAGGTTGAAGGGCTTTATATCGATGAGGATGTTTCCTTTGCCGATCTGAAACAAACCCTGCTATATTTTGCCCGTGAAATGTTTGGAAAGCACGTGGAGATCAGGCTTCGCCCTTCTTATTTCCCTTTCACTGAACCATCGGCCGAAATGGACATATCCTGTCAGATCTGTGGTGGTTTAGGTTGCAATGTATGCAAGTATACCGGTTGGTTGGAAATCCTTGGATGTGGGATGGTTGATCCCAATGTCCTGGAATTCAACGGAATTGATTCTAAAAAATACACCGGGTTTGCCTTTGGGATGGGTATTGAGCGGGTTGCCATGCTCAAATACCAGGTCAAGGATCTGAGGTTGTACTTTGAAAATGATCTTCGTTTTCTGGAGCAATTCAAAGCGGCGTATTAATACGCTATATTTTAGCGGGGCATTTTATCGTGAAGTGCTTATTTGGCAAAGCCAAACAACCGAGCCTGCGAGCTCAGCGTAGCCAATCCCGGTTCACTCTAAAAACGTCCTGTTTAAATATATAGCTTAATTCTTCTCTATGATTATTTCGTAGGAGATGGGAAAGGCCTTGCTGTAGTTGGCTGAAACACCACAATACCTGGTATTGGACAGGTTTACGGCTTTTTCAACTAATTCCCGGTTGATTTTTTTTCCCTTCAGCCGATAGATAATTTTCATCTCATCAAATCTCTTGGGGTGGTCCTCTGTAACATTCCCTTCCACATCCACAGCGAATTCTTCATACTCCACTCTCATCTTTTTCAGAATTGCAGCCACATCCATACCGGTACAACCGGCCAGCGCAACCATCATCAGCGGTTTTGGCCTGGGTCCCGTATTCTTTCCCCCGTGTTCCATGGAAGAATCCATATAAATCTTATGTCCGTCTACTTCTGCTTCAAAAGCAAGGTCATTAAGCCATTTAGTTGCAATAGTTTCCTTCATGGTTCTGTTTTTCAATGGTTATTTCGTTATTTTTGATTCTTACAATTTATAACAATGCATGACGATCATTTTGATTTAAGCTGTGCTTCCTGCACCAACCGGACACATCCTCTGTTTCGTCACCTGGAGGAAAATGAACTGCAGGAGATTATATTCAACAAGATAACAGAAACTTATAAAAGAGGTTCAATCGTTTACCAGGAAGGGAACCGCATGAAAGGTTTTTATTGCGTCCAGTCCGGTATTATAAAAATATATCAAACCGGATTTGATGGGAAAGAACAGATCGTCCGCTTTGCAAAACCGGGCGATATTATTGGATACCGCTCAGTAGTAAGCAATGAACCTGCTTGCACCACCACGGAGGTATTGGAAGAGTCTGTGCTCTGCCATATCCCAACTGAAATCCTGCTGAATCTTGTAAAAACCAATGGCAACTTTGCCGTGGAATTAATGAAGTTAACCTGCAAAGAACTGGGTGAAGCTAATTCCTACATTACAGATATCGCCCAAAAGACTGTTAAGGAAAGACTGGCTGAAATTTTGTTGCATCTGGACGATGAATTCGGGGAAGATTCTCAGGGAGTGCTGAATATATCCCTGACCCGTGAAGAGCTTTCAAATATTGTTGGTACAGCAACAGAATCTATTATAAGATTACTTTCGGAATTTAAATCCCATGGGCAAATTGAAATAAATGGGAGGAAAATAAAAATCCTGGACAAGCCAGGATTGAAGTACATAGCAAATATCTAAGCCTGTATCAATCAACCATTTTGTTGATGACAATATGGCCAATCAGGCCCACGACGATTAAAACAAGACTAAGGGCAAGGTTTGCATTTGTTTGTGATCCGCTAAAAACCACAACTCCCAGAATAATTACGCCTATCAGTATTACCAGAAGGCCCGCATTCTTCAATAAAGTATTTAACATAAGTGCGTCTGTTTGAATCTTCCCGCAGCCCGCTGCGTGAAATCATCGATTTGTAATTCAATTCCTCACAAATATATACAAAATATCAAAATAAAAAGTTTTGATTATCTCTATATTTCCCCAAGTGTTCATAAGCAATCTTGGTAACCTCCCTTCCCCTTGGGGTTCGCTTAATATAGCCTTCTTTGATTAAGAAGGGTTCATACACTTCTTCAATGGTCCCTGCTTCTTCTCCAACGGCTGTAGCGATGGTATTTAATCCGACCGGACCCCCCTGGAACTTATCTATAATGGTATTAAGAATTTTATTATCCATCTCATCAAGACCCGAGCGGTCTATATTCAGGGCATCCAGACCATATCTTGTGATTTCCATATCAATAATACCGCTTCCTTTTACCTGGGCAAAATCTCTTATTCTCCTTAACAAAGCATTGGCAATCCGGGGTGTCCCCCTGCTTCTTGAAGCTATTTCAAAGGCTGCATCATCTTTTATTTCCACTTTTAAAATTCCCGATGACCTTTTTACAATGCCGGTTAGTATATCTGTGTCATAGTATTCCAGCAGGGAATTAATTCCAAAACGTGCCCGAAGCGGTCCGGTAAGCAATCCCGACCTGGTGGTGGCACCGATTAATGTAAAAGGCTGAAGAGTTAGCTGAACCGAACGTGCAGCCGGACCCTTATCAATCATTATATCAATGCAATAGTCCTCCATGGCAGAGTACAGGTACTCTTCAACAATGGGTGACAAACGGTGTATCTCATCAATAAACAATACATCTCCTTCCTCAAGCCCGGTTAAAAGGCCGGCCAGATCTCCCGGTTTATCAAGAACCGGCCCGGAGGTTATTTTTATGCCCACCTCCATTTCGTTGGCAATAATATGAGCCAGGGTGGTTTTTCCCAATCCCGGGGGGCCGTGCAACAGCACATGGTCCAGGGCTTCATCCCGTAAACGGGCTGCTTCAACAAAGATTTTCAAATTCTTTACTATCTTCTCCTGCCCGTCAAAATCCGCAAATTCAGCCGGCCTTAGGCGGGATTCGACCTCTAACTCGTTGTCGGATAAATTTTCATCTCTGAAATCAAAATCTTCAACCATACAATTATCAACGAATTAATTGAATATCACTATCAGGAAGATCCATTTTTACACCATTTATCCGCAGTTCCCGGTTGTTTTTATAAGTAATTGTCATAACAAGATTCCCCTCCGTATCATATTTTTTCCAATTCTTTTCCCGGATACCCATTTCGTAATATTGCTCCTCCTTGATAGATCCGTCGGGATAGTAATACTTGTGCCTTTTATCAGGGTTGCCCTGTGAGTAGTTGCCCTCGTATTTGAGGCTTCCGTCGGGATAGAAAGATCTCCAGGTGCCCTCCCGCAGGCCGATCACAAAACTACCTCTTTCCTTATGATCTCCAACATGGTAAATCCATTCCCCCTCTTTCTCTCCTCCGATATAATCCCCTTTGGTAAGAATATTACCGGCAGGATCATATTCCACAAACATCCCGTCTTCTCTTCCATTAAAATAACTCTCTTCTCTCCACAGGTTTCCATTTGGATAATACCAGTTCCAAATGCCCATGATCCTGCCTCTGTCAAATCTTCCCTTCTGTTCAACACCCCCATTGCTTAAATAGTAGGTCCAGCTACCCGATTTCTGATTATTCTCATACGTGCCTTTTGCGCGAACCTCCCCGGTGGAGTAAAAATCGGTCCAGGGACCCTTACGCATTCCCTGTGCATCAATGATGCCTTCCGAAACTTTCTGTCCCAGTTCATTATAGAGATAAGCATTTTCTACTACCCCGGCCGTATCGAAAAATCGGTGAATTCCCACGGGTATTCCTTCCTTATATCCTCCTGTAAAGATGAGTCTGCCCTCCTGGTCAAAGGTGCTTTTCATATCCAGCAGCTCCTTCATGTCCTCATCAATTTCTTCCATGACTTTTCCGCGTTCATAGCGAAGGGCCATAATTAAGTCTCCTCTTCCATCAAATTCCCTGTAATAGCCATGAAGCTGATTATCCAGGTAATTCTCTTCTACTTTTACTCTTCCATTAGAATAATACTCTCTGAAAGTGCCCTGTTTATTCCCCTCTATATCAGTTCTGTTCACACGCTCCCTGTTTATGACGTAGTTGTCTTTGTACTGGACCACTGTAATCAATGTACTATCCTTAGAAAATTCTCTAGATAAACCCTGCTTTTTTCCGTCCTTATAATACACTATCAACTTTAATTCCCCGGTGAGATGGTAATACATGGAATTTCCCTCTTTCTTTCCATTCACATATAACTCACTGGAAATCAGTGTAGCCTGCCCGGGATTCTGGGGATTGTCAAATATATACTTATTGGAATACCCGCTTCTTTCTCCAATCTTATAAGAGATCTGCTCGCTGAGTTCGCCCGCCTGGTTATAAAAATTCCAGATACTGTCCAGGAGAAAATTAGTTCGTTTCCCCTCCGATTTTACCACACCGGTAACATAATAGGTTCTCCAGTACCCGTCAGGCTTTCCATCGCGCATCATTCCTTCACTGGATACCTGTTGGTTGGGATAAGAAAATTGAACAAAGCCATTAACTATTTCTTCTTCCTGACCAGATACCTGCGCATGCCACAATCCCAGAACGAGGGCCGGCAGCATGTATTGAAAAAGCCTTTTTAACATGAAGGTAATTTATAAATGAAGACCCTTTGATATATCCAACATTCTCACTATTGAACCTCTTGCTCTATCCATCAAATCCTGTTCCAAAGTTATTTCAGGAAGCTCATACTTCAAAGTATTATAGATCTTTTTAACTGTTATCATCTTCATAAACTTGCAATCGTTGCAGGCACAGGTTGAATCCTTGGGTGGTGCAGGAATAAATACTTTATCCGGACTGGACTTTTTCATCTGATGTAGTATACCTGATTCTGTTGCAACAATAAATGAGTTGCCGGGATTCTGAATCGTATAATTTAGCAGGGATGTGGTAGATCCAATATGATCAGCTACAATCAGAATTTGTTTTTCACACTCAGGGTGTGCAATTATTTGAGCATCAGGATGTTCCTTTTTAAGCTCAAGGATCCTTTCCAGGCTGAACTCCTCATGCACATGACATGCTCCATCCCAGATAAGCATCTCCCTTCCCGTCATACTATTTATATAGTTACCAAGATTCCGGTCTGGTGCAAATATGATTTTTTCATCTTTGGGAAGACTCTCCACTATCTGAAGTGCATTGGTTGAGGTGCAGATTATGTCCGTAAGTGCCTTGATTTCGGCAGTAGTATTCACATAAGAAATCACGGTATATTTCGGATGTTTCTCTTTAAAAACCGCAAACTCTTCCGGGGGACAAGAATCAGCAAGGGAACAGCCAGCCTGCAGATCCGGTATCAGGACCTTCTTATCCGGTGCCAGTATTTTAGCAGTTTCAGCCATAAAATGAACTCCTGCAAATAGAATAATATCAGCTTCTGTTGCAGCTGCCTGCTGTGATAATCCAAGGCTGTCTCCAACAAAATCTGCTATATCCTGTATTTCTCCCTCCTGGTAAAAATGAGCAAGGATCACCGCATTCTTTTCTGAACGCATACGATTGATCTCGTCAACAATATTTAAGGACTTATCCACATCAAGGTCAATAAATCCTTTTTTTTCAATATCCGTTTTATTCACAATATTCATCTTATATATATATTATCATATTAAATTATAAATCTTACTAATGATGATGATAGGCGGTTGATTCTGTTTTAAAAAAACAGAGCTTATCTTTGCATATTCAATTATTGAAAGGTTTAACACACTCTATTAACAACCGGAATAATTGTTAAGTTTTGAATACAGGCACTTTACAAAAAAACTTAACAACTGTTAACATTAGTACGATTTAATAAAAATATGCCCGGAACAAAGATAAGGACTGTTGACAATCTGTTTATCTTTCAAGCCAAAGTTAGTGTATTTCGCGGGTTCGGAGTAAGACCGGATAAAAGCCTGTGGTTTTTAAAAACAATGAACAACAAATTAACACCTGAATTGTTAAAAAGATAGAATATGAAGAAGACCCTGGCCGTCGCATCGGATCACGCCGGATACCTGATGAAACTTGGCTTAATTAAGTACCTGGAAAAGAAAGGCTATGAGCTAAAAGATTTTGGTACAGACTCCACGGATGCTGTTAATTATCCTGATTTTGGTCACCCCCTTGCCAGGGCGGTTGAATCCGGCGAATATGCTATGGGAATATCTCTTTGCGGAAGCGGAAACGGTATCAATATGGTCACTAATAAACATCAGGAGATAAGAGGCGCGTTGTGCTGGAACGCAGAAATTGCCAGATTAGCCCGTTTACATAATGATGCAAATATATGCTCTATTCCAGCCCGGTTTATCGATGAGGAAATGGCCATTGAAATAGTGAAAGCCTTTCTTGAAACAGCATACGAAGGGGGAAGACACGATATCAGAATCAAAAATATACCTATCAGACAGTGAGCTATGATCTCTAATACCAGCAAATATGCCATCAGGGCCATGATTTATCTGGAGCTTTATTCTTCTCCGGAGAAAAAAGCGGGCATAAAAAAGATAGCTGAAGACCTGGAAATTCCCTCTCCCTTTCTGGGGAAAATATTACAGGTCCTGGTCAGACAGCAGTTACTGGCATCCTCTAAAGGTCCGCACGGGGGTTTCTATTTAAACAAGCCTGCCATTGACATAACGGTAATGGAGATCATTGAGATTATGGATGGGAAGGATATACTGAATGATTGTGTAATCAGAACCGAACCATGTGATCATGAGCGGCCCTGCAGCATGCATCACAAACTCGCCCCCCTAAGGCGTGAGATAAAAAGGCTTTTTAGCACAGAAACCATAGCCGACCTGGTGTCTGAATTCAGGGAAGGAAAAGAGAGAATCAGGATTTAAGAAAGTGGAATATTCGAAATCCGCCAATTAAACGGAAAGCCAGATAACCGGCCAGAAGTCCGAGAGAATTAGCCAGCAGATCGGTCCATTCGGCAGCACGGCTTTGCACAACAGTTGCCTGCAAGATCTCAATTAGCGCGCTTGCCACCAGGATGCCCAGGATTATAATTATGTAATATACTGTGCATTGACGCGAACACCGGCTTTCCATCAGAGCCACAAAACAGAGGGAACCATACATGGCACAATGTGCAATTTTATCAATATAGGGGATGGAATAAAGAACCGAATCAGGAAGGCGGCTACTTGGTGCCAGGCTTAACAAAGCAATTACAAGAGCCAGCAGGATGGAAAATTTATATTGGAACATGTACCTTAGCATATCCGGAAGGCATTATTAAGCCTGCACAAAGATGATAAATATTTTAGAATGAAGACAGATGAGCTGCTATCTTTCCTTCAGGGAGAGAAGGTAGAAACCTGGTTTGACCTGGGACTATTCCTGGATCGTTTCAAGGAGGAGCGGGCATATCCGTCCATCCAGCGGGAGGGAACAATTGATGATTTCAAAGAGGAGTTAAGAACCGGAGGAGTCGCAATGTTAACCTTCCACTATATGGTGGATGGGGTGACCAATGAGGCTGCTAAGTATGCTTCCCTCTTAAGACGTAATATGCCGGGGATCCCTGTGCACTATATTGCCGGAAACATTCATTCAAAAACAGCCCCGTTTATTCAGCAGGATTATATAAAAAAAGTAATCCCCGAGCTGGCCGGATTTAATGAGTGGGAGCTGTATAATGATTTCTATTTTACAAAACTTGAACGCGGAGGACAGGTTTACAATGATCTTATAAGGAAACTTTGGAATCAAACCCTGGACATTGTGGAAAAACTGGGCCGTTATATAGAGGAGCAGGGGATAAACCTGCTCTATATTATTAATGTATGCTCAAACCCCGGAAATGTAGCCTACGCCCTGGCCCTGGTTTTGATATCGGAATACATGAAAATTCCGGTTATCAATAATAACCATGATTTTTACTGGGAGGGTGGTATGTGTGTGGGCGACCGTTTAAAAGCCGGAAACAGACCCGGACCCCGCGATTTCTTCTTTATAAATTGTCACCTGGGAGAGGTTTTCTCTCTCTTTAATTTGCTCTATCCCTGGCAATCCCGCGCATGGATAAATGTAAATATAAACAGGGCACAAAGCGAGCACCTGGTTCGGCTGAATGGTCACAATCCGGCCAACGTCATGGAGATCGGGACCGCTGTGGACACGACCCTTTATACCAAGAGCGATAAGCGCAAAAACATTAACACTTTCGTGCAACTGGAAAGCATTCTTTCACGATATGCTAAGAAGCTATGGAGTTATTCGGTTGATGAGGTACTTGCACGGGAATTGGTCAGCGAAAAAAACCCCGGTGCCATTCTGATTGGGGAGAGCACCGGGGAAGTGGATCATTTTATCGGGGAGAATATCATTCTGCTGCAGCCCACCAGGATCATTTCCAGAAAGAGGATAGAAACCTCTTTCAAACTCTTGCTTAAAATGTTCCAGGAGGAGGAAATGAGAAAGCAGTTCAGGAAGACTTCAAACCTGAAAGTGACCCTGATTATTACCGGGCCTATTGCTGCAGGTCATTACGGGTATTTCAAAAAATTAATAGAACGGTTCAGGGAGCTTCTTGAGGAGGCAGATCCCGAGCTAAAGAAAAGAGTTTACCTGGCCCTGTTATTCGGAGAGCTTGATCGTGATGCGTTTAAAGAGAAATATGATGACCCCGCAGGTATTGCGGAGCTCTATAATATTTCCTCTCTGGTGCTTTTGCCCAGCAAAACAGAGGGCCGGGGCCTTCCCATTATTGAAGCAACGGCCTGCGGAACGCCCATATTTTGCAGGAGGTATGAACCGGAGAAGGTTTATTCGGAAGTAATTGGCGAACAACTGGAGGAGCGGGACCGCCTGAGGGTTCTTGAGTTTAAGGGAAAAAGAATCTCCCATGGAATGGTAAAACGAATTACAGACCGGATCTTTTTCCCCCACCGTTATACCGACGAGATAAGGCATAATCAGCGGGTTGTATACAAGCGATACAGCTTGGATGCACTCAACGAGAACCTGTATCAAATTCTGCAGCGCCTGTACCAGCAGTTAAGGGGAAATGAAAAAATCCTGAGAATTGTTCGCGAAAGCCTGGATGATTACAGGGAAATGGTTGGTAGTTCAGATGAAAACCTTCAGGCATTATTGGATACCAGACACAGGCAATATCTGCCAGGCTATTCCAGGCTTTCATTTATGTTTATGTTGAAATCCCTTATTGATCCCAGTTATTTTCGCGTGGAGCAGCAGCGTATAAGGGGAATGGCCTTTGATTTTTCCCGGAGCATTGTAAGCAATGATCCTGATTCAGGTTTTATCCCTGAAAAAATCATTAACCGCTTCTATAATGCGGTGGAAACCCTGTTTGAATACAGAAAGGGAAACAATAAGATCCAGCATGACCACTCCATGTCCTACAGGCATCGCAACAACTATCACTATCCCTACCAGGACTATACTTTTCAGGAGCTGACCGGCCTGATCAACCTGCTTTATATTGGCATTGTTCAGCCGACACCCATAAATAAAGTAGACCTGAGCCCGCAATTTTTCACTGACTGGAACCTGGCTTTGTTGCAGCTGACAGGAAGCTCTTCCCTGGCCATTGATAACAGAAAAAGGCTCATAGAACGTATCCGGGAGAACAGGCCCATTGCCTTTTTCCCTGGAGCTTATATTATGTACGAACTGGAATTTTTTGCCCTTCAATCCATACGCTTCAGAATGAAGATTCCGCTGGAGCTTACAATTACCAGGGAGCTCCTTGAAAAAGAGGCTGCAGAATTGCAGCCGGTCTACATCTTTGCACAGGAGAAAAATCTTGGAAAGCAACTTAATAAAGATGAGATCACCGACTATATTATTAATGGTATATCTGAAGAGCTGAGGCTGCTCTACGAGTTTAATGTAATCCAGATTATTCGGACCAAACAGGTATGTGTTGGTATTCATTTTCCCCAACTGGGAAGCTCGGCTCTGAAGGTATTGAGAATGATCAGGGAACAGGGCGGTTATATACTGACCAACAGAAGTAATGCTTCCATGATGACCGATCTGGTTGATATGGACCGCTTTCATATCGGAAAGGTTCCCAATGAGTTTACAGCCCATATGATGGGAATTCCGGTTTCGAGCGGCTATATACAATATGTACCGGCAGGAGTGAGGGCTTCCCTGAGTTATCCGACCCCGGTTCAGACGGCAAAAGATTTTGACAGGAGTATGAAAAGCGATCTTTTTAAACGCCTTGTTAAAAAGCTGGGTGAGGAAAAAGTACTGTCAGCCATCCGGGAGGATGCCGCGCTCCATGGCAGCCCCCTGAAACATGTTCTGAACCAGCTGGATAAGGAAGAGAAAAAGGACGGGCCCCTGTCTTTTGAGTTTCTGAGCGGCACCTATAGCGACGGCATGCCATATACTGGTGCCCTTGCAAGACTTAATTATAAAAGAGAAAAATGGGACTTTAGAGCCCTTTCCTCCCCGGGTAAACCCAGGACCGTGAGCCAGTTTGTCAGTGATTTTAAGATACAATCTGGAATTGAGGCACATATTGCATGGAATGGTGGTTATGTACTAAACCCGGAACTGATAGGAAAGCTCGGATTGCCCGAAACTTATATTGGTTCCCCCCTGGGGCTTTTGATAAGCGAAGGAATCATGAGTTCACCTCCACTGTTCAACAAACCCGCCCTTTTGATTTATAAAGACGGAAGCATTGATATTCAAAGAGTCTCCTGCAAAGAAGGATTAAGGCTGGGCTGGAGGGGGCAAAAAATTACATTTGCCAGGAGCGCATATAACAACAATGGAAAAGGGAACATTTCTGCATATTTTGATTTGCTTTGCCCTGGCGAAAGCATCGAAGCTGAAGGGAGAACCATCATCCGCATATCAGGGAATGTGGTAAAGGAAGTGTTGCAAACAGCCGGAGGAGAAAAGGCGTCCATTGTGCCTGTCGGGCTTACACTGGCTCTGAACCCGGCCCATGTTCCGGAAGGATTAAAAGCCGGAGCGGTTGTGGACCTGATGGTTCCCGGACTGGAAGAGGTTAAACATGCTGTGGAAGCCGGACCTCTTTTACTGGACGGAGGTAAATGTATAATTGACTTGGATCTGGAGGGCTGGAAGAGTAGATCTTCCATTCGCACGCAGGCTGCAAGGCTTGATTTTACGGATATGCGCGGACCTAAAATTGCAGTGGGAATCAATAAACAAAACGAACTGGCTGTGCTGACCATTAACGGTAGAATCAGGGAATCTGTGGGGGCTACCCACCAGGACATGGCCGAAGTCCTGAAAAAATACGGTATGGATAAAGCCATGGGATTTGATCCCGGCGGCAGCAGCACCCTGGTGGTTGGTGGCACAACTTTGAATATATCTCCATATAATAGCAACTATGAGACAGATGCCTACGCACTTCCCCCGGAACCGCGGGCAGTTTCAAATGCCTTTATCGGGTTTATAGAGGAGTAAGAGATGAAGGGAATTTACATCCATATACCCTTCTGCCGCCAGGCATGCAGATATTGTGACTTCTACTTTTCAGTGAGTCTTAAATATTTGGACAAGTTTGTAGATGCGCTGGTGGAAGAGATCAGGCTTAAGGGAAAAACAAGTCCCGGCCGTTCACTGGAAACCCTCTACCTGGGAGGTGGAACTCCGTCCCTTTTATCCGCATCCCACCTGGAAAGAATATTTTCGGCCCTTCACAGCTACAATTCATTTAAGAAGCACAGCGAATGGACCATTGAATGCAATCCCGACGATCTGAGCCCGGGCCTGCTAAAAAAACTTCGGGAAACAGGCTTTAATCGTCTGAGCATCGGAATTCAGTCATTTCATGAAAAAGATCTGGAGATCATGCGCCGTTCCCACAATGCCAGGCAGGCCCAAACATCGGTCCTCCTGGCCAGATCAGGGGGATTTGATCTTATAAGCATGGACCTGATCTTTGGAATACCCGGACAATCCCTTTCGGAGTGGGAGGAAAATATTAACCAGGCCCTCTCCCTTCCAATATCTCACCTTTCGGCCTATCATCTGACTTTTGAGCCAGGAACTGTATTTGATCACTGGAGGAAGAAGGGAAGACTGCTACCCACACCTGAGGAAGAAAGCATAGAGCAATACAGGATACTGAGAGAGAAGATGCACGGGGCAGGCTTTGATCATTATGAGTTGTCTAATTTTGGCCGGGAGGGTATGGTATCCAAACACAACATGCTCTACTGGTCGGGCAAAACCTATCAGGGCTTTGGCCCTTCGGCCCATTCCTTTGACGGAGAAAGACGAAGCTGGAATGTCTCCTCATTAAAAACATATATGGAACTCCTGGCATCTGGAAAAGAGATCCATGCAACTGAAGAGCTCACAAGCCATGAGCGCTACAACGATTATCTGATTACTTCCCTGAGGACCAGGTGGGGAGCAGATCCCGACTATATTGAGAAGAGCTTCGGAGCCCTGTACCGCAGGCATTTCGAAAAACAGGCACAGGTATTTATTGAATCAGGGAGCATGTTGCACGCCTCCGGATCCCTGATCATCGAGCCAGGCCAATGGATGATTACCGATCATATTCTCAGGGCCCTGTTTATAGTTTAGGCACCGGCCGAAGATACGGCCATCTGGATTAATTCTTCCAGTTTTTCCCTCAGGGTGTTGTAACTAAAATACTTTTTACCCACCAGGAAATTATATTCTGCAATTTCGGAGGCCAGGGCCGGATTATAGATGATATCAGCCATGGAGCTAACAGCATCGGAGCTGAGTTCTCCATTTTCAATCATCACGGTTTTAAAACCCTTGCTGCCTATATCGGGTAAATATACGGGTTCGTAGTTGTTGACAAAGATGGGACGTTTGGCCAGTACGGCTTCCACAAAGGCATTGCCAAAACCCTCATAGGTGCTGAAATAGGTGCAGGCGGTAGCTTTAGCATAGGCATCAGATAAAGAGAAACGCACCTCACCCTTACCATTGGAAAGGCCTTTGTTATGAAAGAGGTGGCTGGCAAATCTGACCTGTGCGCCCAGTTTAAGCTGGTGTATTTGATTTACCAGCTCGTTATAGTAGGCGCTGCCGGCATCATCTGCATAATTACCGGTGATGATCAGTTTAATCTTTTTATCATTAAGCTCATGGATGAGGCGAATTGCAGTTTCAATCCCCTTGCGTCTCACTATCCGGGTAATCTGGAAAAGAAACAGGTCGGAGCCTGAGAAACCCATGTGTTCGGCCAGATTTTCATTTTTCTTATCGGGCAGACCGAAAGGCTGATCGAAATCCATCACGTTGGGAACGTTGACCGCAGTACGGCCAAAACGCTCTTTCAGCGTATTGGCCGCTTGGGAATTGATTACTGCATGAACCGAATTTGGAGCCCGGAGGGGAAATACCTCAGAAATAAAATCATTAATCTCCCGGTGTGGTGACAGATACCTGTCGCCACGTTCCCAGGCAAAATCATGGTCATGTGTAATGGTGGGAATACCGGTTTTATGAACAGCTTTGTTGATGGCCATTCCCATTTCCAGGTGAGAGGGAAGCGCTGACGCATTTTCAGAGATAATCAATTCAATATTTCGCTCCCGGATCCAGGTCATGATCTTTTTATAGATCAATTTTGAATACAGGTTCAGATGCTCAATGAGCTCCTCTGCATTGGTCTCAGGATAGAAGAAGGCTTTTTTCTGGCTCCAGAAACTCTCCGGAGAGAAAAAGGACATTTCTGGAACAAGCGTTTCCGTTTCCGGATCCATGGGTCGTTCCTGAAACTGTCCCGAAAGAGTACTAACCCGGTGACCCATTGCTTTCAGGACATCGATCCATTTCTCGGTCTCAAGGGCCACGCCATCAACACCACCAATCCGCCCAATGATAATACCGATATTCATTCCAGAAACAGAAAATTATTTAAGTACGAATGAAGCTATACCAATTTGTTTCCCCTCAGAATAAAGCTCTACGGTATGCTCTCCGGGTACAATTTCCCCGTCATTGGTCCAGAAAATGGAAACAGGAAGGTCTTCGTTTTCGTAGTTAACAACCCTTGAAGCGGAAGCTGGAATCTGCTCCTCGTTAAAAACCAGCATCTCCAGTTCTGGTGATCCCAACACCACCTGGTCGGGTCTGATAATGCGTAGGAAAATCCTCTTCTCGCCGGCGGGCGTCACCTTGTTGGCTCTTAGCACAAAATCCACCCTTGCTTTCACGGCAGTCCTGACCTTGTCGGATTCCTTATCTCTTTTGTTCAACAGCACCATGTTAATCAGGGACGCCTGAAGGGTGGTGGCAAGATCCTTAATCTCCTCCAGCTGGGTTTTATCTTTTTCAAGTTGCTCTTTTTCAGTTTCCAGGCGTAATTCGGTATTCCTTAATTGTTTGTTCATGGCCATTAATTCCTGGTTCTGCATATTCAGGGAGTCGATCTGCACGATGTAGCTACGCAGAACAGAACGCAGGGTCTCCATCTCTTTCCGGTACATGCGGATCTTGTATGCATCTTCGGCCTGCATGGAGATGAGTTTTTCAATTTTCTCCTTCTGTTGCTCCATTTCCACCTGGAGCTCCAGATTATTTGTCTCAAGGGTATCGTATCTGAAATAGATATTTCGCAGTTCCCCTTCCAGGGAATCTTTTTCAATACGGAAAAATTCAGTTTTATCAGCAAGATCCTCCGAAACCAGGTTCAGATTTTTACGCGTATCAAGCAGCATATACACGGCTACGGCCAGTATAACCACCAGCAATCCAAGAACTCCGTACAGAGCATTTACATTGGTTTTCTTTTCAGTCATATTGAAAGGATTAAAATTTTAGCAAATATACACATTACTTTGCAGGTAAGGAACTTACCTCCTCAATGGTGATGATATTGTTAACAATGGCATAGATGGTCAGTCCGGAAATGGATTTAATACCCAGTTTACTGTTGATATTTTTTCGGTGCGACATTACTGTATGGGTAGAGAGGAAGAGCTTTTCTGCGATCTCCCTGTTGGTAAGACCCATGGAAACCAGCCTGACGATGGTGATTTCACGTGGTGAAAGATGCAAGGAAGGACTTTCCGGATCCCTGTCCTGGCGGTCAAGCAAATTCCTGATTTTAGCAATAAGCGAGTCCCGGTCTTCCATCAGGTGTATGGATGCCTTGACATCGGAGGTGGAAACCTCTTGCACAAGATCCTCTTTGTGAGCATATTCAAGAAGGATCGTTTTTTCCAGCAATCCGGGGTTTGATATAAATAGACCCGACCAGTGTTGAAACGCGTGCTGATCGATGACAATATAATCTACAGATCTGCTTTCCAGGTAGGGTAAAAAGGCTTCTTTTGCACCAAACTCTTTCAGCACCCTTAGCCCATGAATCCGGTTTAGCAGGGCCACCATACCCTTTCTGGCCAGGTAGGAGTCAATAACCAGTATGAAGCTCCTTATCCTCATCCGGATGATACACTATTTAGCAAGCTTCTTTCCAATTCGGCAACCCGGGGAATCAACACCTTATCTTCAACGTCGGCATGATCAACCAGGTCTTTCATCAGAGCAGACAGATCGTTCAGCACCTGGTGGCATAGTTGAAGATCGTCGAAGGGAGGAAGGTATTTGATGATGAGCTCGGACAGGTGCTTTAAGCTGGTTTCCAGACGATCATGCTCCTGCTCAAATTCCCTGATGGAATATTTCTGTAGTTTCAGAATAAACTCAGGGTCGGGCTTCTCCATGGCGGCCTGTTTCTCCAGCTCAAGCACGTAGGGAAGAATACCCTCCTCTTCCTGGGAGAGATGGATCATAAAATCCTTTTTGTAGTCATTAAAGAAGGTTGTAAGCAGGTTAATCTCTTTTTCAGTAAGCCTGGAATGTTCCATCAGCCGGTGAAGCTTAAGCTCAACTGACGGAAGGGCAATATCTTTATAATAGCTGTGGGTTGCGCTGATATAGTTCACCATGGTGCCGAGAGAAAATAACGATAGGCCCTCACCCGGCATATAGAGCTCATCCAGGTAGGCATTGGCAATTTCAAGAAAAAAATCTGTGTTAACCCCGTGAGACCGGCATACTTCATCCACACTAAGTTCTCCAAAACCCGGCTTCAGGTTGAAACGGGGTAAAAGGGGCAGGAGCTGGAGGTTCTCAAGCACCACCCTGTACATGGGCCATTCCCGGGTAATCATCTTTTTTCGTTTTGATTGTTAATTTCTCTTTCAGTAATTCCATATTTTTCATCTTCTTCCAGGTTCCCCAGGGGCTCCACATGAACCATTATGTCGTAAATGTTTTTCAGGTTTGACTTAATGCTGCTTTCCACATTTTTGGCGATATCATGGGCAAGCTTGACACTTAGGCCAGGGTCGACCTCAATATCCAGGTTGATCATATAATAGTGTCCGATTTTCCGCGCCCTTACCCGGTGCGGATTATGAGCTCCTTCAACGGAGCGTACCGATTCGAATATTTTATTGTAAAATTCGGTGTCATCGATTCCATCCATCAGGTCTATATTGGATTTCATAAAGATACGGAACCCTTCATACATAATAAAGAAAGAGATCAGAAGGGCTATGATGCGGTCGATCAGGGGTTCCTTCAGATAAACCGAAAAAAGCAAACTGCCAAGCACACTCAGGGAAAGTAAGATATCATTGCGCATATTTCTGGCATTGGCAATCAGCATGGTGCTTTCCACTTTTTTACCTGTCCTGAACAGCATCTGTGCCAGGAAAAGTTTGCCCAGGATGGAAATCAGGGTTACCAGTATGGCAAGCTTGCCCGGCACCTCCATGCTAGCTCCGGCCACGAGCATTCGCAGGGTGGAAAAGGCCAGTTGAGCCCCGGCAAAAAAGATCATAAATGATAAGACCTTGGTGGCAACGGTATCGGCTTTTTTATATCCGTAAGGGAACTTAATATTGGGAGGTCTGGCGATGATTCTGGCGGCCACAAGGACCACTACCGATGAAACAATATCTGATACGGAATCGATTCCATCGGCAATCACCGCATAACTTCCGGAAATAAAACCTACCCCCAGTTTAAGAAATGCAAGCAGGGCATTCCCAAAAATGGACCACCAGGAAGCGCGAATAATTTGATGTTCCCTTTTCATCTCTTGAGTTTATGTATGAATCAGGGTGGGGGTGTGGCTTGTCTTATATTCGAATTGCAGAGTGATGTGGTTGATACCCTTTTCTTTCTTCAGATAAGTCTCTATTTCGCGTTGAATATGTTTTACCTGACTCAGCTTAAGATCATTCTTCAACTCAATATGAGCCTCAAGGTGAATTTCCCTGTCGGTGAGCATCCAGGCGTGAATATGATGGATGTTTTCTACCTCGGACTCCTGTTCCACCCTCAGTTTAATGGACGAAAGATCAAGATGATCAGGAGCCGATTGCATAAGGATGTTCACAGCATCTTTCAGAAGAACAAATCCCGACCGGATAATATAGAGGGATATAAATACCGTTATGAGGGGATCAATCCATTCTATCTTAAAGACACGTATCATTACGCTGCCAATAACAACCACTACAGAAGAAAGACTGTCCCCGATCAAATGTACGTAGGCAGCCTTAACATTAATGCTTTTTCCGGCATCTTTTCTAAGAATGAGCACGGCGTAAAGATTGGCCATGAGCCCGATCAATCCCACGACAAGCATGATCAGGGAGTTAATGGGAGTGGGGTTTTGCCACCTGAGCCATGCCTCTTTCAAGAGGAAGACACTCATTACAATCAGGATAACCGCATTGGTAAGTGCGGCAAGAATTTCCAGCCTTTTGTATCCAAATGTCTTTTTCTGATTGGCCTCACGCTTTCCAATGATGGTAGCCAGGTAGGCGATAAATGTGGCAAAGGTATCGCTGAGATTGTGTAAGGCATCTGACAGAAGAGCCAGGCTGCCTGAAAGAAGGCTGCCAGCTATCTCCACTACTGTGATCACCAGGTTCAGAAAGGTAGCCACAAGCAAATTCTTTTCATTCACTTCATGGTGATGATGGGAGTGCCTGTGTTTAACTTTCCTTTTTTCTGACATTTAAATAAACAATAAGAGACTGAGGGCCATGAGGGCCATTCCGGCCAGAAAACCATAAACGGAATAATGGTGAAGGCCATATTCCCTGGCCGTGGGCAGTAGTTCATCAATGGAGATAAATACCATGATACCAGCCACGCCGGCAAAGATAAATCCAAAAAGATTATCATTCAGGAAGGGCATCAGGATGAACCAGGCCAGGAGGGCGCCAACAGGCTCAGCCAGCCCGGAGAGAAAGGACAGTAAAAAGCCCTTTTTCTTACTCCCGGTTCCATAGGAGATAGGAACCGATACCGCAATTCCTTCCGGAATGTTGTGTATGGCTATGGCTACTGCAATAGGGATGGCCAGAGTGGGATCGCTTAATCCGGCCATAAATGTGGCAATTCCCTCCGGAAAGTTATGAATGCCTATAGCCAGTGCGGTAAACAGGCCCATTCGAACCAGCCTGGGATCCTTTTTATTGCCATTGGACATATCTTCCACCTTTTTGATCTCATGTGGATTTTCCTGGGATGGGATTAATTTGTCGATCAGGGCAATTAGCAAAATTCCAGCAAAAAAGGCCAGTACCGTATACCAGGAGGCCAGTTTTTCTCCAAAGCCCGGAATCATCGCCATGCGTGCTTTCTGGAGGATCTCAACGAAGGCGACATAGATCATTACTCCGGCTGAGAAGCCAAGACTGATGGAAAGAAAACGGGTGCTGTTGTTTTTGGTAAAAAAGGCCAGAGCACTTCCTATACCTGTCGACAAACCGGCAAAAAGTGTAAGACCAAATGCAAACCAAAAATTACTTGTGTCCATGCAGGGCCTGTTTAACTAGCCTTTCTCCCTTTTTTGGGAGCCTTTGGAACAGGCTCCTGAGAAAAATACCTGGGATGTTTAGCGGTCCAGAGAATAATGATGATTCCTGCAAAAATAAAGGGAAGGCTTAGTAATTGTCCCATATTGAATTGCATCCCGGACTCGAAAGGAACCTGGTCGTTTTTTACAAATTCTATTAAAAAGCGGGCAGAGAATAAAAGGATCATAAATACACCAAAGATGAATCCATCGCGGACCTTCATGTAATTTTTACGATAGAAGATAAACAAGACCAAAAAAATCAGGATATAGCTGAGGGCTTCATAGAGCTGGGTGGGGTGCCGGGCAACAGTGGGGAGCAGTTCACCGGTGCTGGAATCATAAAGGCGATCCCTGACAAATTCAAATCCCCAGGGTAGTTCGGTTGGCCGGCCATAAATTTCAGAATTGAAGAGATTGCCAAAGCGAATAAAGGATCCACCCAGGGCCACCACTATTACAATGCGGTCGATCATCCACAGGAATGAGAGTTTGTACTTACGAACATATAGCCAGAGTGAAATCAGAATACCAATGGCCGCTCCGTGACTGGCAAGTCCGCCTTTCCATATCTTCAGAACTTCCAGTGGGTTTTTCAGAAAGTAGTCGGGTTCGTAAAAGAAACAATGTCCCAGTCTGGCTCCAATAACTGTGCCTACGGCAATGTAGATCAGCAGCTGATCCACCATTTCTGAAGTCAGCCTGTCGGTTGCAAGATACCTGGTAAAAACGATGTAACCGGACAGGAAAGCTAAGGCAAACATCAATCCGTACCACCGGATACTCAATTGTCCGATACTGAATATTTCAGGATCCACGTTCCAGGTAATAGCATCAAATATCATAGTAGGTTTCTATTATTATTAAAGCACAAATATAATAACATTCCGGGGGTTTCCCTTGAAGCTTATATCTTTGTATGTTTGCACTAAAATATTGAAAAGTGTCTCTTAAATACTTGTGGTGTCTGCCTGTCTTACTCTTTTGCTGGAGTTGTGCCCAGCAGGGAAGCCCCTCGGGAGGTCCGCGCGATGAGGCTCCTCCCATGGTGCTGGAATGTGATCCGCCCAACTACAGCACACTCTTTGAATCAAAACAGATCCACATTACATTCAGCGAATTTATAGTTCTGGACAATGTTAACCAGCAATTGATTGTCTCTCCTCCCATGGAAGAGCAGCCGAAGGTGAAATTGAGGAAAAAGACACTAATTGTCGAATTTGAAGAGACACTCAGGATAAACACTACCTATACGTTTAATTTTGGGGATGCCATTAAGGATCTTCACGAAGGAAACAAACTTCAGAATTACGAGTATGTATTTTCCACGGGCGAGGTACTGGACTCCATGTCGATCAGGGGTAAGCTGATATATGCGGAAAATCTGGAGGTACCTGACGAAGCAGTTTCCATTCAACTCTATTCCGACCTCAGGGACTCGGTTCCACTTCTGGATATACCTTTGTACGTTGGGCGCTCCAACGACAGCGGTATTTTCAGTGTGAATAATCTGCGCCCCGATTTGTACAAGGTATTTGCCCTGAAGGATGGAAACAACAACTTTTTATTTGACCTGCCTACCGAAGAGATTGCATTCCTGGATACCAGTCTTATTGTGAATGCTGACTTTGCCAGGCAATTATTGGGAGATTCGATTGTTACAACAGTGATGAGCGATACAGTTTCCGCCGACTCAAGTGATGTTGTTTCAGATTCTATTGCCGCCGCGAGGCCCGATCTGAACTCCATATATATCGATCTGATGTTGTTCACCGAGGCCTCTGAAATACAGTATTTGACCAATAACTCAAGAGAGGATCGCAGAAAACTGCAACTTGTATTTGCCCTTCCCTTAACAGATTCATTTTCCTATCGACCCCTGCAGGCGGCCAATGAAAGTGATCTTCTTTTTCTGGAGCATTATTCGACAAACAGGGACAGTCTTACGCTCTGGGTACTGGATTCGGTGCATTACAAAAACGACAGCATTCGCCTGGAATTGAACTACACAGCAAAAGATACCTCAGAACTCTATGTGATCAGGACGGATACTGTATTATTTTCCTACCGGGAAAAACAGACCAGGAACAAAAGGGGGCAAACAGATCAGCAGGAAGAAGAAAAACTGGTGCTTTCTACCATCAGGAATAATGCTAACCAGGACCTGAACCGGGATTTGTCCATATACATTGATTTTCCTCTTAAAAGTCTGAATGACACTCTGTTCTCTTTATACAACATTCCTGATTCCGTGGAGATCCCGGTTCCTTTTGTGCTAAGGACCGACAGCCTCCAGCCCTACAGGATGATGATCTCAGTTCCCTGGGAATCTGCCTCCAGCTACCGGATGGAGCTTCTGCCCGGGGCCATTGGCAGCATCTATCCCATGGAACACGATACGCTGGATGTCAGCTTTAAAACCCGGGACCTGGAATACTATGGACAAATTCTTCTTTCTCTTAGTAATGTAAAGGACCAGTTACTGGTTCAGCTTTTCAGCGGCAATGATATGCTTGAAGAAAGGATAGTGGAAGCTGACGGACAATATGTATTTCCCTTCCTGGCACCCAAAGAATACCAGTTCAAATTTATACATGACCGCAACAGAAACGGGAGATGGGATAGTGGTAATTATTTGAAAAAATTACAGCCGGAGCCCGTTGAGCTGCTTCCCGTAAGCATTGAAGTCAGATCCAACTGGGATCACGATGTTTCAATGGTTCTTGAAAAATAGGATCAGCTCTTCTCAGTCTTTTTATCCAGGCGCTTCCAGATAAGGGCTGCAGCCCCCAGCACGGCAATATTCTTTTTCAAAAGAGCAGAAGGAACAATATCAATCTTGTCCTTGTAGATGGGCAGGAGGTGTTCTTCCATACTCTTCTTAGTGGGATCAATAATCCAATTTCCTGACTTGGCTAATCCGCCGAAAAGAAAAATACGCGCGGGACTGATATAGGCAACCGTATCGGCCAGGGCCCTCCCAAGCAGGTATCCAGTTCTTTCAAAAGCTTTGATGGCTATGGGATCGCCAGCTTCAGCCAGGGATGAAATTAATTTGGGCTTTAATTTAGAGAAGGGTATTTTTCTAAATGCGCTATCGATGTTTTCTTCAGCCATCAACTCATAAACAGTCCGCTTAATCCCGGTGGCCGACACATAAGCTTCAAGACAACCCCTTTTACCACACCCACACTGCCGGCCATGCTCATAAACGAGCACATGTCCCAGCTCTCCGGCAAAGCCATCGTGTCCGTAAATAATATCTCCATTCACCACCAGACCGCTTCCAAGACCTGTACCAAGAGTGATCATCACGAAATTTTTAAGATCGCCGGCATCCCCAAAAATCATTTCGCCCAGGGCCGCGGCATTGGCATCATTGGTAACCAGAATGGGAAGATGAAACTGATTTTCCATCAGTTTTACAAATTCAATTCTGCCTTTCCATGCCAGGTTGGGAGCGTTCTCGATGGTCCCTTCATAGTAATTTCCATTGGGTGCCCCAACACCAATACCCAGCAGGAGAAAAGAAGTTTCAATCTGCTCCAGGCTCTGCATAACGTGGGTATGAAGGGCACGTATAAACTCTTCAATGGTGTCGTAGCCGCGGGTGCTGATCTCATCTTCATAGTGGATGGATCCTTCTCGATCCACCAGTCCGATTTTTGTAAAGGTTCCTCCAATATCTATTCCAAGAACAACTTCTAGAGCCATATAATTTGAGAATTATGATTAAAGTGTATAAAAGTAACAAATCTCATCTGATTACGTTAAATTAGCTGAGATATCTAAAAATAAAAATATGACCAATTTTATAGTTCCCATCGATTTTTCAGTGGATTCCTTAAAAGGTCTTCAGTGGGCCATTTTGTTTTCGCAGAAAAAAACCATTAATATTCAGATGGTCTACGTCTTAACCAACAGCTCCCATTTTCAAACCAGCATGGTTGAGCAAGAAGAAGAATTTGCAGAAAACCAGTTTAAAAAATTGGTATTGGATTATGAGCCTCTCCTCGGGCATCAGTCCAAACTGGGATATATTATCAAAAAAGGAAAGGTCTACAGGGAGATTATAAATCAGGTGAATTCACTTAAAAATGTGGTTGTATCCAGTTCTACCCATGGTGCATCGGGTTTCGAGGAACTTTTTATTGGGAGTAATGCCCTGAAAATAATGGCCGCCACCGACCAGCCAGTATTTACCCTGCGCACCAGAGTTCCGGACGATGTTAAAAAAATTGTCGTGCCTATAAAGAGAGATCCTGATACCCGTCAAAAGACCCTTATTGCTGCAGACCTGGCTGAACTTTTTGGAGCGGAGCTCCATGTGATATCCATAACCAGCCTGACAGGTGAAAAGGATCGCGCCTCGCTTGAGACATATTCAAAGCAGGTAGTCAACTATTTTAAAGCCAGAAAATTAAAAACCACCACCAAAACGCTGACCGGGGATAATCTGGCAAATCTTACATGTAATTATGCAGAGGCAGTAAATGCAGATCTGATCACCATCATGGCCAGCGCAGTAGATAAGTGGAATGTCCTACTTGGCAGCTATGAACAGCAGATGGTTAGTAATGCTACAGCGCCCTTGCTGAGCATTACCCCGAAAGAAAATCAGATGCCAGAAGGGTTCAACACTTTTGAGGGGGATTAATCATAGCCAAGCAGAAAGAACATACGGCTTACAGCATTGGATCGCAGTTTAAGGCCCTGATGGGGTCAATGCCCTTCGCAGCCTGGTTTAAGGATGAAAATGGAATTTTCACCCAGGTTAACGAGATGTTTTTAAACTCCCTGGACAAAGAACTTTCACAGGTCATTGGCAAAGGGGACATGGAGGTATTTGACCGGGAGGAAGCCAAGTTGATACAGGAAGGAGAGCTGGAAGTTAAAAGAAGCGGAAAAAGCAGTGAATCTACCTATTCCCGGAAGAAGAGAATCATTAAGGCGGTTCATTTCCCGGTTAGAGATGAGCAAGGAAAGATAATCGGAACAGGAGGATATAGGGAGGATGTTACCAACCTGACAAACTCTCTGCAGACACTGCATCGGGAGCGTGAAACTCTTGAGAATCTCCTGGAGACAATGCCTTTTTGTATTTTCTTTACCGACAGGCAACATAACTATTTAAGGGTAAACCGGATGATGGCAAAACTGCTCCGGGTCTCCGGCCCCGACAAAGCCATAGGGAAAACCAATAAGGTGTTTTTTACCAAACGGGTTGCCAGGAAAATGATAGAGGAGGATCGGGACATTCTTGAAACCGGCTTTCCTATTGTTAACAAGATTGTCTATTTCGAAGATGATGGCGTTGAGGGGTTCTGGATGGAAAAGAATAAAATCCCCATAAGAGATGAACGGGGTGTGATTACCATGATCATGGGAATCTTCAAGGATGTTTCCGACCTGATGTTAATTGAAAATGAATTAAAAGAGGCCAAGGAAAGAGCTGAAGAGTCGGATCGCCTGAAAACATCTTTTCTGGCCAACATGTCCCATGAAATAAGGACCCCCATGAATGGCATTATCGGCTTTGCCAATCTCCTGAGGGATCCCGGTCTGTCCGAAGAGAAAAAAGACCTTTTTCTGAAGCACATCGATCATTCTTCCGGTCAGCTCCTGAATATAATTGATGATATAATCGATATTTCGAAGATTGAATCGGGACAGATGAAGATTTCCAACAAACCTGTTCGGATCAATGGAATGCTTGAGGAGATCTACTCTTCATTCTTTCACAGCATCAGGGGGGATGGTCCGGGAGACAAGAAGGTTGCTTTTAACCTGAAGAAGGGAAATGACGCGTATGATTTCACCATTGTTGCCGACGATTTCAGATTGAGCCAGATTTTCAACAACCTGATTGGAAATGCCATAAAGTTCACTAAAGAGGGACATATAACTTTTGGATATACACTGAAGAATCATCGCCATGTGGAGTTTTTCGTCAGTGATAGCGGCATTGGGATTCCCAATAACAAAATCAAGCTTATTTTTGACAGATTCGGACAGGTGAATCAGGAGCGCTCGCTTCAAGCTTCCGGGACCGGGCTGGGATTGCCCATCTCCAAGAGCCTGGTAAATCTGATGGGAGGCGAAATGTGGGTTAAATCAGATGTGGGGAAAGGATGCACATTTTATTTTACACTTCCACTTGTGATTGAACAGCCCGTTGAGGAGGCCAGGGTTCTGATATCCAATAAAAGCTACAACTGGAGTAATAAGCTGATCCTTGTAGCAGAGGACGAAGATTTAAACTGGATGTTTGTCAGGGAGATGTTGAGGCAGACCGGGGCTTCTATTCACAGGGCACGAGACGGAAACGAGGCGGTGGAACAAACCCGGAAACTCGATCCGCATGCCATCCTGATGGACATAAAAATGCCTAAAATGAGCGGTATTGAAGCGGCCAGAAAAATCAGGGAATTTAATAGTAGCGTTCCCATTATCGCACAAACAGCCTTTGTGATGGCCGAGGAGAAAGAGGAAAGCCTTACGGCAGGATGCAATCATTTTGTAACCAAACCCCTCGACCGGACAACAATTATGGAACTTATTGACGGCTATTTTAAATGAAAAAGGCAGTCATTATAGTTGCTGCCGGATCGGGCAGCAGAATGGGAGGGAAGCTTCCAAAGCAATATCTTCAACTTCAGGGGAAGCCGGTGATTGTTCATACCCTGGAACGATTTCGAAATTTTGATCCGGAAATAAAGGTGGTGGTGGTTCTGGCCCGGGCTCATAAAGAGTTATGGGAGGAGGTGGCCTCAGCATATGATATTTGCGAGGGACTTACTCTTACAGAGGGTGGATCCACCCGTTATGACTCTGTAAAAAATGGATTAAAACACATTGGAGAGGAAGGTCTCGTTGGAATTCATGATGCTGTCCGGCCGCTGGTTAGTCTGGCCATTCTGACAGCCACGTATGAAGCCGCACAGCTCGAAGGAAGCGGTATTCCGGTAATCGAAATGGAGGAGTCGGTCAGGAAGCTGGACAAAACAGGAACTTCCACCAACATGGACCGTTCCAACTTAAAGAAGGTGCAGACACCCCAGGTATTCAGAACCGATCGGATCCTGGAGGCATATAAGCAGGATTATGATCCGGCCTTCACCGATGATGCATCGGTATATGAGTCACTATACGGTTCCGTTACCCTGGTGGAAGGGAACCGCGAAAACATTAAGATTACCACACCCGCCGATATGCAGCTTGCCTCTCTGCTTATTGCTTCTCCTGAGTAATATCCCCTCCAAGACTGTTAGTCACCTCCTTCAGTTCCGGATGGCCCATGTAGCCCACAAATGCTCCACCGGAGGAATTGGCATTCAAATACTCCGTGCTGTATACCTTAACCTGGGCCCCCGTATTGGCCTTTACCCAGGCTTTTTTTGCTTCCAGCTCATAGCCCAGGAAGTTTCCTGCACTATTGGCAATTACCGACAGGCTCCTGGTGTTCCCACGCAGGATGATATCTGAGCCTTTGACAACTCTTGCACTTATGGAATCGGCAGAAAGGGCAAACTCAGCTTTTCCCCCTGTATCCACTGAGAGACTAAGGGTTCTGAAGGGAAGGGTATCGGCCGACTGAACAACAGCACCGCGGATGATTTCAAGACCTGAGAGCTCTGCAAAGTATAATTTTACTTTGATAGCTGGGGTCTTTTTAAATTCAGTGGGAGTTTTCAGCGTAAGCATGCCATTTCCCCAGGAAATTTTCAGCTTATTGGCCTCAGACTCTTCTTCGAATTTCAGGAAAGTGCTATCGGAAGCTATAAGTTCCAGATGGATGTTCCCGGCTACCTTGACTTGCTTGAACTGACTGGCAGAAGGAAGGGTAAACTCCTGTGCTGCAAGATTTAATGGAATAATCCAAAGGATAAAAAATGCTATTTTTGCTCTCATAGGGCACCTTTTACCTGCAAAATTACGTATAATATTTTATTACCTTGCAGCCCTTGAGCGTGATGCATATGGCAAAGGCATTTAGTTTGTTATTAGTTTGTTTTCTGCTGTGTCATGCAACAGAAGCAATAGCTCAGGATTCCCTGTTGATTTCTGATGATAAATTGTATATCAACGACATCCAGATCACAGGTAATAAGGTTACCCACGAATCAGTGATTCTAAGGGAACTGGTTTTTGCAGTGGGCGATACCGTTTTTAAAATGGAGCTACTAAACTCTCTGCAGCGAAGCCGGGAAAATCTGCTCAACCTGGCCATTTTCAATTTTGTGTATCTGAATGTCAAGCACCTGGGAAACAATCACATAAATCTTATTATTGAAGTTACCGAGCGATGGTATATCTGGCCAATTCCTATCCTGGAGTACGCCGATAGAAATTTTAGCAACTTCATAAAAAACTGGGATTGGGATAAGATCAATTACGGAGCCTGGTTAAAATGGAGTAATTTCAGGGGAAGGAATGAACTTTTAACTGCCAAGGTCCGGCTGGGCTATGTGAAGGAGTATTCCCTGGCCTATTCAAAACCTAACCTGGGCAAAAGGCAGAACCATGGAATCTCATTCGGGTTCAATGCAAATCAGCAGGACGAAGTAAATGTATCTACGGTTAATAACAAACCCAGTGAATACACACCCGAAGATGTGCCTGCACAGACCAGGTTAAATGCATTTTTATCTTACACTTACAGGCCAAAATTTTATAGCAGACATAATCTTCGCTTTGAGTATTTTGACTACCTGGCATCAGATTCGGTAGCTATTGTTAATCCCAATTATCTGGGGCAGGGGAATACACAAATGGATTTTTTCTTGTTGTCCTATGTATTTAGTTATGATATCAGAGATTCCAAAGTTTATCCCCTGGAAGGGTTTAATGTAAAATTAAAGGCAGAACAGGTCGGACTGGGCCTGATACAGGATTTTGACTATCCGACATTTCGCATGACCGGTGTTTTGATGTATCATCAGAAACTTACCAATTGGCTCTATTTCTATAATACAACCAAAGCAAGGTATTCTTCAGAAAAAACCATGCCTCACTCTCTGAACAGGGCCCTGGGCTATAATGAGTACTTAAGCGCCTATGAACCCTATGTTATAGATGGATCTGATTATGTGATCACCTATTATAACATTAAGTTTCAGATAGTTAAACCAAGCTCCTATACCATTCCTTTTATTAAGATGGAGCAGTTTAACAAAATTCATTATGCTTTTTACGTGAACGTATTTGCCGATGCAGGATATGTCAGAAATGATTTTCCGAATCCAACCAATACCATGGTAAACAATTGGCAGTTTTCTGCAGGAATCGGACTGGACCTGGTTACCTATTATGACAAAGTATTCAGTATAAATTACTCTATCAACCGCTATGGTGAACATGGTGTCTTCCTGCATGTGGAAACACCCTTTTTCAGATGGTAAAGATTTCAGTATGAAAAGCGCAAAAACATATGCACTGCTAATCACTTCTGTGGTGGTCCTTTTTATAGTGCTGGTCCTGACAGTTAATGAGATTGCCGGATTTAAACATTCACTTGTAGATTACCTGGTAATGGGTGTAGTGGCCATGGCCGGAACTTTTCTGATTATCAGGTGGTTTTTTATCCGTTATGTGGAAGCAAAAATCGAGCCCATTCATGAGACCATTCAAAGCTCTGTCATGTCACAAAAATCTATCAGGGACAGAATCGATAGCGGGTATGTAATCGACGATCTGAACAGTGAGGTGAAGGTATGGGCTCATAATCAAAGTAAAGAGATTGAGAAGTTGAAAAAACAGGAGAAACACCGAAAAGATTTTCTGGGCAATGTTTCTCACGAACTGAAAACTCCCATTTTTAATATCCAGGGCTATATTCTGACCCTGCTGGACGGGGGCATAGACGACCCTTCCATAAACGCCCTGTATTTAAAAAGAGCCGAACGAAGTGTGAACAGGATGATCAATATTGTGGAAGACCTGGAATCCATTGCCAGGCTTGAATCAGGAGATTTTAAACTGAAAATGGAGAGATTCAACCTGGTAAAATTAGTGGATGAGCTTATTGAATACCTGGAAATGCCTGCCCGCCAGAAGAAAATTAAAATCGGATTCAATAAGAGCTATAATAAAGCCATCTATGTAACGGCCGACAGGAATAGAATTGAAGAGGTGATGGAAAACCTGATCAGCAATACCATTAAATATGGAAAACCCGGAGGGAAAACCACCATAGCTTTCACCGATACAGGAAAACAAATATTAGTGGATATTACGGACAATGGCATAGGCATCGAAGAAAAGGACATACCCCGGATCTTTGAGCGTTTTTACCGGGTTGACAAGAGCCGCTCCCGCGAATCCGGAGGAACCGGACTGGGACTTTCCATTGTAAAGCATAGTATTCAGGCACATAAGCAGAGCATCACGGCCAAAAGCAAGGTGAACGAGGGAAGCACATTTATTTTTTCACTGGAAAAAGCCTGATAGAATCAGGCAGGAATCAGGGATCGACCCAGTCCCCTTCACTTTTTACCAATGCTATCAGGGCGCCAAGGGCCTCTTTTTCAGGGATGTTTCGGATTCTGGCTTCACTTCCCTTATAAATACTTACCCGGCCAGGCCCGGCTCCCACGTATCCATAGTCAGCATCGGCCATCTCGCCCGGACCATTAACGATGCAGCCCATTACCCCTATCTTCAATGTGGTAAGATGAGAAGTGGCTGCACGGATCTCCTTTAGTCGGCTCAGAATATCAAAATGGGTGCGTCCGCAGGAGGGACAGGCAATGTATTCTGTTTTGGTGATCCTTGCTCCGGCTGCCTGGAGGGTATTCAGAACGGTTTCATTAATCAGGGACTGAGACTGGTGTGCATTCTCCACCCACACACCATCCAGAACACCGTCAACCAGAAGAGAACCCAGTTCACCGGCCACCAGTATCTGAAAACTTTCCGGGTCTTTGTTTTCTGATGTGATCTTAAATAGGACAGGGGCCATATTGTTGACTGCACAGAAGCGACTCAGACGGTACTTGATCTCCTGTATACTATGGCCGCCCTTTTCAAGCAGCAAAATTTTTTCTCCACTTTGCAGCAGCTCTGGATTCTTCTCCCAGGTGTCGTATGTAAGGTATAAACCATTCAACATTCCGGGGTTCAGATCCACGGCCGGATCGGGTGGATCAGGGGAAACAACTTTCACCCTGCTTGCATTGCCCAGTCCGGATACCGGGAGGGACTTCCTCCTGACGAAACGAAAGGGATTCCAGGCCAGTCCGCGGAATGGATCATAGGGCAACTCCCCGGGTTTGGGAAAATGAAATACAATCTGTGACGCAACCGGCAACTCCTTTTCAGGAGCTTCTGTCAGGGATACCCGGAGGGTATCGCCCATAGATTCCAGAAGTAAAGGGGCCATTCCAACGGCAGATTTGATTCTTGCTTCAGGACCATCTCCGGCTTCGGTAACCCCCAGGTGAAGAGGATAGGCCATCCCCTCCTGTGACATTCGGTCCACCAGAAGGCGAACGGATTGCACCATCACTCTTGGATTGCTTGATTTCATGGATACCACCACATTCTGAAAGGATTCTGCCTTGCAGATACGAAGAAAGATCATGGCCGATTCAACCATGCCCTCAGGGCTGTCTCCATACTGCTTCAGGATGGATTCGTCCAGTGAGCCATGGTTTACTCCTATACGGATAGCCGTTCCTTCTTTTCTACATCTGTGCAGCAGGTCGGGAAGTAGAAGATCTACAGAGCTGCCCTTCAGGTAATTGCCTGGATTTATCCGTATTTTATCGCATGCTCGGGCAGCCTCCTTTGCCAGTTCCGGTTTGAAATGAATATCGGCAACCACCGGTACATAGTAGCCCGCCTCATGTAATTTCCTTCGAAGCTTTTCCAGATTCTCTACCTCCCGCCTTCCCTGGGTAGTAAGCCTGACCAGCTCGGCTCCCGCTTCAATCATGCGGATGCACTGATCAAGTGACGCTTCCACATCATTGGTATCGGTAGAGGTCATGGATTGTATCCTCACAGGATGATCACCCCCCAAGCCAAGGGAGCAAATGCTAATGGCGTTCGAGCGATATGGTTTCATCTTGCTATGAAATTTCCCAGTCGGCCCCGTCCTTTCGGTCCTTCACCGTAACACCCAGACTGCTTAGCGTGTCGCGGATGCGATCTGCAGTTTCAAAATCGCGCTTTGTTTTTGCATCGTTTCTTAATTGCAGGATTATATCAATGAGGTCAGCGGTAATCTCATTGGCCTTTCCTGATGCAGACTCCGGTTCCAGCCCCAGAACAGTTATTACCCAGTTTTGGTAAAGAGCCTTCAAATTGTCCAGGTCCTTTTTTGAAATACTGTCTTTTCCTTCGGCCAGCTTATTGATCTGTGGTATCTCCCCCAGAAGATGACCTACCAGTCTGGCAGTATTCATATCGTCTTCCATAGCCTTGTTACAGCGATCTGCAAGGGAATCCACATCTAATGATCCCCTGGTGGAAGGCTGAATATCAGACAGTTTTTTCATGGCGCTAAACAGCCGGATTAATCCTTTTTCTGAGGCCTGCAGCGCTTCGTTGGAGAAGTCGAGGGTGCTGCGGTAGTGGGCCTGCAGTATAAAGAAACGAATTACCATAGGACCATAGGCCTGCTCCAGCATCTCATGATCTCCTTCAAACAGCTGGTCCAGGGTAATGAAGTTACCCAGCGAACGACCCATTTTCTGACCGTTGATGGTGATCATGTTATTATGCATCCAGTAGCGGACCGAGGGCCTGCCATAACCGGCCACATTCTGTGCAATTTCGCATTCGTGGTGCGGAAATAGCAGATCCATTCCCCCGCCATGAATATCAAACTGCATTCCCAGGTACTTGGTGCTCATGGCAGAACATTCCACGTGCCAGCCGGGGTAGCCATCACTCCACCGGGAGGACCATCGCATGATATGAGCGGGATCGGCCTTTTTCCAAAGGGCAAAATCCAGTGGATTTCTCTTTTCCGATTGTCCGTCCAGAACCCGGGTATTGGAAAGAAGATCCTCTACCTTTCTTCCCGAGAGCAGACCATAGTTTTGATTGGCATTGTAAGCATTGACATCAAAGTAAACCGAACCGTTTACCTCATAGGCAAAACCAGCCTCCATGATCTTCTCAATCAATTCCTGCTGCTCAATAATATGTCCGCTCGCCCTTGGTTCAATGCTGGGATGAAGTACATTTAGGGCATCCATGTTCTGGCGGTAGCGGTTTATATAATGCTGTACCACTTCCATGGGTTCAAGGGATTCAAGTCTGGCCTTCACCAGGATCTTATCCTCTCCTTCATCCGCATCATCTTCCAGGTGTCCCACATCTGTGATATTGCGTACATATCTCACCTTATATCCGAGGAATAGGAGATATCTGAAGAGCACATCAAAAGTAATCGCCTGACGTGCATGACCCAGGTGGGCATCACCATAAACGGTGGGACCACAGGCATAAAGACCAACAAACGGTGGATTGATGGGTTCAAAGCGCTCCTTCTTCCTGGTCAGGGTGTTGTATACAAATAGATTGTTGGTCATAACTATTGATGGATAATCACATTGATGGTAACAAAATTAGTAAATTTAACTCGTACCGGAAATGTGCATATTATGGGAAAAAGTAAAAGAAGCAGCAGAGATCATTTGTCACGAGAACAGGCTTCTACGCTTATTATGGGAATCTTTGGGAGAAATCCCAAACAGATTTATAACTACAAGCAGATTTCAAAACTGCTTTATATTACCGACAAGCAGCGCAGGGCCATGATTAACAGGACCCTGGATGAACTGGTGGCAAAGAAGCAGCTGGAGCAGGTGGAGCCGGGGAGGTACCGCCTGTTGAGCAGGGCCGGGTATAAGACCGGCAAACTGGATATGACCCAGCATGGATATGCTTTCCTGGTTTCGGAGGATTCGGACGATGATGTATTTATTGCAAGAAATAATCTGAAGAAGGCGCTGGATGGCGATTTGGTCAAGGTATTTGTATACCCTGCCCGCAAGCAGAATTCAAGGACCGAGGGAGAGGTAGTGGAGATACTGGAGCGTGCGAGGGACAGCTTTGTGGGGACCGTGGAGATTTCGCGCAATTATGCCTTCCTGATACCCGATAGTCGCAAAATGCCATTTGATATTTTTATACCCCTGGAGAAGCTGAATGGTGTGGAACACGGGCAAAAGGCCATTGCCAAAATAATCGACTGGCCAGAGAAAGTTAAGAATCCATTTGGAGAGATCATGGATATCCTGGGCTATCCAGGAGAGAACGATACAGAGATGCACTCCATCCTGGCCGAATTTGATCTGCCCCTTAAGTTTTCAGCAGATGTTGAGGCCTATGCTGAAAAAATACCTGATGAAATTTCTGATGCAGAAATCAAAAACAGAAGAGATTTCCGTGGGGTTCCAACCTTTACAATTGATCCGGCCGATGCCAAGGATTTTGACGATGCCCTTTCATTGCAACCCCTGGAGGGCGGTTTATGGGAGGTAGGTGTGCATATTGCCGATGTATCACATTATGTAAAAACCAAAACCATTCTTGATAATGATGCTTATGACAGGGCAACTTCGGTTTACCTGGTCGACCGGGTGGTTCCCATGCTTCCCGAGAAACTTTCAAACGGTGTGTGCTCCCTTCGGCCCCATGAAGATAAACTCACCTTTTCGGCAGTCTTTAAAATGAATGAACAGGGAGAGGTGCTGGATGAGTGGTTTGGCCGAACCATTATTCATTCGGACCGGCGCTTTGATTACAGTGAGGCCCAGAAGATTATTGAAGGCCAGGAGGGAGATATGAAAAAGGAAATCCTGAAGCTCTATGAGATTTCAAAAGTCCTGAAAGAAAAGCGCTTTGAAAATGGGTCTATAAATTTTGAAAGAGAAGAGGTGAAGTTTCACCTGGCGGAAGATGGCACTCCCACCGGCATCTACTTCAAGGTTCAGAAAGAGGCTAACTGGCTGATAGAAGAGTTTATGTTGCTGGCCAACCTCAGGGTGGCGGCCTATGCCAGCCGTGGTGGTAAATATGAAAAAGATGTCAGCCCTGCCGAAAGACAGGGGCAGTCAAAAAAGAAGCAGATTGGAAAAACCTTCGTCTACCGCATCCATGATAATCCCGACCCGGAAAAGCTGGAGTCATTCACACGGTTTATTGGCAAATTTGGCTATAATCTGAATCCTCAGCAATCCTCCCGCCGCCTCTCTACCGCGCTTAACAATCTGCTGGATCAGGTGCAGGGAAGCAAGGAGCAGAATGTGCTGGAGATGATGGCACTGCGCTCCATGGCAAAGGCCCGTTATTCCACCAATAATATAGGCCACTATGGCCTGGCATTTAAGGACTATACCCACTTTACTTCGCCCATCAGGCGTTATCCTGATTTAATGGTACATCGCCTGCTGGCCCACTACCTGAATCAGGGCGAATCGAAAAATGCTGAAACCTATGAGAACAGATGTCAGCACTGCTCGGAGATGGAGCGCCGTGCCATAGACGCCGAAAGAGCCTCTATCAAATACAAGCAGGTGGAGTTTATGCAGGATAAGGTTGGGAAACAGTTCGACGGGGTGGTTTCGGGACTTACCGATTGGGGGATTTATGTAGAGATCGTGGAAAACAAATGTGAAGGAATGGTCTCCATCAAGAGCATAGTAGATGATTTTTATGAGTTTAACGAAGAAGAATATATGATTGTGGGCCGGCAGTCGGGCAGGAAATTCGAGATTGGTGATGAGGTAAGAATTGAAGTGATGAATGCTAATCTATCCCGAAGACAACTCGATTACAAACTTGTGGAACTGGATGAGGAGGCTTAAATTTGAGGGTGGATTAATTTATTGACATATGGTTGTTGTCAAGGATGAGGTCAGAGCACATGTTGTGGGAGTTGCCCGCAGGATCTTCACCAGAAATGGTTTCAGAAAGGCCACCATGGAGGAGATCGCCAGCAACTCTCAGATGGGAAAGAGCTCTGTCTACTATTATTTCAAAAGCAAGGAGGAAATCTTCCGGGCAGTAGTAGAGTTTGAGTCCAGGGTATTAAAGGACCGGCTAAGCCGGATCATCAGTAATAACAATACTCCCCAGGAACGACTTAAAGCCTATATTCTCTTCAGGCTTCAATATACGCGAACCCTTGAAAATTTCTATGCAGCCCTGAACGAGGAGACACTTTCTCATATGGGGTTTATCCTGGAGATCAGGCGGAATTTCGAAAAAGAAGAGCAAGAGCTGGTAAGCGAAATCCTGCAGGATGGAATGAAACAGGGAGTCTTTCAGATGAGCAGTGCAGAAATTGGGGCCATCGCCATTTCTACCATGATGAAAGGCCTTGAACTGCCACTTATACTTGACGAGGCGCATAAAACTGACCGGGAAGAACTAATGGAAGACCTGATCCGGGTTCTCCTCTATGGACTCCTGAAGAGGTAAGGCCCAATAATTATTCAGAGAGATATTTTAAGGGATATTACCACAGAATAAGGGGGCTTATTCACCACCTACCAGGAACACCATCTTGTGGTTGATCTCGGTATTCTTGTAAATGCCTTTAAACTGTTCGGCACCCGGACCAAAAGCGAAAACAGGTATCAAAGTGGCCGTATGCCCGCCTGTGGCAAAAACGGGTTCAATAATATTATAATCCGAATAATAGGATTGCCCTTCTTTTGGAATTTCAGGCCCCAGGGCATAACCCCCCGTTTCGTGATCGGCAGTAACCACCACCAGCGTATTGCCATCCTTCTCGGCAAAATCCAGTACAGCGGCAATAACCTTTTCAAAATCAAGCATTTCACCAATAAGGTACTCTGATTCGTTCCTGTGACCGGCCCAGTCGATCTGAGAGCCCTCCACCATCAGAAAGAATCCTTCCGGATTTTGTGAGAGATGACTTATGGCAAGAACAGTAGCGTCGGGCAGAAAATCTCCCCGCCCATCGACCATGGTGAGCATGCCTCCCTTTTCCAGCAGAAATCCATATTTTTTATCAGCACTAAGGGTGCCGGGAGCGGCCAGGCCCGTGGTATCAATAACAAACCCTAAGTCAGCCGCCACGGGCAGAAGGTTTACGCTATCTCTGCGGGCAATGAACTTTGACAGTCCGCCACCGGCAAAAAAATCAATCTCTGAATTAAGCAGCTGGACGGCTATTTCATCTTCCATGCTGCGAAACTCGACATGGGCATAGAATGAAGCGGGGGTTGCATGTGAAATAGTAGAGGTGGCCACAACACCGGTACTCCAGCCCCTGGAAGCCAGCAATTCTGCAATATTCTGGATGGGAACTTTGCTTGTATCAACACCAATGGCATTATTGTAGGTGGATTTTCCAGTGGCCATGGCCGTACCACTGGCAGCAGAATCAGTTATTTTATGGGAGGCTGAAGAGGTCTGTTGCAGTCCAATCTCCTGAAAACGAGTAAAAACTGATGGCCGATCGCCAAAATAAAATCCTGTGGTTATGGCAGAGAGCCCCATGCCATCGCCAATCAGAAAAATTATATTGGCGGGCTTTTCGGGATCAGCCTTTTGCCTGTCAGAAGCAGTGCAGGCCAGAGTTAGTGTAGTCAGCAAGAGAAGAAAAACATGTTTCATTATCATCAGTGTTTTTGTATTAAGCAAACCCAAAAGTAAACAAAACTCTCAGGGTTTTAGTTTAATTTATCCCTGTTAAATTGCTTTTTAACCACGCGGGGCGGTCGGTTGTGACAGCACTTACGCCCAGTTGATTCATTTTCATGGCTGTTTCAGGATCGTTGACTGTCCAGCACCAAACATCCAGTCCTGATGCATGGCATCGCTCCACAAGATCCTTATCAATGATGCTATGCCTCAGGTTTACTCCATCGAGACCGCTTTTAACTGAAGCATCAAAATGTTTGTTCAGATCGGATCTAAACGAGGAAAGATAATAGCAGGGGACCTCCGGGTAGAGAATTTTGGCCTGCCTTATGGTTTCAAAATCAAATGCAATAAAACTAATTTGGCCGCTCTTCCAGTGCTGATTGATCACTTTTTGCAAATGGGGCAGAATTTCAGGGCCGGTTTTAATTTCAATCACAAGCATGCGATCCTCAGGTATGGTGCCCAAAACATCCGACAGTAATGGGATGGTTTCATTGCTATATTCCGGACAGTTGCTTTCCCGGGGAATAACCACAAGCGATTTCAGCTCTTCCCAGCTTGCCTCCCTGATGGTGTAATTTTCGCCGCATAGCTTTCTGGTATTATTATCATGAAAGAGAACCACCTTATGATCGGCTGTCAACATCACGTCGCACTCGGCACCATCGGCTCCCAGTTCCCAGGCGAGCTTAATTGAGGCAAGGGTATTTTCCGGAGCCAGGTAAGAGGCTCCCCGATGAGCCACATAGTTGAAGGGTCTGGCAGAGGCCGAATCCTGGGCCTGCAGGACATGGGTAGCAAGTAATATTAATGCTACAATTGACGGGATTCTCATAACTCTCGTATTTTTGTATTGATATGCATCAATATAACACTTTCATGCCATGCAAATAAACATCTTTAAGCGTATTCGGAATTTTCTTCGCACCACCCTTATCGGGGGTGTGGTTGCACTTGCCCCCTTAACTCTGATAATATTGCTTTTCAGGTGGGTAATCAATGTTATTGGCCGGACTCTTACCCCTCTGGTGGACACCATATTGCAGGATCCTGATCCCAATCCCTACTTTAAGTTTGCGCTATACGTGATTTCTTTTATAGCAATTGTACTTTTCTTTTTTATAATCGGATTAATTATCCGTACAAGATATTTCAGGTTCCTGAACAGAGCAGAGGATCGTTATCTGCTTAAAATACCCGGATACAAGCTGGCCAAGGAAACGGTGCAACAGTTTTTTGGTAAGAACCGATCCTTTTTCAAGGAGGTGGTCCTGGTGGATATCTTCAGTACGGGGGCTTTGATGACCGGATTTATCACCGATGATCAGGGGGATATTATCTCCGTATTTGTTCCTACCGGCCCTAATCCTACTTCGGGCTTAATCTATCACCTTCCAAAAGAGCGGGTGACAAAGACAGAGGCCGCGGTGGACCTGGCTATGAAGACAATTATCAGTTGTGGTGCCGGCTCAACAGAAGTGTTTGCGTCTCGTTCAGGTAAATAGATCAGGAGCTACTTTCCACATGCCTGAAAAACCTTCGTTGATTAAACAGGATAATAACAACAGCGACAGTTATGCTTGAATCGGCAACATTAAACACAGGTCGGAAAAAGATAAAGCTGGATCCTCCCCGGAGCCACTCCGGATAGTTGCCTTTTAGAATGGGAAAGTAAAACATATCAACCACCTTGCCCTGCATCAGCGGAGCATATCCGCCCCCTTCCGGGAAAAAAGTGGCTGTTTCCATGGGGCTGCTGCCACTGAAAAGCACTCCGTAAAAAACAGAATCAATAATATTGCCCAGGGCTCCGGCCATGACCATACAGAGAGATATAATAAGACCGGTATGTGCTTTGATGCGGATCAGGTGGCGCAAATAATAAGCAATGCCCGCCACGGCCAGAAGGCGGAAGGAGGTAAGCAGAATTTTTCCGAGACTTCCCGGCAAAGCCATACCAAAAGCCATCCCGTTGTTCTCCACGAAATGAAGAATTCCCCAGTTGCCAAAAATGGGGATCTGCTGATACAGGGTCATGTTGGTTTTTACCAGAATCTTCAGGGTCTGGTCGGCCAAAAGAATCAGCAGGACAATCAGTATGGATTTCCTGGTGATAGACATTTTTCTATGATAAACCGGCCTGGATTATTGTCTTGATTTTGCTTCAATACTAAGGGTGGCATGGGGCACTGCACGTAAACGTTCCTTGGATATCATTTTGCCGGTCTCCCTGCAGATACCATAGGTTTTGTTTTCGATTCTCACCAGTGCCCCCTGAAGGTGCTGGATAAATTTTGCCTGCCGGGTGGCCAACCTGCCAGCCTCCTCCTTGGACAGGGTTGCAGCACCCTCCTCCAGAACCTTAAAGGTAGGTGACGTATCCTGTGTGTCGTTACTTTCGCTGTGGGTAATGGCAGATTTTAAAATCTCATAGTCCTCTTTGGCCTTATCTAATTTCTGCTGAATGAGCTCCTTGAACTCCTGCAGTTCTGCATCCGTATATCTGTTCTTATCAGCCATAATAAATTCTGCTTTAGTTTGCTAAATATACAATATTTTAATGATTCTTAATCTAGTTTTATAACCTGCTTACCCGGATGTTGATGTAGACATCCTCGTCAATTTCAATGCGCTTGCAACCATTATTTTCAAGACTGTCTGCCAGGGATACCGTATCAGCAAGAGTTTGAGAACCAATGTATCCACCATGTTGTTCAACTGCGTCATTTATCAGTTCATGCTTCTCAATCAAAACATCAATCTTATCTGTTACGTCGAAGCCGCTTTCCTTGCGGATATTCTGGATCCGGTTGACCAGCTCCCGGGCCACCCCCTCCTGCCGAAGCTCATCTGTGATGTGGATGTCCAGAGCTACGGTAATGCTTCCTTCGTTGGCAACCAGCCAGCCGGGAATATCCTCGGAAATAATTTCCACATCTTCAAGGCTTAGCTGAACCTTCCCGCCGCCAGCCTGTAATTCGTATACCTGTGCTTTTTCAAAAGCGGCGATCTCTTCCTGATCCAGTTTATTGATAAGTCCGCTGATCTCTTTCATTAGCTTACCGTACCTGGGACCCAGTGTTTTGAAATTGGGTTTGATACGCTTGACCAGTATGCCTGCTGTATCGGAGATGTATTCAATGTCCTTTACATTTACCTCATTGAGCACCAGTTGCTTTACTGATTCCACCTGCTTCTGGAAGCTGGGATCTGAGACGGGTAGCATCATCTTGTTCAGGGGCTGACGCACCTTGATATTCACCTTCCGGCGCAGACCCAGGATCATGGATGAAAGCTTCTGGGCTATATCCATTCGTTTTTCAAGGGCAGTATCAATAAGCGCCTTATCAAATACAGGGAAGGAGCTAAGATGAACCGATTCGTCCTTATGTCGGCCGGTAACAAGATTCAGGTCATTGAACAGTTTATCCATATAGAAGGGAGCCACCGGAGCAGCCAGCATTGAAATTGTTTCCAGGCAGGTATAAAGGGTTTGATAAGCAGCTATCTTGTCATTATCCTGTTCCCCTCCCCAGAATCTTTTTCTGTTCAGGCGTACATACCAGTTACTCAGGTTTTCATTCACGAAATCCTGGATCAGCCTGGCAGCCCGAGTGGGCTCATAGTTCTCATATTCCGCTGTTACCTCTTTAATCAGGGTGTTTAGCAGGGAGATAATCCACCGGTCTATTTCGGGCCGCTTTTCAATCCTTACCTCTTCGGCCTGGTAGGTAAATCCGTCTACATTGGCATAAAGAGCGAAGAATGAATAGGTATTGTAGAGGGTGCCAAAAAATTTACGTATCACCTCATCCACACCCGTAACATCAAACTTCAGGTTGTCCCAGGGCTGTGCATTGCTTATCATATACCAGCGCAAAGGATCCGATCCGTATTTTTCTATGGCACTGAAAGGGTCTATTGCATTGCCCAATCGCTTGGACATCTTGTTTCCACTTTTATCCAGCACCAGTCCGTTGGAGATGATGTTCTTAAAGGCCACACTGTCGAACAGCATGGTGGCGATGGCATGCAGGGTAAAGAACCAGCCACGGGTCTGATCTACTCCTTCAGCTATAAAATCGGCAGGGTAAAGCTGGTCAAAGTCCTCCTTGTGTTCGAAAGGATAATGATATTGCGCATAGGGCATGGATCCTGAATCGAACCACACATCAATCAATACCGGCTCCCTGAACATAGCCTGTCCGGATGCACTTACCAGGATCAGCTCATCCACAAAGGGACGGTGCAGATCAAAAATATTGTAGTTCTTTTCGGAATTATCCCCTTCTGTAAAGCTGGTCAGCGGGTTGGAAGACATAAAACCCGCCTGCACCGATTTTTCTACCTCCGATTTCAATTCGGCCACTGAACCAATGCAGACCTGTTCTTTTTTATCCTCGGTAACCCATATGGGCAGTGGGGTTCCCCAGAAACGGGCCCTGCTCAGGTTCCAGTCCACCAGGTTTTCCAGCCATTTTCCAAACCGGCCCGTACCGGTGGATTGAGGTTTCCAGTTAATGGTATTATTTAATTCCATCATCCGCTCCTTCATAGCCGTGGTACGCACGAACCAGCTATCCAGAGGATAGTATAGGACCGGCTTGTCTGTACGCCAGCAATGGGGATAGTTGTGTACATGCTTTTCAATGCGGAAGGCCTTATTTTCAAGTTTCAGCTGTACAGCAATATCCACATCGATGGTGGTATCCTGATCAGTTTTGGTGTTGTCATACTCATTCTTTACATACTTTCCTTCAAAAGGAGCATAAGTTTCCAGGTTGACATGTTCCCGGACAAAAGTTTTATCCAGGTCCTTTAGCCTGAAAAACCTTCCTTTTCTATCCACCAGCGGCTGAATAACACCTTCCTTGTCAAGTACTGTGAGGGCCGATATATCATTGGCCATAGCAACCCTGAAGTCGTCTGCTCCAAAGGTGGGTGCCGTATGCACAATCCCGGTACCATCCTCCGTGGTCACGAAGTCGCCCCTTAAGACCTTAAAGGCCTTCCCTTCAGGGTGCACCCAATCCAGCAACTGTTCATAGTTGAGACCCACCAGATCCCTGCCCTTCAGGCTCTTCACCACTTTAAATGGAACATGCTTATTTCCGGCCTCATAGTCATCCAGGGGAAGGTCAGCATCTTTCTCAGAAAAATACTTGCCCATCAAGTCCCTGGCCAACACGACGGTAATGGGTATCCCGGTATAGGAATTAAAGGTCCGGACCAGTGTATACTCAATTTCAGCCCCAACTGAAAGGGCCGTATTGGAAGGCAGTGTCCATGGCGTGGTGGTCCAGGCCATGATGTACAGATCTGTATCCAGCCCTTCCATTAGAGGAGCCGAACGCTCATCCCGAATCACCTTAAATTGTGCTACAACCGTGGTATCCTTTACATCGCGGTAGCAACCAGGCTGGTTCAGCTCGTGGGTACTGAGTCCTGTACCGGCGGCCGGGGAAAAGGGCTGTATGGAATAACCCTTGTACAAGAGATCTTTCTTGTGCAGCTCTTTCAGCAGGTACCAAACAGTTTCAATGTACTTGTTATCGTAGGTGATATAGGGATCCTTCATATTGATCCAGTAGCCCATGGCATCGGTGAGCTCTTCCCATATGCCGGTATATTTCATGACATCCTTGCGACAGGCAGCATTGAAATCCTCAATTGAAATCGTAGTCCCGATATCCTCCTTGGTAATATTATTGGCACTTTCGACGGCCAGCTCAACGGGCAAACCGTGGGTATCCCAGCCTGCTTTACGTTTTACCAGGAATCCCTGCTGGGTTTTGTAACGGCAGAAAATATCCTTGATGGTCCGTGCCATCACATGGTGAATGCCCGGTATTCCGTTGGCCGAAGGAGGACCTTCATTAAATACAAATGTGGGCTGACCTTTGCGGGTATCGACCGATTTTTCAAAGATGTTTTGCTCCTTCCAGAATTCATTAATCTCCTTGTTGATTTCCGAAAGGTCAAACTTCTTATACTCAGGGAATTTATTACTCATCAAATCTCCTCCGTTTGCGGGATATTTTAAAATTGCACAAAGATAGACGAGGAGGATGTATTTTGCAAGGACTCAGGAAAAAACAGTCGCCCAGCTATTCCCTGATCACTTTCACAAATTGCGGGACCTCCGTTCCGATCTGACGGCTAAGCAAATAGAAGCCTGGCGAGAGGAAGGAGAGATCCACCTGGTCCTGATTGCTTTCCATCTCCAGGATTCTGACTAGCTGTCCGCTGTTGCTGATAACAGAGAGCCTGGACTTTTCAGGTGTGGGTTCCAGATAGAGCATTCCGCTTACAGGATTGGGATATACATGAAAGGAACTCACGGCTGCCTCCTGCAGACTGGCTCCTGCAGTTATATCAGGCTTGCCAAGTCTTTTGCTGGTATAGATCCGGTATCCCCCCGGCTCCAGTGAGATGGGCGCCAGAAGATCGCTCACATTAATACTATCCCCTTCAAAATAGCTGTACCACCAGCCACTTTTACTGAAGGATGGATTTACAGAGAGCGTCTCCACATCGAAGTTTCCAATGATGCGTACGTCCATATCCTCATGATTGATCTCTATTCGTTTGGCGGCATCGGAGACATATAAGTTAAAATCATCTGAGCTAAAGGCTGGTTCCTGCAGCTTCAGCTGTATGAGGGCGGACCACAACTGGTAGACCCTGAGCCGGGCCCCTGTCTTATAGTAGTCCCACCGGATAGGTTTGTTACAAACCCGGCAATCGTAATTAATGCTGTAATCATATCCCAGCTCCCCGAATTGCCAGATCATTTTTGGTCCGGGTACCGTAAAGAAAAAAGCTCCGGCCAGCTCCATTCTTTCCAGGGCGATATCCCGCTCCTGGATATCATAGGATCCGGCGGAAGCACCAAACTCCATGTTTTTGTACATCAGGCGCTCTTCGTCGTGACTTTCCATGTATCCCACCAGCATGGGTAAGTTCCAGAACCGCTCTTTGTAGGAGATCTGACTGAAGTCAGAGCCTTCCACATAAGCCATGGTACTCTGGTTGTAGGCATAATTCAGGTTCCCCCACAACATCATGCCTTCTTCAGAAAGCTCGAATTCCTCCGCATTGGCGGTGAAGTGTTCCAGGATCACATAGGCGTCATCCTTGACTTCCCGGATCTGAGCAGCCATTCGTTTAAGGATGTTGATGCGAGACAGATCGTATCCATCGCCATTTCCCGGCGTGTTTGTAAACCCCTTGGTAAAATCGAAGCGGAATCCATCCACATGAAATTCTGACAGCCAGAAATGATTTACGCTATCCACAAAATCCTGGGTTGCCGGGCTCTGGTGATCAAAGTCATAACCCCATGAGTATACGGGATTGGGGGACTCCACGTTATACCAGGGATTGTCTGCTGTTACTTTTCCAGAGGCTTCATCAAAATACAGCTGGACCAGGGGAGATTCCCCATAGGAGTGATTCAGGACCATATCCAAAATCACCGCGATCCCCCTTCCATGACAGGAATCAATAAAGACCTTCAGGTCGCCGGCCGGACCATAATATTTATCTGCTGCGAAATAGAAGGAGGGGTTGTAGCCCCAGCTTTCATTGTCTTCAAATTCATTGACGGGCATCAGTTCGATGGCATTGATCCCCAATTCTGAAAAATAATTAAGCGTATCGGTCAGGGTCTTCCAGTCGTGTGCTTCAAGGAAGTCGCGAAGAAGCAATTCATAGATAACCAGGCTCTGGGGTTCCGGGGAGGTAAAAGCGGTGTTTTTCCACTGATAGGGCTCCTGATCAGTCTGGAGTACCGATGTAATCCCTGTTGTCAGACCACCGGGATAGGGTTTAAGTCCTGGATAGGTGGACGCATCAATCCATTCATCATCGGGGTCCAGGGTCATCTCGGTATAGGGATCTGCAATAAGCAGCTCTCCGTCTACCAGGTACTGGAATCCATAAATCTCACCAGGTGTAAGCATATGCAGGGTGATCCAGAAACGATCCCCGTCCTTTATCATCCTCGAAGAGGAATTGGGTGTCCACAAGTTAAAATCGCCGATCACAAAAACATCCTCTTTCATGGGAGCATAGAACACAAGAGTAGCCGTTTGTGCGTCTATGTAATTGATGCCATCTCTCAGACCTTCAGGAACCGGACCGCTAAGCTGGAAACCCAGGACATGAACAAACACGGAATCGGCAACTGTTTCACCATCGGCCTCTGCAGTCACTTTTATCCAGTAGTCGCCGGGTGAACTAAAATCAAAGCTGTGGGAAATACTTTCATCGCTGACTTCTTTCACCTGCGCATTGTTGAGGTACAGGACCAGGTTGGCTACCTGGGAGGCTGCGGCTTCAAAATTGATGCTGTTGCCCGGATTAACAAATGAATTGCGATCGGGATTGACTATCACTACTGAAAGCCCTTCAGGGTAAACCTCAAGAAAAATATCTGATCCCCCATCACCCTTGCCTTCCAGCTGAGAGTCCGAACTTCTGAAAACAAAAGCCATATGCGTAATGGTTTCCTCCAGGGGAACACCATAATAATCGCGGATGCTGGGACCAAGCTCCAGGGAATAATAATCGGGCGATACGCGTGTCATTTTGGTCGCTTCGGAATTTACCCCCCAGTCGGTCATCACATACTTCCAGTCTCCGCTCCCCGTACTCAGGTTGGTCAACACCCCGGTATGGGCATAGACATCCCCGCTGTAACCCTCGAGCCCCCCGCTACCCTTGGTGGCATCAAAATAAATGGTAATAGCTTCCTCTGCAAGAGGTATGGCCGGATCGCTTGTAATAAGCTGTGCAGATGTCAGAGAAGGACTGCTTAGCAGCCAAATGGAAAGGGACAATGACAATAGAGCTTTCATGGGGAACAATTTAAAGTAATTTTCAATGAAAAGCAGGATAGTGGCGCAGGTTTTTAATATTTTAGCTGCCAGACATTAACCGGACCCTAAAGTAATGAAAAAACCAAAACTAAGCTTCTGGCAAATATGGAACATGAGTTTCGGATTCCTCGGGATCCAGTTCGGATTTGCCCTTCAAAATGGAAATGTTAGCCGGATCTTCCAGACCCTGGGAGCGGAAATTGATCAAATTCCGATCCTCTGGATTGCTGCCCCGGTAACCGGACTGATTATTCAGCCCATAATAGGTTACATGAGCGACAAGACCTGGGGAAGACTTGGTCGCAGGCGCCCCTTCTTCCTGGTAGGGGCCATACTCGCCTCCATTGCCCTTTTCCTGATGCCCAATTCTCCGACTCTGTGGATTGCTGTGGGCATGCTCTGGATTATGGATGCTTCCATCAATATTACCATGGAACCCTTCCGCGCCTTTGTGGGAGATATGCTGCCCGACGAACAACGCACCAAGGGTTTTACCATGCAGAGTTTTTTTATTGGAATTGGCGCTTTTGTGGCTTCCTGGCTCCCCTATGCCCTTTCCGAGTGGTTTAATATTTCCAATACGGCCCCCGAGGGAGAGATCCCAATGACCGTAAGGCTTTCTTTCTATCTGGGTGGAGGTGTATTCCTGCTGGCAGTATTGTGGACCGTCTTCAGGACCAAGGAGTACAGCCCGGAAGAATTAAAAAGCTTTGCAGAGAGTTCTGAATCGGAGGCTGAAAAACACGATGACACCCCGGATCCTGTAAGCAAATATCTGCGTCGGGGAATTATCTGGACCCTGGTGGGGATCGCCTTTGCCCTTCCTGTTTATTATCTGAAACTGGAAAAGGAGCTTTACATCCTGGCAGGTGGTTTTGGTTTATTCGGGATACTTCAGCTGATGAGTGCAGGGATGATAAAAAGCAACAGGGAACAAAACGGACTGGTGTCCATCATCACCGACCTGTATCACATGCCCCTGACCATGAAACAACTGGCCATTGTACAGTTCTTTTCCTGGTTTGCCCTTTTCAGCATGTGGATCTACACCACCCCGGCTGTGACCAGTCATCTCTATCACACTGTAGATACGACCACAGAGGCCTATAACGAAGGAGCCAACCTGGTAAGCGGTATGTTTGGATGGTACAACCTGTTTGCTGCTGCATTCGGACTGGTGTTGTTGCCTTTCCTGGCCAGGATCACCAACAGGAAAATTACCCATTCAATCGCCCTGGTGGTTGGGGGACTGGGCCTTGCATCTATTTTGATCCTGAACAACCCCCAGCACATGATCTTCTCCATGATCGGAATTGGCCTGGCCTGGGCCAGTATCCTTGCCATGCCATATGCCATCCTGACCGGATCGCTTCCATCCCATAAAATGGGGGTATATATGGGCATCTTTAATTTCTTTATTGTGATCCCGCAGATTCTGGCTGCGACCATACTGGGTTTTATGGTAAAATCACTCTTTGGAGGAGACAGCATCTATGCCCTGCTTACAGGAGGAATCTCCATGCTTGTGGCCTCGGTGCTTATTTTATTTGTTAAGGATACAAATCCCAAATAAAGAAGAAATTGTTATGAAAGGATATTACAAAGCCGATCCGTGGAGCATTATTGAAGAAGGATTTAATCCGGCTATGCAGGAGGCTTCAGAAAGCATCTTTAGCCTTGGGAACGGCAGGATGGGTCAACGTGCAAATTTCGAGGAGCAGTATTCGGGCGAAACACTTCAGGGTACTTACCTGGCCGGTGTTTATTACCCCGATAAAACCAGGGTGGGCTGGTGGAAAAACGGCTACCCCGAGTATTTCGCGAAAGTGCTCAATGCACCTAACTGGACCGGAATTGATGTGGAGATTAACGGGGAACAACTGGATCTTCACACGCACAAACCTGCAGAGTTCAGGCGTGAACTGAATATGAGGCAGGGCTACCTGGAACGGACCTTTGCCATCTATGTGGGAGAGGGCCGACTGGAGATTGCAGCGCGCCGTTTCCTGAGCATGAAACAGGACGAGATTGGAGCCATCCGTTATGCCATCCGTTCAGTTGATTTTTCGGGTAAGGTCGCCTTTACCCCATATATAGATGGAAATGTGGTAAACCAGGATTCAAATTACGATGAACTGTTCTGGGAAATGGAAAGCACCAAAGCGGTTGCAGGATCGGCTTACCTGATGGCGCGCACCCGGAAAACGGGTTTCGTAAGCTGCATGACCATGTCTTATGTCCTTGAACTGAACGGAGAAGCCCGGCAGCTGGAGCCTGAGGTGGTTCAGAAGCCAGATTATGTATCCAACCGCATCCAGTTAGAACTGGGCCAGGGAGAAGAGGCCATTCTGTACAAATATGTATCTGTGCTCAGCTCCTTGAATCACAAAAAGGAGGCAATGGTCGATCAAGGGATCGGGGTGCTTACAGGCGCCATGGAGCTTGGATTTGATACGCTGTTTGAAGAGCATGCGGCCATCTGGGAAGAGAACTGGGCCCATTCAGATATTATCATTGAAGGGGATATTGCTGCCCAGCAGGGGATCCGGTTTAATATCTTTCAGTTGAACCAGACCTATACCGGAAAAGATGAACGACTGAACATCGGCCCCAAGGGCTTTACAGGGGAGAAGTACGGGGGAAGCACCTACTGGGACACCGAAGCTTATATGATTCCCTTCTACCTTAGCACCGCCAGAGAGGAAGTGGCACGAAACCTTTTGATTTACAGGTATAAGCACCTGGAAAAAGCCATTGAAAATGCAGAAAAGCTTGGCTTCAAAGATGGGGCGGCTCTTTATCCCATGGTAACCATGAACGGGGAAGAGTGTCATAATGAATGGGAAATTACTTTTGAGGAAATTCACCGGAACGGGGCCATTGCTTTTGCCATCTTCAACTACGTCAGGTATACAGGCGACAGGCTTTACCTGGCTTCCCACGGACTGGAAGTGTTAATTGCCATCTCCCGCTTCTGGCGTCAGAGGATCACATGGTCGGAAGAGAAAAAGAAGTATGTGATGCTGGGAGTGACCGGTCCTAATGAATACGAAAACAATGTGAACAACAACTGGTACACCAACAAGATGGCCAGCTGGACCCTGAGCTATACCATGGAGGAACTGGGGCATTTAAAAAATGAAGACAGGGCAGCCTTTGATGTCCTGGCCCGGAAGACCGGCTTGAAACATGAAGAAGAAACCAAAGCCTGGAAAGACATTGTGAAAAAGCTTCATTTCCCCTACGAAGCGAAGTTGAAAGTATTCCTGCAGCAGGATGGGTTTATGGATAAAGAGCAGTTGATGGCAGCAGACCTGGATCCCGCCGAGAGGCCTATCAACCAGCACTGGTCATGGGACCGCATCCTGCGCTCCTGTTTTATAAAGCAGGCAGATGTATTGCAGGGTATTTATGTTTTCGAGGATGAGTTTGACCCGGAGACCATTGAGCGGAATTTCGATTTTTACGAATCACGCACGGTGCATGAAAGCTCCCTGTCACCCTGCGTCCATGCAATTCTTGCCAATCGCATCGGGCGATCCGAAAAAGCCTATGAGATGTACCTGCGGACCTCCCGCCTGGACCTGGATGACTACAATAATGAGGTGGATGAGGGGCTGCATATCACCAGCATGGGAGGCACCTGGATGTCGGTTGTCCATGGCTTCGGAGGGATGAGGATCCGGGATGAACTGCTGAGTTTCGATCCCGGTCTTCCTGAAAGCTGGCAGGCCCTTTCGTTTAAGATTCTCTACCGGGGTCGTACCCTGAAGGTTCATATAGAGAAGAACAAAGCAAGCATTACAAATCTGGAAGGAGAAGGGCTGGATCTATACCTGGCAGGAAAGAAGATACATCTGAAGCAGGATGGGACAATGGTTTCTGAACTCTGAAACAATGAGAGCTTATTCTAATACAAGCAGTAAGCTGATCATGACCGGAACCGTATTTAACGGTACCGATTGTGAAGATATGTTGCTATGCTGGATAACCTGACAGAGAAGATACGCTATACGCATTATACCAGGCCGGGTTCATCCCGGCCTTTTTTTTTGCCATTTAGCAGCATGGCAGGCTGCTTTTTATAATCGTCCGTGCACTGCCATTGGACAGGCACAAT
>CAYWGP010000246.1:0-43920 GCA_964458155.1 uncultured Bacteroides sp.
TCTCCATCGCCGGACCCGTAGGCAGCGAAGGAACCGCTCCAGAAAGCGTTGTTACGATTCCCATTCTCCTTCCAGTTTGCATAGGAAATGATAGCCGCTCCCCTGTCATCATAGCTGTTGCGCCCGAAGCTTTCCATAAAATAATCGTAGGTCAATTCGCTGGCCCAGTGAATGCCAACACCTGCCCGGTTGTTTTCACTAAGCATTGGGAAGGTGTCCTGGACAAAATCCACATATTTCGAAAAACCAAGTCCGCTTCCTGCATTGATGGTCGCAATACCCTTGCCGCGGGTAGTTTCCCTCAGTCGGTATTTGCCTTCTATATTTCCTACCCAGTTGATGATACTGTAGGCACGGATGTTATTGTCGCTGCCCGAGTTGGTATAAAGTGCCTGGTTGGAGTTGCGGACTTCAATATTATCGATCTGCCAGCCAAAAAGACTGTTGTCGTCCAGGCTGGAATATGCACCATCGGAAGCAAAATCGAAGCGGATGTTAACCGTTTGGCCTGAGTAAGCGGAGAGGTTGAAGTTAACCTTGGTCCAGTTCATCTGTCGGCCCGCCCAGCCGGGGATTCCGGGTCCTTCATTATGTATGCCGCCAAAGCTCCACAGGCTGGTGCTGGTGTAATCAGGCTGTGGATTGGTCAACACCTCCCAGGTGCTTCCCCCGTCGGTACTGATCCGTACGTTTATGCCATCCCATCCATCATAGTTCTTGTTATAGTCGGAAGCTCCATCGGGGTTTTCCAGGGCGTAGCGGTGCTGAAATGCCAGGCTCAGCTGAGATCCTGAGAGCGTGATGGGATTTGTTTCCAGTACCACATGCCAGACATCGCTGTATCCACCCGGATCAAAGGAGGCAGTATCGCCCACCCACCAGCTTGTTCCTGATCCCAGGTAGGCATTCCACTGGTCGGGATGCCAGTATGCTTCATTGTCGGGCCACTCACTCTTGAATATGGTATCCGAAATCACGATATCAACCATATCGTTGTACAGGCTCTTACCCCTGGTGGGGATGTTCTCATGGTACAGGGTGGGATACTTTCCCACCATCTCGCCGTTGTGTGCATCGATTTCCACATCGTAACGTCCCAGCGGATCCAATGTGGTAATATCGAAGCTATACACCAGCCTGTAGTTCCCGGGCGTTTTTTCCTTAAAGCCGGAAGATAGGAGCAGTTTTCCGTTAGCACTGCCTGTTTCCGATCCGAAGGATAGTTGTGACATTAAAGCCCGGCCCCGTTTGGCCTCATATACATTCAGACCCAGATGACTCAGGGCATACTGGTAGGCTTCCTGCCTGTCCAGGGTGGGGACGAGGTTTACAGTGGGCTCGCCGATGAGCTGCCCGTGGGCATGGGTCACGCGATCAGCTTTCATATGTACAATAAACCGGGTGCGAGCCAGCTCCAGGCCTTTGTAGTGCTGGGCATAACGAATATGCCTGTCACCCACCGGACCGGTATTCTCTTTCTCCGTGACAAAGAGCAGGTGGGCGGGAAGCCGGAAAGCCTTCCGGAGATCCACAAAGAATTCTTCCTTGGTCAGGGAAGTGGAAGCATTCGGTTTAATGTCTGAAGGCATCCGGGTATCAGGGTTCCATTTGATGGCCGCCTCAGATAAAGCTGTCTGCTCAAGAGATCCCTTCAGGTCCTGGGCCAGGATGGTCTGAGACGAAAGATGCATGACGGTGACCAGGAAGATCAAAGCAGGAAACAGCGATAGGTTGGACCGTAATTTCATAAAGTTGCACGGGATTTGCACTACTTAAAAGTAAAACAATTTCAATGAAAAAGAGTTTTCCCGGATACTGTCTTATTTATAAAAAGGTTTACCTCCTGTTTTTCCTGTTTAGCCTTACACTCATTCCCCTTCAGGCAACAAATAAGAATTATTCACGGGGTTTTATAATTACTAATGAAGGAGATACCCTCTCTGGTCAGGTAAAGGACCGGTCCACCGGAAGCTTCCCTAAACTGTATACCGCCATACGCTTCAAAGCTGAGAATTCCCTCTTCAGGAAAAAATTCAGTCCTGATGAGATCCTGGGATATGCAATCGGCGATCAGTTTTATGAAACCATGCCACTCTGGGAAGAAAGCACATTTTTCAAGTTCAGATACTATGTGAATGAAGGAGTTGAGCGGGTTTTTTTAAAGGCCGTTTTAAAAAATGAAGCTCTGACTTACTATCAATGGGAGTACATAGACGCTGATAATGGCTACCTGGATTATGTTCCCCTTTTTTACAGAACTGGCTCCGATGAAATGGTAAGAGTTACCCAGGGAGTGCTTGGACTAAAGAGAAAGCGGCTGACAGAGTATTTCCGGGATTGTCCTGAAATGACTGCTGCCATAGAAAGAAAAACCCTGAACGAGATCACCGACGTTTATTATTTTTACCTGGACAGTTGCATCGATCCCTGAAGGGCTGTTCATACCGGCAGGATCGATCTTATGAATCCACGACAGATACTTCTGCCCATTTCTGACTGGCAACGGATTTTTCCAGGGCTTCCAGTACCCGCACACAATTAAGTATACTCTGGTGGGAGCGGGGTTCCTTTCCGGTTCTGAACATTTCTACCATATCGGTATAACATAAGGCCGGATCGTCTTCCACCACTCTGGATTTGAGTTCCATGAATCCCTCATCTGTCTCCACAAATGTTTCCCAGCCACCTGTGTCCTTAAAAATCAAGGTAGCAAATAAGCCATTTTTATACACCAGGTTTGCGCTGCCATTTTGCCCGTTTCGAGTGACCCTCACCCTTTCGATATCTTCACCAAACATATACATCAGGGGCTGAACAATATGAACCCCATAAAAAAAAATTCCTCCGTATTTTGAATCCATGTCGACCGGTCCTGTTCTTAGCACCTGCTTGATAGACTCCATGGACTCCACCTGCTTTTTCATATCAAAAGTTGAAGCACTTTGAGCAATGGAGCTGTAAGAGGTGACCGGTGTTCCATGTTCCCGGGCCAGTTCCAGGAACGTTTCCCCCTCAGCCACTCTGTAACAAAATGGCTTGTCAACAAAAGTCGGAATACCCTCTTTGATAAAGGGGGTCGCAGCTTCAAGGTGATACTTTGCATGCCTGTGATCGACTATCAGTGCATCAATTTCCCCAAGCATCTCCATGGGGTTTTTGACTATATTCGGGATACTTCCTTTTTCTGCAGCATTTCTGGCAAACTCATCGCTTTCGCCCCAGACAAATTTTACTTCTGCCGAAGGGAATTTTTTATCAATATTGAACATTTTACCAAAACCTATGGTATGGGAGTTTTCAGCACCGATGATGCCTATCCGCAGGTATTTTAAATCCTGGTCACGTCCGCTCAGCAGCTGCGGCGCAAAAGCTGAGAGCATAGCTCCTGTACCCAATGTCTTTAGAAATGATCGTCTGGATTTCATGTTGTATTATTCTAATCTGTAAAACTAAAGCTTCATTTCCCAGCCTGCTTCATAGCTTCGGGACCAGAACTTATTAGCTGCTTCATCACCCAGAATATGACCGTTTTCCGGATCAATTTCAAGAGAATGCCCGACGCGCTGCGCGATATTGCCAAGTTGCACGAGCAGGGTACTCTTGTGTCCGGATTCGATATCAGCATTGAGCCGGCTGCTTCCATCACGGATACCGTCGAAGAAATTATTTATATGAATGGCATCCAGATTATTAAAGGGATTTACCAGGTCACCGGTATCCAGCTTTTGCTCCGGGCCAATCTCTTTGACCACCTTGTTATGCAGATCGAAAATGGTGTAATTGTCACCCCCGGGAAATAACATACTGCCTTCTTCTCCATAAAAGATCACCCCGGCTCCACTGCCTTCAATGAGTTTTCCATTACAGGATCTTCCTTCCCAGGTCATGGTAACACCCTCTTTAAAGTCCAGATTTATTACCTGTGTATCCGGTGTTTCCCAATCGTCCTGATAACGGTACCTTCCTCCATTGGAACTCACTTTTACCGGGTAATCCACATCCATTCCCCAGCGCAGGAGATCAATCATATGCGTACCATTATTAAGGGCTTCACCTGTTCCCCAGTGCCAGAACCAGTGCCAGTTGTAATGAACGATATTGTCCTTAAAAGTCTTTCTGGGAGCAGGTCCCTGCCAGAGATCCCAGTCGAGCCATTCCGGTACTGCAATCTCTTTCCCTGTTCCAATGGGTCCACGGTTATTTGCATACCAGCCCTTCCCAAAATAGGCACGGCCAATGACTCCGTTTTTAAGTTCCTGCATGCCCTGTATAAGCCTTGGGAACGAGCGGCGCTGGTTTCCCAGTTGAACAGCTTTATCGTATTTCCTGGCAGCCTCAATAAGCAATTCTCCTTCCCGGGGATTATGACTGCTGGGTTTCTCCAGGTAGACATGTTTCCCTGCCTGCATGGACAGAAGGGCGGCAGGAGCATGCCAGTGGTCTGGTGCTGCGATAACCATCGCATCGATTTCTCTATCCTGAAGTGATTCCCGGAAATCCTGAAATCCTTTGGATTCTATATCCTGGTATGTTTCCAGTTCTTTCTGACATGAAATGATTGCTCTGCTATCCACATCGCAAATGTGGATGACATCGCAATCTTTCTGCTGTGCAAAGTTAGCAGCCAGCGCTTTTCCCCTGGAGTTTACCCCCATCACAGACACAGTTATCCTTTCATTGGAGCCCATGATGCGGCCATAGCTTCTGGCACTGAAAGCGGGCAGGATGCCCCCAATTGAAAATGCTGCTGAAGCTGCAGTTGTTTTTTTAATGAAGCTTCTTCTTGAATTTGATACCATCACTTGGTTTTTTATAGTGTTAGCGCATTCAGTTCAATCACAACTGCCGCAATCTGTTCATCAGTGAAACCCTTTTCCCGTGCAGCATCCTCGAGGGTGCCCCAGATGGGTTCCCCGCAGGCGATACACTTGATTCCCCGGTCGGCCAGGTATAATACGCTGGAAGGCTTCAGCTGAACCAGGTCTTCCATATGGACATCTTTTGTGATTTCCATGAGAATATCAGAGTTTCTTTTTTTGTATAGTGTCAACCCTTACTCTTTCAGGTAGACAACTTTCCCGGCGACCCATGTTTTCTGAATGACCATAGCCCCATCCTCCAGTACAAACTGGATCAGGTCGGCCCGCAGGCCCTCTTTGATTTCACCCAGGTGATCGAGTCCCAGGAGGCGGGCCGGGTTTGTACTGGCCATCCGGATGGCCTCTTCAAGACTGCACCCTGTAAATTTCATGGCATTTGTAATGCACCGGCTGATGGGCATTGCAGCTCCTGCGAGGACATTCTGGGAAGGGAATTTCACCACCTCACCGGTGAGCTCGTAGGTCTCGCCATCCTTTTCATATATCCCGGGAGGGAGCCCTGCAAATGAGAGGGCATCCGAGACCAGAATGGTTCCTTCGGCGCCTTTCACTTTGTAGAAGGAGCGGACTTCCTCTTTCGTCAAATGAGATCCATCGGCAATAATGCTAATTGAAAGGCCATCGTTGGACAGTTGTGGCCAGAGTGGATTGTGATGACGGTTGATTTCATTGGCGCAGCCGTTACCCAGGTGCCCGGACAGGGATGCACCCGCTTCCACGGCCTGATCAATGATTTCAGGACTTCCATTATGATGAGCAAGCGAAACCACTACTCCGCTTTCCCGGCAAAGCTTAATGAAGGAGATGGCTCCTTCCATTTCAGGTGCCACCGTAATGAGTTTGATTCCCTGATGAGCCTTTTCCTGGTATTCCGAAAACTCTTCCCAGTCGGGCAGCCTCACATGCTGTAGAGGATGTGCACCCCGGTAACCGTCCACCGGCGAGATATAGGGGCCTTCCAGATGAAATCCCGGAATCGACATTCCAATCATTTCGTCGTCCAAGGCCCCGGCAAGCAGGGAAAAGCTATGGGCCAGCCTGGGATGGTCCCTTGTAATCAGTGTGGGAAGATAGGAGGTCACTCCTTCTTTCCATAAGGCATAGGTGGCCTCATGCATCTGATCGGAGCTCAGTTCCTGGTCGGAAAAATCAACCCCCATATAGCCGTTTATCTGGATATCAATCAGGCCCGGAGCCAGGTAAACGTCAGGGACTCCGGATCCTGAGGCAAGGGGCTTAACACGGCTTATGAGACCATCAACTATTTCAATGCTTACTGCTTTGCCATCCAGATAGAGTAGCCCTTCCACATAGGCGGCTTCTTTTTTTTCGGAACAGCTAGTCATAGATAACAGAAACAGGGGGACGAAAAGGCAGCTTAGTATTTTCAATTTTCTCAGGAATATGAATGAAATATAACTGAGTTGTAAGTTAGGAAAATTACTTTTATTCCAGGGTTTCTCCGCAGGTAGGACAAAATTTGTAGCCAAGACCTTTATCAAACTCATGCCCCTTGGAACAACTAACTACTTGTTTTTCAGTATTCACCTGGGTCAAAACGCCATATATTTTAGTGGTGGAGGAAATACTTCCCTGATAGCCGGTGATCAGGAATTCGATGCTCTGGTTCTGACCTGTTCTGAGGACCTCAAGAAACTCTTGCTTGGGACAGTATAGCTCCAGAGTGGTTTTTTTATCCTCATTCGTATTTTCGGCATACAAAATATCTTGCCTGGCTATGATCCACAGGGTATTGTATGAGGTAGTCACCCTGACCCCGTTGGCTTTTAAAAGGTCTGCGGCTGTTTGCTGGTTATAAGAATAGGCCCAGTTTCCCGGATATGAATTTTGAATATCAACACCGGCTGAAACTTTTTCTCCGCTGGGATGGTTGAAGAATCTGACTATTGCCGCGTCGTTAAAGCGGACCTTTCTACCCCAGATGGACCTTGCAAAATCTTCATTTGTACGTTGAATAACACTCTGGTGAGCATTAACAGATTTATCCTGAGCAGTTTTGACCATCAACCGGAGTTCATCTTCAGAGAGTGCCTGTGAAAAAGCCAGGGCCGGGATACAAAGCAGGAGCAGGAAGCTTAGAGTTTTCATGATAAATTGCTTTTAAGTAAAACGGACTTATCAATCTTTTAGTATTTGCCTTGATCACCTGCAAGTCAGGTACTTTTTCTTGAGTATTGTCCGGAAAAGCCGTAATATGCACGTATGAATAAATCATTGACGCTGAGCTTCATTCTTACACTGACATTTTCAGTCTGCTCCTTCACCCAGGAAATTGTGATCAATGAGTTCCAGGCTTCCAATGCCACTACCATTGCAGATCCTGACTTTGCATCTTTTCCCGACTGGATCGAATTATATAACACAGGTGTTCAGACTATTGATTTAAGCAGCTGGTACCTGACCGACAATCTTGAGGATACTATCAAATGGCAGTTCCCTGCAGGAGTCTCCATCGATCCGGGAGAGTACCTGTTGATTTGGGCCGATGGCCGGGGAGTAAATCAAACAGGCCTTCATGCAAATTTCAGGCTTTCGATTACAGGGGATAATATTGCCATATTTGATGATTCCGGGATCCTGATTGATTCCATCACATATGGGAAGCAAATTGAAGATATCTCCTCGGGAAGGCAACCCGATGGAGGAAGCGAATGGCATTTCTTTGATACTCCAACCCCGGGGAATTCAAATACCACTGCACCCTATCTAAAAGCACGGGTTCCTGAATTCTCCCTGCAGCCAGGGTTTTATACAGTGGACCAGCTGCTGGAAATAAGTTCCGGCGAAAGCGGAACTACTATCACCTATACCCTGAATGGTGATGAGCCTCTTGCTACCTCTCCGATTTATAGTGAACCCATACTCCTGCAATCAAGGGCAGGTGATGCTAACGTCTTTTCTGAGATTCGCACCAATGAGGACCCGCTCCCGTGGTTTCCCGACTGGATCCCCCCGGCAGGAGAGGTATTTAAGGCCAATGTGGTACGGGCACGGGCATACAAACCAGGTTATGAGCCAAGCGATGTTATCACCCTCACCTGTTTTGTCGATGCAGATATGCACCAGCGCTATGCTACCCTGCCGGTGATATCCATTGTATCCGACAGGAAGAACCTGTTTGACTATAATACTGGAATCTATGTCCCCGGGGTAACGCATGTGGCCGGGTATCCTGAGAGTGGAAACTACTTCCAGGATTGGGAAAAACCTGCGCATATCGCTTTATTTGAGCCGGGTGGTGAACTGGGGTTTGCTCAGGATGTGGGAATACAGATCCAGGGGGGCTCTTCCCCCAATAGCCCTCAGAAGGGATTGCACGTTTTTGCCCGCAGTGCCTATGGGAAAAACAGGATTTCTTATCCGATATTCGAGGATGATCCATCCAAAGCGAATGAGCTTACAGAATTCAAACGTTTTATTATCAGGGCATGGGGCAGCCTCATTTCAGGAGCCCTGTTTAACGATGCCTATGGGCACAGGCTGATGGCCGATAGCGATCTTGATATCCAGGCTTACCAGCCTGTCGTTGTTTTTATTAACGGGGAGTACTGGGGTTTACATGCCCTTAGGGAAGCCAGCAAGAATCCATGGTATTTCCAGTTCCACTACGGCATCGACCGGGAAAATCCGGGCGTTGACATCCTTAGGCACACCGAAAACAATGGACAGCCCTACGCTTATGTGGATGAAGGCAGTGCTGCTCACTGGAACAATATGATGAGTTTTCTGAGATCGAACGATATGACCTTGCCCGAAAATTATGCCTACTTGAAGACTCAGATGGATATGGACAATTTCATTGCCTACATGTGGCACTGCATTTATGTGGGTAAATGGGACTGGCCCAATAATAACGATGCCAGCTGGAGACCCAGAACTGCAAATGGGAAATGGAAATGGATCCAGTATGATATGGAAACCGGATTTGGTGTGGCTACTTCACTGGGGCCGGAATATTCCGACATGGGTCCACAGTTAAATATGATCAAGGCGGTTATTGAGGGACTGGAGTTTCCAATGTTCGGCCAATACGGCCCTCACCCCATCATGACTGAAATTTATGACAACCAGGAGTTTTTAAATGAATTTGTGGGCTGGTACATGGAACATAAGGATCATGAATTTCACCCCGATACAATGAATTCCCTTCTGGATGAGATGGCAGCTGAGCTCCGGCCCTATATGACGGAGTACAAGCACCGCTGGCCTTTTATTGGTACCATACTGGAGGACTGGGAAACAGCCATTCAATTAATGAAAGACTATAACGAAGCACGCCCAGCTTATGTGGAGCAGCATATATGGGGACTGACCTCTACAGAAAAGTATCAAGCCCTGGAATACAAGCTGGTACAGAACAGTCCCAATCCATTTGCCAAAAGCACACGCATTCAATATCAGATTCCGGAAGCAGCCACAGTGCAGCTGGGGATTTTTAATGCCCGGGGTCAGCTGATAAAGTCCTACAGCGAGCATCACCCGACCGGAGGAAAGTATGCCCTGGAATGGGATGCCGGAAGCCTCTCCCCGGGGATTTATTTTATCTCAATGCAGACAGACAGCTTCTTTGATGTGAAAAAACTCCTTAAGATATCAGGGGAGTAGAATGTATGGCTACTTCTTCTTAAAGGTATATATTCCCCTGAGAGCTACTGTGAAGTTGCGATCCTTATAATCGTCCCATTCACCTTCACTGATGTTGAGGACTCCTGGAACGATCCTCAGACCCAGCCCAAAGTTATTTGGAAATGCATAAGTTACACCCAGGGGGATACCCAGGTCAAACGTTTTGATATAATCTTTAACATCATAGGACTCCCCATCATAATTATCATTGGCACTTAATAGAAAACCAGGCTGAAGACCAATTTCGCCGTAGACATTATTTGTGAAATAATATCTTGTGGTTAAAGGGAGATTGAGATACCACAGTCTGGTTGTACCTTCAATGAGTCCCTCGCCCCAATCCTCTTCCCAACCGGCTCCCTGCATGGAGATATTTAACCCGCCCCAATACGTGAGTGGTAGCTTGCAGGTAAAAGGGAACTCTGCCTCAACGCCTCCCTGAAATCCCCAGGCGCCTGACCAGCTATCAGCTTCACCAACGATTCTGCTGTGTACTCCGGATACATATGTGTCTATGGTTGTACAGGGTCTGAATGCACATGACTGTAAAATACAAATGCACCCGACAATTACGATAGTTGACACTGTCTGTTTTTTCATGATTTGCAGCTTTTTGGTTTGGATAAGCAACAATTTACAAAACATCTCAACTCAAGTCAATAAGTTTTTGATTATTAACTTTTTGTCATCTACTCAAACATTGTAACGATCTCCTGGATGACCATGGGAACCTTCCTGAAAGCTTCCCTCCCATCTTGTATAGATGATACCCTGCTTCTTTTTGGTATTGAACAGGAGGTATTCTGAAGTGACCCTGTCATTGATTTTCATGGACCGGCCCTTGTTGATTCTGCTTATCTTCAGCCATACAGGGCTGATGGCCACTTCACCCTGCTGACCGTTCAGGTGTAAGGCTAAACAAAAGGCAGGAGTCATGCCAGGGTGCTTCTCATGCTTTTTCCAAACCAGAAGGCTTTGTTGTGTTCTTCAAGCGCTCTCTTTTCAACAGCCAGGGCAGCGGATACTCCTCTGTGAATTCCTGAGGCATGAGCATTTGAGAAAAAATCCACATCTGCACGCCCCACCTTTCCTTCACCGAACTCCACATAGCAGGAACCTGTGCCTTTGAATTTATTTGTAAATTCATGCCCCTTATCTATTGCAATAATGGATTCTGCGGCACTGCGGGCAGCTCCGATAGCAAATTGCCCTGATTTTGGTACGCCTGCAGCAGCCACATCGCCAATGGCATAGACATTCGGGAAGCGGGTAAGCATGGAGTCCCTGTCGACCGGGATCCATTCGTCATGGACCAGGCCACTTTGCTCAAGCACTGTGGGAACACAATGCTCCGGGATTCCCAGGAATAAATCGAAGGCTAACTCTCTGCCGTCATCCAGCTCAGCGATCCTGCGTTGTACATCAATGGATCCAACCATCATTTCAGGGATGTAGCTGATGTCCTTTTCCTGAAATGACTTTAGCAGCGCTTTGGATGTGCCATAGGAAGGAGGTAAGGGTAATTCGAAGGGCAAAATAAGGCTGATCTTACAATTCTTCCGAACTCCCTGGCGGACAAGGTACTCATGTAAGAGTAATGCTGTTTCACTGGGGGCGGGTGGACACTTGAAAGGGAAGGAGCATACTCCTACAATTGCATGTCCCTTCTTGAAGCCTGGCAGTATGTTCCGGACCTTTTCAGCGCCCTCAAATGAATAAAATTCATATCCTCCCTCTGCCAATCCCGGAGTAGCACCGATATTATAATCAGCTCCAAGGGCTACCACCAGCACATCAGCAAGGTAAGTCCCGTTTTGAGTGCTAACCCGCCTGTTAATCGGATCAATGGATGTAATAGTTTCCTTGCGAAATCTTACTCCCGGCAGGTTAACCTTGCTATAGGAGTGCTTTACCGATTTGGCCGGCTTGAGTCCGAACATGATATCAAGTTTAGAATAGCCAAAATAGAAAAACCCGGTCTTGTCGATCAGGGTAAGATCGAGACGATCTCCAATTCTTTCAGAAAGTATCGCTGTGATTTCCAAACCTCCAAAGCCCGCACCCAGAACAACAACACGCAGCTTATTCTTCATTTATATAAAACGCAGTGCATACTCACATGTTCAAACTGCAGGCAGGTAAAATCCGAACTGAACCAATTGCTGGTTTTATGGTTTTACTTCGAGACGCACCTTTATTTCATTTGTCATGAATCAAAAGACAGCCATTTTATCGGGTGGAAGAGGTTTAACAGGAATTTTGCTTTTGAACAGCTTAATAGCTGACAATAGCTATTCAAGCATCAAGCTGTTCTCCAGGAAAGCCTCCGGAAAGAACTCACCTGAAGTAAACAAGATACCCACCTTCCTGGTGATGTCATCCATGGGGGCTAAGGTAAAGAGCAAGATCTTTTACAGCAGGACAAAAGGGGAGATGGAACAGGCGGTTTTGGATCAGGCCATTCCCCAAACTTACATCCTCAGGCCTTCTCTGTTTCTTGAGGAAAGGAATGAAAAGCAATTTGGAGAAGGTGCAGGAGCTATCTTTCTTAAATTGGCTCATATTATTTTGCGAGGAAGCTTAAAAAAATACCGGGCCATTCATTCAGATCGTAATGCGGCTGCCATGATCAGTATCTCAAAAACTTTACCTGATCTGCAATTTGTGCCTTCAGACGTGATCCAGGAATTCTGTAGCAATCAATAATAAATCAATCACTTCAAACAGTTAGAAATGAATCGTAGCATAGTATTAAAAAACCGGCCAAAAGGAAGACCCCGACAAACAGATTTTCTTTTTGTGTCGGAGGAAAAACCAGTTTTACAAGCCGGCGAGATGATACTTAAAACTAAGTATGTATCTGTAGATCCGTACTTAAGAGGGAGGATGAATGATGCTAAATCGTATGTAGCTCCTTTTGAATTGGACAAAGCTATCAGCTCGGGAGTTATAGCACAGGTTATTGAATCAAATCTTGCCGAATTCAGCATGGGCGACTATGTATATGGCATGTTGGAATGGAAGGAATATCAATCATCCAGGGGCATAGGTCTTCATAAGGTGGATGGTGATAAAGCTCCACTATCTGCCTATCTGGGAGTTCTGGGAATGACCGGTCTGACAGCCTACCTGGGCTTGTCTGAAATTGGAAGGCTAAAGAAAGGGGAAACTGTTGTTGTTTCAGGGGCTGCCGGAGCTGTTGGAAGCGTAGCAGGTCAGATTGCTAAAATCATGGGCTGCCGTGTTGTAGGTATTGCCGGAACGGATGAGAAGTGTGAAATGCTGACTTCGGATCTTGGTTTTGATGCCGCCATCAATTACAAGACCACGGGGAACATAAGAAAAGCTATTGCCACTGCCTGCCCACAGGGGGTGGATGTTTATTTCGACAACGTAGGAGGTGATATTTCTGATGCTGTGCTGGTAAAAATCAACCAGTTTGCCAGGATCGTGGTCTGCGGTGCTATTTCGGTATACAATTTAACTTCCCTGCCCCAGAGCCTGAGTGTTCAGCCTTTCCTGGTCAGAAACTCTGCCTTAATGCAGGGATTTATTGTTAGCGATTATGCGGCTAAATTCCCTGAAGCCATGCAGATCTTAGCCAAATGGCTGGAGGAAGGCAAACTGAACTATGCCGAAACCATTGTGGAAGGTTTTGATCAGATTCCACAGGCATTTATCGATCTTTTTGATGGCAAAAATAAAGGAAAGATGGTCGTTAAAATTGCAGGTACTCCATAAACACATTTTTCCTGCTTCAGCAGCCCCTTATACTTATCCTGGAATTAATTCCGCAGCTTGTAAGCGAGCTATGATTCCAATTCAGTCCGGCACTTGCTGCAAAGTCTGTGATTTTTCTGGTCAATATCTTCAACGTAGGTACTCGATCTCATCACGCAGGTCGGGATATGGCAGTGTATCAAACCAAACATATGTCCCAGCTCATGAATAATCACTTTTTCGAAGCGTTCGAGCGATAACTTTTCATCTTTCTTCATCCCGTATTGTTCGTTTCTCAGGCGGTAAAGTGATGCAATTCCTGAATTCCCGTTTAAAGCAGCCTGACCAAAAATATAGGTAAGAATGGGAATGAAGAGATCTACCCGGAATAAGCCCACTTTTTTAACATACCGGGATGCGGATATGAAATCAATTATTTTTAATATACGGTTGCCATCATATTGTCTTCGCATAGGATCATAGAACTCACTTAAGTCCAAATGACTTGTATCAATATTAACCGGAAACTGGTATTCTTTTGTTATCTCCCTGGCTATCCTCTCAAGAATATCATCCTCGAAATTGGCAAAGGAGATTAGTAATATACTTTGCTCACTCAACTATTTGTTTTTTGGAGACTTCAATTTGTATTTCTTGATTTTGTTGTACATGGTTACTCTGTCCACTTTCAGGACCCTGGCGGATTGTGATATGTTCCAGTCGTATTTATTCAGCACCTGGAGCATATACCTTTTTTCAAGATCTTCAAGGCTTTCGTTGACACTGTAGGTAATATCCTTTTCCAGGGGAAGATCTTTCAGGCGGATTTCCTTTTCATTTCCGACAACGATGGCGCGTTCTATCATATTTTCCAGCTCCCGAACATTCCCTGGGAAATCATATTGTTCAAGACGTTTCATGGCTGCCGGGTCAATGGGAATAATGTTTCTGCTCATGGAAGTGCAGTAGGTCTTGACGAAATATTCCGCTAATATGGGAATATCTTCTACGCGCTCGCGCAGTGGAGGGATCCTGATAGTGACAACATTAAGACGATAATACAGATCTTCTCTGAACGTCCCCTCATCCACCATTTTCTTCAGATCTTTATTTGTTGCACAGATTACCCGGAAGTCGGAGGAGATCTCCTTGTTGCCACCCACCCTCACAAAGATCTTTGTTTCCAGAACCCTTAGCAACTCAATTTGCATTTTTGGTGAAATGGTGGCGATTTCATCAAGAAAGATCGTTCCGCCGTCGGCCATTTCAAATCTGCCCTTCCGGTTATACATGGCACCTGTAAAAGCACCCTTTTCATGTCCGAACAATTCACTTTCAAGTAAACTTTCCGTTAAAGATCCGCAGTGGACACTAACAAGAGGGAAAAATTTCCTATTGGAATTAGAATGGATAGCTCTGGCAATAAGCTCTTTCCCCGTTCCGCTTTCGCCTGTGATAATGACCGGAGAGTTGGACTGGGCTACCCTTTCTACATCTTTAAGAACTTTGATCATTGCCTCACTGGTTCCAATAATATCATCCACATTTTCCAGGGTAACAATTTTATTTCTCAGGGCAACATTTTCTGCTTTTATGGAAATCTGACTGCTTGCATTCCGGATCAAATGTGACAGGTCGTCGGGATCAAAAGGCTTGGTTACATAATCATAGGCCCCGTCCTTTAAAGCCTGAACAGCAGTTGTTACAGAGGCAAATGCTGTCATGATAATTACAATTGAATCCCTGTTTAAAGATTTGATCCTTCTATGCATTTCCATGCCATCCATCCCCGGCATCTTTATATCGGCCAGGATGATGTCATAATTCTTCTTTTCAAGAATGGACAATGCCTGTTTGGCATTTTCAGCAGATGCAACTTCATAGCCATCTTCAATGAACCAGTTATAAAGTGAATCTCTTACAGATTCTTCATCATCTACAATTAGAATCGAAATTTTTCCTGACATATTGATTTTTTATTTTTTTACAATAGGCAATGTGATGGATACTGTTGTCCCCTTTCCCACCTGGGAAACCACATCAATTTTCCCTTTGTGGTTCTGGACAATACCATGAGCAATGGCCAAACCCAAGCCGATACCACTGGCTTTTTCCTTGGTGGAGAAGAATGGTTCAAAAACATGGGGGATATCTTCCTGTGGAATGCCGATGCCATTATCCGATATTTCCAGTTTGATTGTCTTCTCATCCGGATTACTGGTTTTAATAACTATGCCTCCGTGTTCCATCACAGCTTCGGAGGCATTCAGCAAAATTGCAATGCAAGCCTGTTTTATTTGATTTGCATTGCATTGGATCAGATCCGAACTGGCCGAAAAATCAGTTTGAAAACTGATGTTTTCTATTTTCATCTGGTGATCGATCAAGGTGTAGGTTTCCCTTAATAACTTGTGCACGTGACAGGTTTTAAAATCATGCTGATCACTTCTGGAAAAATCCAGTAATCCCTTTACGATATCGCCACAACGTTTTGTCTCTTCCTCGATCACTTTTAAATATTTTATCATGGAAGCCTTTTGATCGTCTGCCACGTCCAGTTTCCGTAATTGTTTGTGCACCAATTTTGTGTAGGTTAAAACACCTGCAAGGGGATTATTAATTTCATGTGCAACCGAGGAAGATAACTTGCCAAGAGAAGCAATTCTCTCAATATGTATTAATTCATTCTGCATCTCCGATACCTCTTCCGTTTTCTTTTGTACTTTATATTCAAGTTGTTGTGACCAGTTTTGCAGTTCATCCGCAGCCGATTGCAGCTTATCCAGCATTTGATTGAAGGCAGTGGAAACCAATCTCATATCGTTCAGCTGACCGGATCTTATTTCCAGTCTTGTACTTTTATCACCCTTTGAAACTGCTTCACTTGCTCTGATAATCTCATTTAACGGGTTCTTAATTTTGCTTTTCGTGAAAAACAAAAGAACAGTCACCAGGATCACGGTGGCCAGAACAGCCAGTATTACAGACTGATTGAAGCTGGCATCAAGCTCTTCCAGGGGGATCCTGATTACAAAGGATCCGAGTACTACCTCACTCTCCTGGTGAGCGTGACACATATTTGTATAACACGATTCTTCATTTAAAATCGGCGTCCTGATTAAAAGAAGCCGGTAGTTGTGCTCTCTTTCACTCATCTCACATTCACTGTCCATATTTATTATCCTGAAGTCTGCCTCTGCCCTTGGAAACATGGTATTGATATTGGTATGACAATCCTTACAGTTAGGATTGTGCTCCTCCACTGATCCGTTTGGAAAAGAGGAATAGGCTAGATTATCCTCAGCATCATACAAATTAACATCTTCAATACCAGGCATCTCATTTATGATATCCAGGGTGTTTCGCATAGCCTGTTTGTCGTTTTCCAGCATATGCTGATACAGGGCTCCCTGAACAAACCTGCATACATTATTACCGCTTTGCTGAATGGTATTTTCCATAAACTCCCTGTTTACCATTCTGAAGATGCTCCCAAAGGCTAATAACAGAAAAAGGGCAAGTATGGTGATTGCTCTGAAGACCTGACCATATATGGATGAGAAGGATTTCAGATATGCTTTGAATCCTGACCAGTTTATCCTCTTTCTATAATCTTTTCGCTGAAGCAATGCCATTCTAAACTTGTCAATTATCTCTTTTTAGAGGTAAAACAATGGAGATGCTTGTTCCCTTCCCTAACTCAGAATTTACTTCTACTTTACCATTATGGTTCTGAACAATACCATGCACAATGGCTAATCCCAGGCCAATCCCGCTTGTTTTTTCTTTTGCAGAGAAGAAGGGCTCAAATACATGGGGAATATCTTCAGGCCTGATCCCTAAACCATTATCCTTGATTTCAATTAAAATACTGTCTTCATCCGGATTGCTTGTTTTCATCACAATCTCCCCGTTTTCTAATACAGCTTCAGAACTGTTCAGCAAGATGGCTATGCATGCCTGCTTGATTTGATTCTCATTGCAGTATATGGAGTCAAATCCGGCGGAAAAATCGCTTGTAAAACGAATGTTGGCCATCTTCATCTGGTGATCCATTAATGCTTTAACTTCCTTTAGTATTTGGTGCAGCTTATGCGTTTTAAAATCCAGTTGATCTTTTCTGGAAAAATCCAGCAAGCCCTTTACTATGTCGCCACAACGTTTGGTCTCTTCTTCAATCACTTTTAAATACTTCAGCATGGGCTTTTTATCAGCCTCTTCCAGGCTCAGCTTAAGTAATTGTTTATGAACCAGTTTCGTGTAGGTTAATACTCCGGAAAGCGGATTGTTAATTTCATGGGCAACCGAGGAGGATAATTTCCCCAGCGAGGCAATTCGTTCCACATGGATTAATTCATGTTGCATCTCTGATAATTCTTCCGATTTCTTCTGAACTTTATCTTCCAGCTGATGCGACCATTTCTGTAATTCATCGGTTGCCGATTGCAGATTGTCCAACATATGGTTAAAGGCAGTAGAAAGGACCCTAATATCTTTCAACTGATTGGATCTTACTTCCAATCGGGTGCTTATATCTCCCCTGGAAACCGCATCGCTGGCATTTATGATTTGTACCAGGGGATGTCTGATTTTTCTTCTTGTAAAAAGCAGAATAAAGCTTACAAGTAACAGGGATGTGATTGTTGCCAGGATGAAAAAACTTCTTGAGCTTTCCCTGACTGTAGAATCAAGGTCAATAAGAGGAATCCTGATCACAAATGATCCCAGTTCCACATCACTTTCCTGGTGAGCATGACAGGCAGCTGTGTAGCAGGAAGGTTCATTTAATATGGGTGATTTCAGCATTAACAGCCTGTAATCGTAATCTTTAATGGTCATCTCACATTTGCTGTCAAGGCTTACGATCCTGAAGGACTTCTCTTTTCCGGGCAACATGGAATTGATACTGCTATGGCAATCAATACAATTTGGATTGTTGTGCCCTGCCAGGTCGCTGGAAAATGGTGAATAGACAAGGTTGTCCTGGCTATCATACATATTTACGTCTTCAATATGCGGTAAAGAATTCAGTACGTCCAGGGCATTATTCAGGGCCGTCCTGTCATTTTCGAGCATGGAATGGTATAAAGCAGCTTCCACGATCGAACTAACATTGTCCCCACAATGCTCGATAATTGAATTCAGGTAACGTTCATTAACGGACCTGAATATGATCCCGAAGGAGACAAAAAGGAATACGGATAACAATGTGATGGTAAAGATTACCTGGCCATAGATAGATGACAGGAATCTAAACCTCACTTTTGTAGATACTTTCTGCATTCCAACAAATTACAAAAAACCGGTGAGTTAAATCACCGGTTTTATTTTATTTCCTTTTACCATGTAAAATCGAGAAATTCTTCCTGGAAGTCCTCCCAGACTTCATCGGGCAGTTCTGAAAGCACATTTTCCCGAATTTCACCTCCATCCTGCAAAAGAGCCATTGAGGGTTCTGAGCCGAATTTTCTCATTGCTCCAAGGCTCAGAAAATCCTTGAATCTTACAAATTCTCTTTTTGACCACTCGGTGGCTTTTTCTGCCAGATAATATGATTGAGTCTCCTTCATCCAGTTGGATGGTTTGATCTGGTATATCCAGCCCAGATCGTATGGATCGGAATTTATCAAGCCGGGATTTTCACTGAGGACAGAATTTGTTTCCAGAACCATGCCCGATATGGGCGAATAAACCTTCAGAACCTTTTCATTCTGTTGTATAGCGGCTAGCAACTCTCCTTTCTTTATGGACTCGCCCGAGTTTTTAAGATTTGTAATCTTGACATTTCCGACCACATGCTGAAGAAAGTCATCCAGTCCAACTTTAGCTGCCCCGGATTTTTCCAGGTGGGTCCAGGTGTGGTTCCTGTTAAAATAGATGCCCTGAGGGATTTTCAGTATTTTGGCGGAGAGCGTGTGGAACACTTCCCTGATTTGCTGATATACCCTCTGCGGATTCTTAGCCACTTTCCAGAATACAATCAGGAGCAGTAGATAAGCGATCACAAATATGTATTCCATTCCTTTGGTGTCGTAAATATCGACGATGCTAAAACCTTCCATTTTTTTGTCCTCCTAATATTTAATTCTCAATGATTTGTTCTGTTTTTAAACCGCCAGCCCATTCCGGAGATTCTTTGTAAACAGGCATTCTTCTGACGATCCATCTGAAAACAAGGATTTGCACAAAGATGACGGCCACACTGACCACAATCTCCATCCATGTGGGGAAATGCAATGAATTGTCGTACCAGTTATATGAAATAGTTGAGATATTGAGCCTGTTGAGGATAATTCCCACAATACTCATTGCTGCTGCAATTCGAATCCAGCTTAGATTGGCCCGCTTGAAGCCCAGTAGAAATATAACACAGGGAATCAGTACAAATCCAATGGTCTCCACAAAATACCAGATACCCCATCCGCTATTTATATAGAAGTAATCTTTTCCATGTAAAAAGACCAGCATGACCATAAACAGGTAGACGAACATTGTAATGGCGCAAATTCTTGCCAGGGCGATCATGATTGGACCATGTGAGGTTTTATAAGCGCTTGATATTTGGTCTTTGAATACTCCCTGGCCTATTGTCTCCATGATAATTACCAGCGAAAGCCCTGCGAAAATGCTGGATACAAAAAAGAGAATGGGTATGAATTCTGAGTACCACAGGGGATGGATCTTTGGCATTGCCATAAGGAAAAGAGCTCCAAGACCTGACTGGTGTAAGGTTGAAAGTGCGATCCCAAAAATGACAACGGCCAGGGTAAGTGTTGCAAAGAATCTCCGCTGTTTTTTGAGGGTGATCCACTCAGTTACCGTGGGATAAAACTCTATAAACAAGGATCCCATATACAAGATGAAATGCCAGGCAACCAGGAATAGGACAGAGCTAATTCCAAATGAGTTACCAATAATAGGATTAATTACCCGCCAGGGACGTCCAAGATCGAGCAGGAGTGCTCCTGCATAAAAAATATAGGCGAGGAGCGCATAAAGGATGGTCGCCCTGACGATATGCCTGTATTTCTCCAGGCCAAGGATATATACCATGAAGGTGACCACAAAGGCCCCTCCCGCGAAGGCAACTCCCGTAATTACATTAAAGTTAATCCACAGTCCCCATGGACGATCCTGGTCCGGATGGACAACTGAGCCCAGTCCATCTTTGAAACGAATAACCAGGATTATTATAGCTGCTACAATTGTAATAGCGGCAATTATATTAAAGGGGGTCAGGATCTTGCCCCTGGGTTTTAATTCCTCAGTTATAAATTTTATAATACCTGTGTTTTGGTCTCTGTACATGATTATCAGCTTTTTTTATTGTTATTTTTTAATTCATCTGAGGCATTACGCAGGCCAAGCAGAAAAGCCGGCCAGAGTATAAGAACTGCCGGTACAGAATAGAGAAATGTTTTATTGTATTCAGGATAGGAAACGGATCCCAGGTCGGTTCTTAATCCCAGTTCCTCGAAGGGAACGGGCGAGATATAAAGCACACCGGTCCCGCCAACCTCTTTTTCGCCATAAATTTCATTATGATAATTTTCAGGATCCGCATAAATCCTGGCCTTTGCGATCTCAATCAGGTCTCTCCGTTTTCCAAACAGCATGGCTTCTGCCGGGCAATATTCCACACATGCCGGTTTCTCCCCTTCCTGAAGAAGTTCATAGCACATCCTGCACTTTTGAATTTTAGGATTGGGGCTGTTGAATTCAAATTTTGGCACATTAAATGGACAGGAGATCATGCACGACCTGCATCCCATGCATTTGTTTTCTCTCCAGATGACCGGACCTTCATCTGTTTTGATCATAGCTTTTGTCAGGCATGCCGATGCACAGGCCGGACTATTGCAATGATTACATGCAGATCTCATGTACATCTCACCTTTAGAAGTTTCATAAGCATTTACAGTCACACGCCTTGATTCATCAGTTTCACGCGTTACTCCTACTTCCGGATAATCCTCCGGTGAAGGAAAACCATATTCCTCGGCACAGGCAATCTCGCAACTCTGGCAGCCGACACATAGAGTTGCGTCATACAGGATGCCATAGAATTCTGTTTCCTCCTCTTTTTTCTTAGAGGGGGCTCCAAGACTTTTCGCAAATGAAAGAGAACCTCCCATGACCCCCAGAGTTTTCAGGTAATTTCGTCTGTTAATACCCATAGTTATTGGTTTTAATGATTTTATAATAAAGTTGAATTTGAAATCTTATTTATCATGTACCCTTCAGGAGTATACATCAATAAAATTGGTTTGAAAATCCTCCCAGACTTCTGGTCCAAGATCCTTCAGGAGATGGTCTGTTAATTCTCCGCCATCCTGAAGTACATGGGCATATGACAAGTATTCAGGTCTGAGGGAATCTGTAAAAAACTCTTTCAAGCGTATGAATTCACTTTTTAACCACTCTCTGTATCTGTTGCCCATGAATAAATACTGAATTTCCTGTAGCCAGTTTGTTGGCTCTATTTTATAGACCCAACCTTCCGAATATGGAGAGGAATTGATTAAGGATGAATTCTCTAAAAGTGATTTGTTATGTTCTATAATGATGCCTGAGATTGGTGCATAAATATCTAACTGTTTGCCCTCCTGAACGATCGAGAATATCTGCTTGCCCTTCTTTATTTTTTCTCCAGGGTTTTTCATCTTTATATTGGTGATGGGTCCGGTGACATGCTGAAGGAAATCATCAACACCGATTTTAACGATCCCAATGTTATTCATAAAAGCCCAGGTATGAGATTTGTGGTAATACAATCCCTTGGGATTTACAAGGAAATCCTGGCTAAATACAGGTTTTGAAACAGGAATCTCCTTAGGGAGTTTCAATTCCCCTTTTTCTCTTACCAGGATCCCTGCAATGGTCAGGAACAGCACAATGCCGATCAAGGTCAGAAAAGCAAGGAAATAGATATTGGTAAATATCGATCCTCCGACCACAGCCTGTGATGAGTTTGCAGGTGTATATATGTCATAATTATCTATCAGAGCTACTTTTGCCCGTCTTTCACTATTTTCCAGGTCGTTGTAACCGTAATTATCAAGGAGTTGCTGTCCACTGGTAAGAATCCATTTCAAGAAGGCTACTTCGTATTTATTTCTTGGTTGCGAAGTTGAGACGGAATACATGTTATTGATCAAGGGTCTTGGATATTTTCCAATCCATACTCCATGGTTGAAAGCACCTAAATCATTATAGATGTTCTCTTTATAATCAATTCTACCGTTTCCGTTTCCATCTATAGGCACTATTTTTATTTTGTTATTGATCTGTTGATCCGGGTAATCAATTGCATTTGTGATTGTTCCTATGCCCATTGAATAGGGATCTTTCTGAATGGCAGAAATCAACTCCTCCCCATCCTTTACTTTTGTCCCATAGAATGTTAACTGATCCCAATCGATAAATTCAGCCATTCCTGAATGTATAGTTGCATCATCAACCACATAGAGATGAACGGGAACATTCTGCCCGTCGTTTAGGAGAGATCCCCAACTTATCTCTTCCTCATTTCTGAGTACCTGAGCAAACATCTCTGGTGAAATTCCCTGCTGGTATAGCTGGTTTGCATAGGGATTCTCCGAATTAATCAGGGATACAATCACATCTCTGCCAACAACTTCCCTCCACGGTGAATTACCAAACAGTGTCATGTCTTCATCATCCATGAAAAAGCCCAGATTTCTGCTATTGTTCTGATTTACTGTAACAGCGGACTCTTTCACATTGATTACATTAATCTCTACGTCTGGATTTAGTTTGCAGAATACAGCAGCCCAATTTTCGGTCAGGTTTAATAAATCTGGACTACAATAAAGGGTCATTTGATTCTCAGGAACAGGATCCTGGGTTCTGTCACTTTTACAGCTGAAGAAACTGCAAGTGGCAAACAGAAATAATCCTACGAACGTATAGATATTGTTTTTCATGGGTCGGGAATTTAGAATGTTTATCATGCAGATGGGTTTTTAATGCCTGAGTCAAGATTAGTGCCAAAGAAATTTTATGGCATGTAACATTCTTATATACAAAACATTAAGCTCTGAGGTGTAAAAAAAATACGCAATGTGAATTGTTGAATAATTCAACACAAGGCCCGGAGAATATATGTAAAATGCTGTTAGTCAGATGCTTTACATGAGCTGTTGAAAATTTCAACAGGCGTTGAGAAATTCAACACCCACAAGTGAAACCCTTGCTATTAGTGGAATTTCTATGCTATTACGCCAAGCTTTATTATGAGCGCCCGGGAATGTTATAGAAAATTAGAATTGATCAATTCTAAAGACTATATTCGTTACGGTCCGCATGAAAGGCATGAAGGAAATATACGGGTCGTGGTGCCTGCTGGCAGGGGCTGCCGAGGGACTGGGTGAGGCCTATGCCCTGGCCCTGGCGGAAAGGGGAATGGATATCATCATGGTGGATAGCCAGGATGAATTGATGCAGTCACTGGGGGATAAACTTGAGAGGGATTACGTGATCAGGACCCGGAGGATGTGCCTGGACCTTGCCGAGAAAGAGAGTGCCGGCAGGATCATGGAGGCCATAAAAGAAACATCCTGCAGACTGATGGTATACAATGCAGCTTTCAGCAGGATCAGGAGGTTTTTGAACTATTCACAGGAAGATATCGATCGCTATATGGATGTGAATGCCAGGATGCCTGTCACACTGGTCCATGGAATGGCAGGCTTGAATACAGAAAACCCCGGACAAAAGAAGGGAATTATCCTGATGGCATCCATGGCAGGATTATGGGGATCCGGCCTGCTGGCTCCCTATGGTGCCACCAAGGCATTTATTATTGTTCTGGCGGAGGCACTCCACCATGAACTAAAATCCAAGGGTTTTGATGTGATGGCATGTGTGGCAGGACCCACATCCACTCCGGCTTACCTGCTTACCCGTCCCCGCTACGGCAGGATTCCTATCCACGTAATGACACCGAAACAGGTAGCTGAGGGCGCCCTGGGTTCACTGGGTAAAAGGGGCTTCTATATTCCGGGATGGCGAAACCGGCTAAACTATTTTTTGCTCACAAGGATTCTCCCCAGGAAGATTGCTGCACGCCTGTTTAACCGGGCCACACGTAATTTGTATCCTGAGGCCTGAAGTATCGTCAAGCAGACAATTGAATACCCGGGAGCCTGGGTTTGGCTTCGTAGATTGCATAATTTAGAGAAGCAAACCACAGACCTAATGAAATCTGCTCCAGGTATCCTGATCAATCTGAGATCCCGGAAATTGTAATAAATGATGATGTGCCTAGCATGGTTACTCTCATATTTGAATAATACTCAGCTAGTTTGTATCTTGGGAAGAATAAAACTAGCTCATTCTCCCGAAATGTCAGGATCAACAAAGATGCTCTGTGCACTGATGATGATGCTTCTTTTATTCACGGGAGTGTACGGAAGAAGCCTGGATGAAATCAAACGGAGCGGAGTTATTTATGTGGCATTTACCACAGCGGATCTGAGGAATATCAACTACGATCTTGCACTTGAGTTAGCCCGCTATCTGAAAGTGGAGTTGAAAGAGGTGGAAATTCTCTGGGAAGATGCCTTCCGCCTGAACGGCTCCATCCCGGAAGACATTGAAACCAATCCGGATCTCAGGTATACTCCGGATGCCTTCAAAAAGGCAGATATCATCTGCTCCACCTTTACTGTTAACGAATGGCGCAAAAGACTCTTTGCTTTTGCTGAAACCTTCTATACGGCAGAATTGATTTTAATTCGTAATAATGAAGAGCCTCCCGGCGATCTTGGTGACCTGGCGGGGAAGAGGATTGCTTTCATGGGCGCCACCACCTTCGAACAGCACCTGCTCGAAATCAATGCAACACTGGATGAGGGAATGCAGCTGGTCAGAACAGAAAAAACTGAGGAATCCTTACGCTTGCTTGAAAAGGGGAAAGTCTACGGGATCGTGCTTGATTCAGACGAGGCCCTGACATTCAACGCCATAAGCGGCATGCAATATAAGATCGCGATTCCTATCAGCGAGATTTCCCGCTCGGCCTGGGCAGTTGAAAGAAATAATCCGCTCAGGCAGGAGGTTGAGAATTTCTTTGAGACCATTGCCGACAACGGAATTCTGGATGAGATCTTTTACAAGCGCTTTGGGATCACATACAAATCATACCTGGACCAGTTGAACAGTAATGTGGAGCTTGAGCGGTACCACCGTGACCTGGATGAGATCCTGACTTCCAAAAAATTGGTGGTTGCTCTGAGAGAAAGAGATTTTGTCTATCATGAAAGAGGGCAGAAACAATTTATGCATGTACTGGCGGAGGAATTCGCCGACTACCTGGGGGTTTCACTTGAGTATGTCGTAACTCCCGGTTTTGGTGACTACTGGAAAACCAGGGAAGGAAACATAGTCAGGGATTCCACCTATACTCCGGAGTGGTTTAATTACTTTGACCTGGCCTGTGAGACCATCGCCCCGGCGGACTGGCGATCGGACAAGGTGAACATGATTCCCATTTATCCTTCGGAATATACAGTGGTGGCCCGGAAGGATGTGGATATAAGCTCCATAGATGATTTGAAGAATTACCGTGGTGTTACCGGTATCGGGACATCTTACGAAGACATTCTTCGCTCCCATGGAATAAGCAATTACTACTACGAGAATATAAATAATTTCATACCTGACGTTTCGGATGGGAAGGCAGATTATACCATTATCTATAATGTTTTCATTGAATTGTCGGCTTACCCGGAATTAGAAGCAAAGCTGGAGCTGGGTTCGCTGGATGTCAGCTGGGCGTTGCGAAAGGACCAGCCTGAGCTTCAAAAGGAAGTTGAGAATTTCATCTCCACCTCCAGAGAACAGGGTCTCATTGGAATTCTGATTAAGGCCCTGAAGGGAAAAACACTTCAGGCCCCCCAGGCCTTTATTCAAAGCTATTACGAAAGTTTTCAGACCGGGCAGCTTCCCTCAGTGAATTACAGTGCTGCTGACGGGCTTCCCCAGGAGGATATTTTCTCCATTTTCCAGGACCAGAACGGCTATATGTGGTTTGGGACAAATTCAGGGGCAGTGCGTTACAATGGAAGGGATATGACCGTGTTCAATCATGAAAATGGCTTACCTTCTAATTCGGTCAGAGATATAAAGCAGGACAGCAGTGGCATCATGTATTTTGCAACCACCAACGGAATTGCAAAATTCAGAGGTAACCAGACTCTGGGGACCATATTGGATGGGGTAGCTTTCAACGAGGTATATGTGGATTCCAGGGACGTTCCCTGGTTTATCGGGGACGATGGTGTTTTCATGCTGGACAAGGGGGGGTATACCCGGCATTTGAATTCAGAGTTCCTGGCGTTGCCCAGGATAATCCATGATGTTACGGAAGATCCGGGAACAGGGAACCTGATGATAGCTACCCTGGACGGGATTTATATATACGATGTTGATAGTCAACGAATAAGGCAAGTAAGTGAAACTGACAGCTATGCATTGTATGTAGATGACCACGACAGTATCTGGATCTCTACCAGGGAAGGGCTTTTTATCACCGGACTCAGCGATCTGATAGATAAAGGTGCTGATGCGCATTATCAGAACCTGAACAGGAGACTTCACTTTCCCACACATCTTATTTCTGATATTATATGCAATCAACTTGGTTCCGTATGGCTGCTGAGCAGCTCAACAATAATGCAGCTTATCTCTACGGATCAGGCGCCAATTGTTTATGAAAATGAGATGGGGATAATGAACAATAAGATACTCTCCCTTCTGGTTGATCGGGAGAACAATCTCTGGATCGGCTTTTCTGGTGGATTGCAGCGACTCACCAACAATCATGGCCTTCGAAATTTTTATCCCGACATAATCGACAGTTACGTCTATTCTGTTTTCCAGGACAAGGCGGACCGAACATGGATCACCTCCGACAACGGGATCTTCTACTTTCAGGATGATAAACTGATTAATTTTACTCAACATGCGGGGAGGAGCACTTCCAGGTTCATTGGCACCCTTGTGCCAAACGATAATATACTTTTGGCCAGTAGTAATGGTTTGTATGAGGTGAGCAGCAAAACCCTTGCAATTGTAAATCACAATCCCTTCAGCCAGATTGCGCCTGAACTTGAAAATATTTTTGTGACAAGCCATGGGGAGATATTCCTTCTTACAGGAATCAACGGTGTCATTTATTATTTCCCGGACTTCAATTCTGAGCCCGTGGAACTGAAGAACAAATTCACTTCCAATATTTTTCAGCTTATCGAATTGAACGACAGGATTATCGGGGGGAATAATACGGGATTTGTAAGTTTTAACGGAGACGCGTTTGAGCTCATGCAGGAAATCGACTGCAGTATCTGGTCACTGCATATGGAGGAAGATATGATCTGGGTGGGAACCGATTGCGGGATTGGGCTGGTCACCGGGAGCCGTTTTGATGAAATGGAACTGACAGGCTTTGACCGTGCGCTGGTTATTAAATCCATTATTCCTGCCAAGAACCGCAACTACTTATGGCTGGGAACCAATAAGGGTTTTTGCTATTTTCATAAGGAGAATAATGAGTTTGAATTTACAGTCAACTCCCAGGATGGCCTGAGTGGAGAGGAGGTTACACCGGGAGGTCTCTTCCTGGATAAGAACGATCTGCTCTGGGTTGGCACCTATCACGGGCTCTCCAATTTCAATATCAAGGCCAGGTCCAGCCTGGATTTTACCCCGGTATGCCATATCGAAAAGATCCTTCTTAACGGAGAAGCGATAGAAGCTGAAAACGGACAGTCATTTTCCCACAGGGAGAACAACTTTATTTTCGAAATTTCGGCCCTGTCGTTTTCAGATGAAACTTCTGTGGAATATGAATACTACCTTCGCGGGACCGGTGACCTGTATTCTGCCTATCATCGGGGCAGTGAATACAAAGCTGACTTTAAAAACCTGCCCCCCGGTACCTATGAATTCGTATATAAGGCGAAAGGGAAAGACAACATCTGGGGCTATTCTGAGAAGTATGAATTTTCCATCCGTAAGGCCTGGTATAACACTTGGATTTTCCGCTTTGCAGCTCTTATCCTGTTCCTTTTCATTGGCTATCTGGCCGATCTCCTCCGTGTTAAAGTTATTACAAACCAGAAAAACAGGCTGGAAAAGCAGGTCAAAGAAAGAACCTTTGAACTGGAGGAGGCCTACGGGGAGATTGAGGGAAAGGCGCTTGAGATTGAAAGCCAGGTTGAGGAAATCGAAGCTCAGCGGGATAAGATCACGGAGCAAAGAGACCTGGTTGTTAGACAGAAACAGGCTATTACGGATAGTATCACCTACGCACAAAAGATTCAATCTGCCATTCTGCCTTCCCAAACTTCCATTAAGGAATTCTTTGCGGAGCACTTTATTATCTTTCAGCCAAGAGATATTGTAAGTGGAGATTTCTACTGGTTTAAGAAGATCGGAAACAGCATGGTTATTGTTGGAGCAGACTGTACGGGTCATGGAATACCCGGAGCTTTTATGAGCATGCTGGGTGTTACTTTGCTGAATGAAGGGCTAGGGGATAGAAGCAGGGTGAAACCCAGTGATATACTGGGACTACTGAGGTACAAAGTCAAGGAACTGCTGGCACAGGAAGGAAAAAACGAAGATCAGAAAGATGGTATGGACATGGCTTTTGTCTTAATTGATAAAGAAAAACCCCAGCTTCAATATGCAGGAGCAAATTACCCGATGTATCTGGTCAGAAAAAAGAATGGTATCCCTGATGGGGAACTTGAACCCTATTTGTCACTTGAAAATAGCCAGTATCAGCTTTTTGAGATGAAAGGTGACAAGCAACCTATTGGAGTCCATTGGGATGAAAGAGGTTTTACCAATCATGTGATCAAATCCCGGTCACAGGACTCCATCTATATATTTTCCGATGGTTTTGTGGATCAGTTCGGAGGAGAGAAACGGAAAAAGTATAAGAGTGCGAATTTCAAAAAACTCCTTCTTTCGATTCAGGAAGAAAGCATGGAAAATCAAAAGCTGATTATCGAAAAGACTTTTGATAACTGGCGGGGTAAAATCGAGCAGATAGACGATGTCAGTGTGATCGGCTTAAGGATCTAATCTATCTTTCAGGAGTTCCCGCAAACGATTCATATCGGATTCAGAGGCCTCGTTCAGGATGGTATTGTCTACCTTCTGAATATCATCTTCTTTGGTGCTGTTATAAGCAATGGGTGGAATATTATCATCACAAACCAGTACGTTGTTACGAACCATGATTGGATGTTTTGCTTTGTGAAACCTCAAAGGGGATCGTGCGATACTGTAAACGATATTATTTTCAATTAGTAACTCCCTGGTTCCTTCATCCAGGAACATGCCATTGCTTTCGGCCCGGCCGGCATTAACCTGCACATCGTGGATCAGGTTGTTGGTGATCCGGCTCCCCGGCTGGAGCCCCAGGCTGTATATTCCTCCTCCGTCGCTGAGTATTTTCAGAATGTGGTGAATGTGGTTAGCATGGATGGTATTCTCTTTACAGGTGGTAAGCTCGTCGGTCCACCACCATCCCACAGAGATTCCGGTATAAGGCAGATCCCTGATCTCGTTTTGTTCAATAACTGTACCGGCCACCATTCCGCACCAGATACCCACAGCTCCATGGAATTGCAGACCGCAATTTTCGATGAGGGTCTGCCTTACCCTGTTGCCTGTTGAAGCCTCCTCCGGCTTTACTTTCCACCAGGGTTCTCCCTCTATTGTGCGATCATTTCCTTCGCCAATACCCACTCCGTTTCCGGATATATCGTAGATATGACATTTAGAGATTTCACACTCCAGGCAACTCCTTCGAATCCAGATACCTGATGTACCCGTATTTCGAATGATACATTGTTCGAAACTGCAATAGTCGGCAAAGTTAAGTTCGATGGCCGCCGGGATTTTGCTCCAAACCTTCTTGCCTGCAGTCCTGTCAGTATACATGCAGGCCTGTATGCCACAGTACCCATGTCCGGGCAATTGCCAGGCGTTGTGTTCAAAAGTGATTCCCGTAAAGCTAATATACGATGCATGCTGGTTCTCATTGCCCTCAATTACAATCAACTTTTCACTAAGGGGGATAACGCCGGAGCAATTGCCAATTCTTTCTCCCGGTTTGGGACGGTAATATATGAGCCGGTCTTCGAAGTCCGCATACCACTCTCCAGGCTGGTCACAAAATTCGGGCACATTTTCCAGGTAATACCGGGGATGTTCCTCCCAGTGGGTGAGGGTGAAGAAGTTCAGATATGCGCCGATAGAGTCCACCGCTGTAAGCTGCATGGCTTCCCGGTCAATGGTTTTTACCGGTATGCGGGTGACCGACCAGTCGTGCATTAAGATCAATTCGAGCCCCTGTGCATCTTCAATTTCAGGGATATCATTTTCATTGAAAAAGAAGTTGGTACGCAGGTCTTTCCCGGCCTTTCCAATCCTTAAGTATCCCTCATGGGGGTACCTTGCCCGGGTGGCTCGTTTTCCATTTATATAGAGTGATCTGAAGGTGCCATGGAAGGCTTCGGGTAGCTGGGCTGACCAGCTGCCATCAGCCTCTTCTTTCCAATTGTCAACAGGAATCCCCCCGCTGATGACCGGATTTTCCCCGCTTATGGCTTTCCACTGTACAGGAGATTCTGCGGTCCCTCCGTCTTCCGGACCCAGTGAAAGGGCTTCGGTCAAAGCATAGGTCCCCCCTGACAAATATATGGTGACAGGAAGTTTCCCGGCATTCTCCCGTGCCAGCTCTGCAGCACGTTGCAGGCTTTTTACCGGAGCAGACCTGCTGCCCCTGGCAGCATCAAAACCATCTGGTGAAACATAGATTTCGACGCTTTGTGTATTACAGCCATATATGAGGCTGGCGCACAGAAGCCATGCAAGGCGTGAGGCTCTTAGGATCATACCCTTAAGATAATCAGAAATCTGAAAGAGTGAAAGTTGGTACGCAATCTGAAAACCTGAGGAACAATGTTGAGATTACTGGTAATCGATGGTCTTCAGGTCCTTGAAATAGACCCTTTCCAGCAAAGATTCTTCTTTGGTTTCATAGTATTCGACCAGGTCCTTATCCTTGACAAATATACAATGATCATTCGGGGAATCGTCCACGATCATTCCGGATAAAGGCTCATTCATATTGGCCAGGGTAATGACTATTGCCTGGTCGTGGAAATTGCGCAGAATTTCTACTTTGTTAATCATATAGTATTGGATTATGAGAATTACCCTTCTATATACGGAACGCGGGACTTAAAGGTTTTGTTTAGCCGATGATATCTTATTTATCAACAGCAATTGCCGGTGCGGCAGCTAAACCCGGTGATTATAAGTCATTAGCCAGCTTTACCATATACAGGTCAAATCCGCCCGCTCCCCCGGGTCTGTCTGATGAAAATACCATGAGGTGTTTGAATTCATGAAAGGTGAAGGTAATGGGACGGTATTCATCATATTCCGAGTTTATACCGGGACCGAAGTTTACGGGGCTTGACCAATGTCCATCTTCCATGAGGGAATAGTACAGATCGAAACCCCCGTATCCGCCTTCCCGGTCGGAAGCAAAAACTAAAAGATCTTCAAAAATCGAAGGACACTTATCATTCCCATTGCTGGATAGCTCTGAAGCCAAAGATATTATACCGGCTTCTCCGGAGACAAAGAAATCATGTAACTCTCCTCCAGAAGGCAAAGGAATGCTGTAAATGTTGAAATGAGCACTGTCTCTGTTGCTGCAGAATAAAAGTTGCGTCTGGTCGCTACTGATGGTGGGATACAGATCGTCCTTCTCCGAATTTGCGGGAGCAAGATCCATTGGGCCATGAAGGGCCTCCTGTCCGCCATAGGTCCCGAAATCGGATTTAAGATGATAAATAAACTTGATGTCAAAGTCCTCATCCTGCCTGCCGGCATAGAAAAAGTAGCTATACTCCTCAGGCCCGAAAAAACCCCAGGGGCCCAATTCATCCATATCGGATCTGATCAGGGTTAGCAATCTGTCTTCATACAGGCTTAATTCACCAGAGCCGCAATGTACATCCAGTACATCGTCTTTCGCATGATATGAAAGACTTAGATCTCTCTTTATGATATCAAATTGATCTCCGTTGCTGCCTATGTTCGAGGAAAAAAAGATGCCCCATACTCCCGCAGGATAGGGAATATCGGAATTATAATCATCCTGAGTGGAGTTTATCCCTGCAAGGTTTACCGGAGTATCGGATACAATAATTTCATATTCGAATTCATAGTCCTTGTCATTGTACGGACAGCCTGTTAGTAAAACTGCAAGGACCAACACGTAGATTCTTTTCATAATTGTCGGGCGATCAGGTTGGCATTACTATAGATGCGATTCAAATGAATCTTATACAAAGATAGATGATTTCTACATTTGAATAGTTGCGTCACCTGCAGCGGATAATATTATTCCACTACCGGAACAATATGGGCCGGGTGCTTCATTTCGGCATCGAGCGAACTGGTAGAGCAGTTCCCGGATTGTAAGTGTCGACCCTGTCTGACAGGAGAAACAACAAGTCTTATGGGATTATTCACCTTAATTAACAGAGTTAGAGCATCAGTTTTTGCCCAATGGAACGGTGACACCCAGAATTATCTGGAGTCCTCGATTTTTTACTGTTGCCTCATCTGAATCACTGTTAATGTCAATAAGTCCAAAAACATAGCGGGTTTCCGCAAAAAAAGTAAGGTTTTCATGTGGAATACTAACACCCCCTCCAAATCCCAATCCAAAATCAACAGCACTGGTACTTTCTTTCTCATCCTGAGTACTGCCACCCTCGATATCGTATTTTGCACTCAGTCTAAATCCAAGATTTGGTCCGGCCATTGCATAAGGGCTAACAGCACCATCAAGATGAAATGCATAATTGAACATGACTGGGATTTCCAGATAGCTTGTTTTGTAGACAATGGAAACTTCGCTGGTTTCAATTTTTGCGCCTTTTTGCAGAAACATCGGTTCAAGTTGCAGATAAATATCATCGGTCAGGGGCCTGTTGGCAACAAATCCGATTCCAAAACCCACACGTCCTGAGTAATCTTCAGAGCTTGGTTCCGGACTGACACTGATATTTGCCAGGTTGAGATCAATTAAGCCTCCGATATTCCACTGAGCCTGCAGTGGGATAAAAGCTAACATGGACAGGCATGTGATTGTTGCAATTTTGCTAAGTTTCATCGTTTTGCCTCCTTTCTAATTACACTATGCAAGCCAAGTTACAACATATTATGTTGATAATCAGTAAATTAATGTTAAAGGAAAGTTAATTATTATATTCTTGATCTTCCTGTTTGCATGAAACTGGAAACACAGATAAAACGTATCTTTCAAAAATAACAGTTATGAGGGTCATGTTCCTCATGGTCATATTGTTGACCTCTTCCGGGGATCCATCGGATATGTTTGCCACCCGTTTTGGTAAGGGCGAACGAACACTCCTGTTGTCCAGGCTGATCTTGCCTTCGGCCGGTACTGCTTCCACAGAATTGCTTTCATAATCTCTTCTTGATCCGGGGCTCCCCCGGGGAAAATATTTTTCGCGTTTTCACGTTTTCAAGTTAGCCATGTAATGAAGAACACCTAACTTAAATTCTGAGAATATGAAGACGAAAAAGCTGTTAAGCGTATTGTGTATGCTACTTATTGCTACAGCATATACTTCCTACGGACAGGAAAAGGGAAGCGGGACCTCAAAGGTCTATGCCGGATTTCTCACCGGATATAACAGGGGTTATGGAATTCAGGCAAATGTGGGACTCACCAATGTTGGGAAAGAGAGCCCCATAGAACTCCGCTTTGGCCTTGGCTATACCTGGTTAAATCCGGGCAATGCCATGGATGCCCGCCGTATTTTCATAAATAACAATACCAATGGAACACCAGAAAAATCAGGACGGTCCATTGATTACAGGCTGGATTTTATTTTTCACAAGCCAATTTTCGGATTACAGCATTCCTACATCATCCTTGGCCCCCGGGGGTCTTCTTTCAAGGGGAACTTTGCCTATATTGGAGGGAATGAGGAGTTTGATGTGATTTCGAACCAGTGGGGACTGGGAGTTGGCCTGGAAAACCGTACCAAATTAGCCACAAATCTCAATCTCGTGGTAGCTGTAGGGCTCGATTACTATATACCCAGTACCCTGACCGGGCATGATACCGCTTACAGTCCGGACAATGACAATGTGAATGCCAGGAACGACAACGAGAACGACGATGAACCCTTTACCTATAAGGATGCCAATGAAGCAATAGACCAGCCGGGCCTTATGATCTATGCAATGATTGGTCTGACTTTAAACTTGTAAAACCATGGAAGATAGTTGCCATCCGGTGAATTGCATCATTCCGCCCCATATGGCGGAAAAAATACTGGCCAACGGCACGCCCGGCCAAAAAAAGAAAATCAGTGAATATATCCGGGTTGCCGGACAGATGCGTGGTCAGCGTCAGCAGCTTGCCGAACTTTCGAAGCAGGGACTGGCTGCAGAAGGGGAGAGGAACAGGAAGGTTTATAATGCCGGGAACGCATCGGACCTTCCCGGTACCCTGGCCCGCGGTGAAGGGGATGCTCCCACAGGTGATGCAGCAGTTAACGAAGCCTATGACGGATCCGGTGCCACCTATGATCTCTTTGCCGGGATTTTTGGCCGGAATTCCATTGATAATCAGGGAATGGACCTTGTCTCTACCGTGCATTTTCTGGAGGGTTATGATAATGCCTTCTGGAACGGAGAGCAGATGGTGTATGGTGACGGAGATGAGGATCTTCCTGAACAGGAAAGGCTGTTCAACCGCTTTACCAGTGCCATTGATATTATCGGGCATGAACTGACCCATGGTGTTATCCAGTATGAAGCAAACATGGTATACAGGGATCAGCCCGGTGCCCTGAATGAGTCTTTTTCGGATGTTTTTGGTTCCCTGGTAAAACAGCACTTAAATATGCAGGAAGCCCATGAGGCTGACTGGCTGATAGGTGAGGGATTATTTACAGGGCACGTGGATGCCGAGGGTATCCGCTCCATGAAGGCACCCGGTACGGCCTACGATGATCCGCTCCTGGGCCGTGATCCCCAACCGGGTCATATGAATGACTACGTGGACACTACTTCAGACAATGGAGGGGTACATATCAACTCCGGAATTCCAAACAAAGCCTTCTATAATGTGGCAATTGAACTGGGGGGATATGCCTGGGAGAAGGCCGGCCGGATCTGGTACAAGTCCCTGTGCGAGGCCCTGGATCAATCATCAGATTTCCAGGCAGCAGCCAGCTTAAGCTATAAAGTGGCCGGTGATCTCTATGGTAGTGACAGCCCGGAACAAAAAGCGGTTTACAATGGATGGAAAGCCGTAGGAATAGTACCGGTTTCTGAGCGGCCCAGAGGATGTCTTGGCAGGGCTCAGGAAGTATGGAATCGTATATTTGGATAAATATTCTTTTCAGGTAAATGGAACAGGAGCAGTTTTATATTTCATTCAGGCGCTCGGGTGGGCTCACGGGAGCATCCAGTAGTGTGGAAATCGACAGCAGGGATCTGGATCCCCTGGAAGCTGAAGAGTTAAAAATTCTGATTGAGGGTTCAGGATTTTTCGAGGCTTTTGCCTTTGATAACAGCCTCCTTCAAATGCCTGATCAGTTCCGCTACCAGATTACCATTGAGCATATGGGAAAAAAGCGGACACTGGAATTAAATGATACCAGCGTTCCCAGGCTTTTCCGCCCGCTGATCAATCACCTGGTACATGCGGCACGGGTATCCAGGAAATAGGGCTTCATATTTTTGGGTCTTTCCTCTTATTAACGAAACTTACTATCAATAGTCCTAGAAACTCTGGGTCAGGGCAGAACGCCACCATGAATAGTGGGTCCTTTCCAGCTCTTCAGGAGATGGGAAGGCATAGTAGAGGTAGTCTTCCTGGTTCCCAACGAAGAATCCTGTCTTAATGGTTCGATAGGGCAGTTCTCCCTTGAATTGGCGGATCACTGTTTTGGTAAGGCGTTTTTCGGATAGCATCAGGGTAGCCAGACAATCCCTCAAGTGATCAGGATTCGGATAGGGGAGGTCATGAATAGGTGCCTCCGGATGCCTGGCCAGCTTGTTAAGTTTTAGTTCAACCATGAAAATGGCCGGCGCCGAAACCGGCTTTTTTGTATCTGTCAGAAAACCAATGAATCTGGGAGGAGAGAGCTTGCTGGCTACCCTTGTGCTTATGGGATTGAACTGTTGATACAGGTGTAACACATCCAGCTTTTCAGTTTCATAGGTGCCGGGCTTCAGCTCCAGAACCTTGCCGTCGTCGGTCACCAGATAGAGGTTCTTCATGGCTACAAGGGGGGTATTTTCAAGCACCCTGTAAATGGATAAGAAAAGCGAACGTTTGGGCTCACCGTCACCATATGGAACTAGTCTTTCATTCATGTAGTCCACCGGTAGATTTTTCAATTTTTCGGGGTTCAGTTCCAGGAAGATGGCCTGTCCGCGCAGCCTTTTCCTGGTACCAACTGCCAGATAGTTTCCGAATTCAACCGGAGGGAGCTGTGATGCCACCATGGACTCCGGGGTCAATAAAAGGTATACATACTGTTTCATAGGATCGCTTTAGGATGGGAAAAGTAATATGGGCAAATTGGATTCCTGTAGTATTCTTTTGAAGAGATTAGGTTTGAAGAGTTTCTCAAATATACTGCGCTTATGGACAGTAAATGAGAGCAGGTTTATCTTGGTAAGAGAAGCAAAATCCTTTATCCCATGATAGACATCCTCGTCCTCTATCAGCCGACAGTTGATATCGTGCATAGGGTACTCTTTTTTAAGCTGGGTGTTTAATTCGACTATTCGCTCAGCTTTAGCGGGATCATGAGCTGTTTCTATATGAATGCAGGTGACCTGTTTTTCAAAAGGGTCCACGATTTTCAATAGTTGCTCAAGGGATTTATGATCCTTCTCGTTAAGATCAGTTGCATATAGAATCCGGACAGACTCGAAATCCTCCGTTGAACAGGGTCCCGGGATGGCATACACCGGAACTTCTAAACCGGTGATAATTGAATTTGCCAGTCCGGCAAGAACACTTTTTGAGTCTTCTCTTCTTCCTTCAGTTCCCAGCACAATCACATCGGGCTTGTACTTTTTACTTACACTCTTTATACTCCCGATGATTTCTCCCATGGCTAAGGAGGAGTGGATTTTAACATCACTTATTCCATGAGAAGTCATATAGACCTTCATTTTGTGAGTAAAATCAACTATTCCATCTTTTGCCTGCTCCTCTTTATCCTTTATAGTGCTGTTAACATAGTCCAGATAGGTGGCCGACTCCTTTATTCTGAGCTCGCTGACCGGATTGGGGTAAACATGCAGCAGTTTGATCTCAGCACGGATCTTTTGAGCCAGGTGAATGGCATAGTGGCAGGCATATTCCGAACCCTTTGAAAAGTCCGTAGGTACGATGATTCGAAGAAGGAGATTGGCAGGCTCGATCTCCTCGATTTCCATCCCATATTCGTCCTTAATGCGCAACATGACCCTGATGGCACGTTCCACATCTTCTGTCTTAACCTGAACGCGGACTTCATCCCAATCTTCTTCAAGCGTACTTAAAATGGCAAAATAGCAGTCTATGTTCTCGGCTTCAAATTTCTCCTTGAGAAAACATGCCGTTTTTGACTGATCATAGGTAGCAAGCGTTACAAGCGGTGGCATGGCAGTAGGTATTAAATTAATGGCCTCTATCTATAAGAAAAGTGAGGGCCGGATTTGTTTACTGCACCACCCGATTTCTATGAAAATTTGTGCTTGTAAGAACTGGGATTGGAATTAATCCTTGGAAATCAATTTGACTTGAATATTTATTTCATATTTTGTTATATACTACCGAAATGAGTAATCTCTTGCCATACTGTAAAGATCTGCCTACTGATCCAATTCCGGAAATCGGAGTGGTACTGGTTACCGGTGCAACGGGCTACATCGGGGGGCGCCTGGTACCTGAATTGATAGAGCGTGGATACAAAGTTAGAGTTATGGTCCGAAGCTATTCGGGTGAATATTCGGAGCGATGGCCGGCCGCCGAGATTATTGCTGCAGATGCCCTGGATAAATCTCAGTTAAGAAGCGCTCTTGAAAATGTATCTGTTGCCTATTATCTCATTCATTCCATGCTGGTTGCCAGGAAGAGGTTTATGAATTCAGAAAGACTTGTGGTTGAGAATTTCAGGAGCGTTGCTGAAGAAATGAATCTGCGTCATATCATCTATCTTGGAACCCAGGGGATAGATGGCGCAGAATTTAAAGGCCGTTATAAAAAGCGGATTAAAGTGGGAGATATTCTTCGGGAGGGAAATGTTCCTGTGACCAGTTTAAGAACATCAATCACTATAGGGTCCGGAGGTGCAAGTTTTGAGATGTTAAATCATGTTGTTCACAATTACCCTGTATTATTGATTCCTTTCTGGACGAAAAATCGTTGTAAGCCCATTGGGATCAGGGATTTAATAAAATATCTGGTCGGGGTGCTCGAAACACCGGCTTCCTCTGGAAAGATTTTCAGTATTGGAGGCAAGGATGTATTAACATACATGGAAATGATTAAGATCCTGGCGGAGCTCAATGGAAAGAAACTCCTCTTACTTCTTTCTCCTGTATCAAGTATTCGGCTATACAGCTATATCATTAGTCTGACAACCCCGGTTCCTGCACAAATTGCAGCTTACATATTCAGGAGTATCAGGAAAGAGACTGATTACAATGACTACTCTATTCGCCAGTATCTTGATTTTAAAACCCTGGGATACACTGAAACACTTCGCAGAGCTCTTAAAATTGAGGAGCGGGATTCTATTGCCACGCGATGGTCGGATGCCTATCCCCCAGCTCATGAATTATCCATCAAGCTGACTGAGTTAAGCGAACTGCCAAAATATAGAAGCAAATATTCTACTATAACCGAAAAAGGAGCCCCGGAAATATTTCAATCTGTTTGTCAGACGGGGGGGCAACATGGTTGGTTTACAACTAACTGGATGTGGCGGATGCGTGGTTTGATCGACCGTATTTTCCTGGGTGTTGGCACCTCCAGAGGTAGAAGAAGTGATAGTTCGCTTCGAATTAACGATGTAATAGACTTCTGGCGGGTGGAGGACCTGGTCCCGGATCAAAGATTATTATTACGTGCCGAGATGATACTGCCCGGGAAGGCATGGCTTGAATTTCTGATTGAAGCTGAATCCGGCCAGAACAAAATAACTGTAATCGCCTGGTTTAAGCCGAAAGGGATCTTTGGCAGCTTATACTGGTATTCTTTCCTTCCCTTTCACTATTTTATTTTTAATGATCTCCTGAAGCAATTCTCCAAATAGATTTTACCCGGTTTACAGCTAAAGTTATTTGTTAACAACCACTTTATCCTTTATTTTACGTTCCGTTTTTTCTTTCTTTGGTTGCAGAACTTCTTTCCCATACCTTGAATGATATTGATGTGTCTGGAAAAATTCAAGCGTATTTATGTAAAGTTGCTGCCTGCTTATTTTGATGTTTCCAACCTGTTCCCACTCCATGCGCATCAGATCGATCTGCTCGAAATAGTCATCGAAGGTAAGATTCATCAAATCGGCATCGCACAGCATTTTCGAGATTTTATCCTCCGGGTTTTGCGGGACTTTTGTGGAAAGGATGGCCTTTTCAATCTGGCTTATAGTCTGATCATCATCAATCCTGGCTTCAAGATATTTCCGTGCCCGTTTAGCGCTGTATGATTCATGATCGTCATAGGAATCCACGTAACCTACATCGTGAAACAGGGCAGCCATTCTGAGCATGTATAATTCTTCTCCATTCAGTTTACAATGACTGGCAACTATTTCAGCATTGCTTAATACTTCAAGTGTGTGATTGATGGTATGAAACAAACATTTATCGGAAAGTTCGCTTGTTAGCAGTACACTCACATATTGCTTCGCCTCCTCAACCAGCACATCATCAATTCTCTTCATATATGAATAACTCTTAGTGCTGAGTGACTTTTTTATTCAGTTCCCTTAGCCGGAATGACATTTTTTCCAATAAGCGATAGGCCAGGGTTGGATCCTTCTGTATTGTTTTATAAAAATTCTTCCTGTCTATGGTCAAAATTATTGCTTTACCTGAGGCACGAACCGTACATGATCTTACATCTTTTTCAAAGAGGCCCATTTCACCGAAAAATTCACCTGCTCCCAGTTCTGCGATTTTAACTTCACCATCGCCATTTTCATCAAAAACCTCAACCTTGCCTTCCTGGACTACAAAAAGACAGGTACCTTCATCGCCCTTGTTTATGACAATTTCACCATCACGGTAGGGCCTTCCTAACTTATTGTTTCTCATTTTTCCTAAATATTACATTAGCAGTACTTTTAATAATATTCCATACAAGCGATGCGAGTAGCAGGGGATTAAGACAACGTATAAAAATATCTTTATATGCTGCACTTCCTGTAAAAGTATCCCACAATACGGAACTCATTCTGCGCTTATGACTTTCTTTTTTTTGCTCCGCAATAACCATGCTAAGTAAAGCTTTTTTTAGCAGGGCAGATTTTTGAATGATGCCGGTAACTGCGAAAATGAATTTCCCAAGTTTATTATCGCTATCAAGCTCGCTGCAAACCGGTTGGTAATACTTCTTGAAAGCACTGGCAGATATTCCGTTAAATACGGCCGCATTGGCTGCTGCTTTGCCCGTGATAAAGGCAGCTCCCACACCATTTTTATAAAGCTTTGAGGAAGCAGAATCGCCCACCAGGACTGCCCGGTCATCATAGGCCAGTTTTGCTCCTTTTACATTAATACTCGGAAAACATTTGCAGGGTGTAATATCTTCAAGCTTTATCCCGGGAGGAAATAGTTTCCGGACCGGTTCTGAGTTTACAAATCCTGATGCAATTTCCTTGTTTATATCATTTCCCAGCAGTACCAGGGTGACATAATGGCCCTTTGGAATGAGAGCGCCAAATTTAATATTGTGCAGATTCAGAAGAAAGACGTGCATTGAATTCCCAAAATGCTTATCTACCAGTTCAGGATCCATCTGAAACTCGGAAATATAGGTCTTTGTAGTTTTGGGTGGCTCAAAAGAGGGACAAATGGATTTAAAAAGGTCCAGGGTTTTCCCATTCAGGCCAACAGCTCCCACAACCAGATCATACCTTGCTTTGCTTTCGTTTTTTGTTGTCAGGGTAACCCCGTCTGCAGTCCTGATAGCTCCTGAAACCCTTTCGCTTATTACTCGGGCACCTTTAGTCTGGCAAAGCTCAAGGAGGTAGTTATCAAAACTTTTTATTTCCTTGTCTGTTGAGCCTGATGGCCCTGATCCCCTGAACATTGCGGCGATCCGTTGTTCCCGAAGAGGGGTTTTAATCAAAGTGCTTCCCTGTTCCAGATGCATGGTATAGGACTCGATGCCGCGCTGAATTACGCCGGACGGCAATACAATTCCCTCAGTCGAAAGCGTTTGAATTAAGGATTCAGAAACAATTCCTCCGCAGTTGTTACATCCTTTAGGACCCGCACATTCAAAATCCTTGGCCTCGTAAATATCAATGCTAATCTCCATTCCCAGCCTGTCGGCGAAGTCCAATGCAAAATAGGTGAAAAAGCTACCGGCGGGTCCTCCGCCAATGACAGCAATTTTTGACCCGTCTTCAAGAACAAAGTGTTCTGATCCAAAATCTCTCATCAAATTATTTACAGAAGTATCTTAATATTTATAATGAACAATGACTAAGTCATTGTGCAATAGCTTCTTTCTTTCCGGGTGTATCGGTCAATGCTGTCATCTTAGAATTAACAAAATACATGTCTATATCCCCTACATTTTTTGCGTAGATTTTTCCCCTGAATTCACATTCGCAATGTTCTTTCACGAGTTCATAGGTTGCAGCTGAAATATTGAGCCTGTCTGCCTCACCACTTGATTCCATCCTGCTGGCAATGTTCACTGCGTTTCCCCATATGTCGTAGGCGTATTTTTTCTTACCTACAACTCCTGCAGTCACAGGCCCTGTATGGATTCCAATCCTGAGTCCCCAGGTTTGCTCTCCCCTGGATTTCCTGATATCGTTAGTACGGCGCATGTATTCCTGCATTTCCAGTCCGGCAATCACCGTATCCAGGTGATGAGTATCATTTGGGGTTGGAATCCCGCCTGCGCACATGTAGGCATCACCAATGGTTTTTATTTTCTCCAGATTATTCCTTACGGCGATTTCGTCAAAGGCTACAAAGAAATCATTCAGCTTCGCAACCAGGTCTTTTGGGGCCAGTCCACCTGCAATTTTTGTAAATCCTTTGAAATCGGTAAATAATACCGAAACGCTTTCATAAGATCTGGGAGTGGCCTGACCTTCGGTCCGTAATTCGTAAGCCACTGCGGCAGGCAATATATTCAAAACCAGGGATTCAATTTCATCTTTTTGCCGGTCGAGCAGCTTATTGGTTTTAACTTTCCTGTAATAACTGCGCAAAGTCTGGAAGGCAACCAGCAGGATTAAAATAAAACCTGCAATAAATGCATTCTTTACAAACTTCTGCTTCTGAATAATGGCTTCCTGAAGCATAGCATCTGTGGTTAGTAATTCAATTTGACCTTCTCTTTTTTCCAGCTCATAATTGAATTGAATGGCTTGAATTGATTTATCGTTCGCTACCACATACAAGGTATCCTTTATGTCTGTCAGCAGCGCCTGGTAGCGGTAAGCATTGTCGTAGTCTGAATTTTTCGCATAGGATTCGGCCAGCCCATGGTATGCATTACTGAGCTCATTTTTGGCTCCTATCTCCCCGGCTATTTTTTCAGCATCTCTATAGGTAGAAATAGCAGAACGAATATCTCCCTGCTCCACGTAGGTTTCAGCCAGGCCAAGAAGGCTGCTGGTCATCCATAGCTTCACATCTGACTTTTTTGCTATCTCATAAGCCTCACTCTGGAGTTCAATTGCCAAGGAAAAATCCTTTAGTTTTGTGCGTACCTTGCCAATACTGGTCAGGGCATAGGGAACATTGCCGTAACTGGTCTTCTGAAAAGCTTCAAGAGCTCTTTCATAATAATAGAGGGCCGAATCTAATTCCTCCTTGCCATAATATATATTTCCCAGGTTTACAGTCACTGTACCCTCGGCATCATAATCTCCAAGTGCCTCAACTAATGGAAGAGCAGTCATATAATACTCCTGGGCCTGGTTATGGGTGGACTGATCTTTCAGGTATACGGTACCAATATTGATGCTTGCAGTTACAATACGCATGGTATCAACGGCTTCCTCAGCTGCTTTTAAGGATTCCAGATAGTATTCCAGGGCCCTGGTATCATCTCCTTCGGCATAATAAACCGCTCCAATGTTATTCAAAATATTCGAGACTCCTACCATATCGTCAATGGCCTCAAAACTGGTTAAAGATTGCTGCCAGTGGACAATGGTCTCCCAGTAATCACCCTGGAAATAATAACCGAGCCCGATGAATTTATTGGCAAGTGCCTTCCCTTTATGAAAACCGAGCTTCTCACTCAGGTCGAGCGCCTCGTGACCGTATACTACAACTTCTGCCGGGGACTGACTGTATTCCTGCTGGC
>CAYWGP010000247.1:0-28059 GCA_964458155.1 uncultured Bacteroides sp.
GTATGGATCGCTGCTTTACTCATGTTTTATCGTTTTATAGTTATCTCATTAATTGTTCAATATCTTCGATCTCTTTTGGGGCATACCTTGAGAGGTTAATGTTTCCTCCGGTGGTAATAAGTATATCATCTTCAATACGAACCCCGATATTGATAAATTGTTCATAAACGGGGCCTACCTCAGCAATGAATTTTTCTATTTCAGTGCTGTCAGCTTCATCTCCAAAAATATCGTGTAACTGCTCCAGCCCCTTCTCACGGAAATAAAGTCCGGGCTCAATGGTCAGCACCATTCCCGGTTCCAGCACCCGGCTAAGCATGGATTCCTGTGTCGATTGCTCCATAAGCTGATTAAAACTACCTCCATTATCTCCCACATCATGTACATCCAGTCCGAGATAATGGGAAGAAGGATAAAGAATGTAGAAAAACATCTGCCAGGTAGATGTTGGATCGCTTATCAACCCCAGTTCTGTCAGGCCTTGCACGATGACCTCCTTTGCAGCCATATGACCGTCCATATACATATTTCCCGGCTTCATCTGATCAATGGCAGCAAGCTGGGCATCCAGCACAAGTTGATAAATGCTGCGCTGTTCATCTGTAAACTTCCCGTTTACCGGAATGGTGCGTGTAATATCGGCTGTATAGTAGCCATACTCTGCACCAATATCCATCAGCAACAGATCACCGTCCTCCATAAGCCGTGTGTTTGGTTCGTAATGCAGGATAGTGCTATTTGGTCCTGAGCCCACTATGGAGTTGAATCCTGGCATGGCTGAACCATATTCCAGAAAAGTGCCTTCAATTACCGATTCCATCTCAAATTCGTACATATCAGGCTGACAGTCCTTCATGACCCGGGTCAGCGCCAGGGCTGTAATATTGCATGCTTTCTGCAGATATTCCACCTCCATGGGCTCTTTGATAAGCCGCAGTTCATCGACCAGCTCGCCGATATGCCTGAAACGGCCGGAACTGTTTTCACCGGCCATTCTTTGAAGATCTGCCTGAAAGGTCCGGTCTGAGCGATCCGTATAGATGATCGCATCCGTTTTTACAATACTGTCAATAAGTGCTCTGACAGCTCTGTAGTCAAGGGTTCGGTCGGGACCATATTTTTTCATAAGCTCCTCAGCTTCAAGCTCACCCCCTTCGTAAATCAAGCTTCTTATGCTCTGGGGAGGCACCGAAAGAGTATAGGAGTATGGAACATCAGGACTCAATATGGCGTAGGACCCACGCGCTGCAAAACCGGTCAGGTAATAGAAGTAGTTATTGGGCCTGAATTCATGCCGGTTGTTGCTTCTCTGATCGGCTGATCTCAGAATGATATAGCTATTGCTCAAAGTATCAATTGCCTGCTGACGTCTTCCTTCGAAACTTTCCATGTGGGAAGGAGAATAAGCAAGATCGGAAGGATCGATGGATACCGGGATCATCCAGCTTCTGCCACCGGGGTTGGTGCATCCTGCTATTGTTAAGAAACAGACCAGTAGAGAGAGGTATCTTTTCATAAATTGATGAAGTAAGGTTTGGCGATGCAAGTTAGAAAAAGATTCGCTTTTACCCTATACCGGGCATCGACTAAACAGGGCTTAGTGACGGAAGTTATTTCATTCGTATAAGCGGACCGGTAACAGATATAACTACCAGGTATATAAAGAAATAATCAGGCTTAAAGGAGGCTTTCTCCTTTAGACTGGTCACCATTTAGTTCCAGGGTACCCAGGAACTAAAACGATTCGATGGTTTTCTTAATGATATTCACACACTCCATCAGCTGCTCTTCGGTGATCACAAGGGGAGGAGCAAAGCGGATGATATGCTGGTGAGTGGGTTTTGCCAGCAGTCCGTTTTCCTTCAGGGCCACACATACATCCCAGGCGGTTTTCCCATCTTTGGGTTTGATTACGATGGCATTGAGCAATCCTTTACCCCTGACCAGTTCCACCATAGGGGAGTCGATCTTTTGTAATTCGGATCTGAAAAGCTCTCCCAGCTCTTCGGATCTTTCAGCAAGCTTTTCCTCTTTAAGTACCTCCAGGGCAGCAATGGCCACTTTGGCTGCCACAGGATTTCCTCCATAGGTGGAGCCATGTTCACCGGGCTTGATGCAGAGCATGATATCATCATCGGCCAGCACCGCAGATACAGGGTAGACTCCTCCTGAAAGGGCTTTCCCAAGGATCAGGATATCCGGACGAACCCCTTCATGGTCGCAGGCCAGCAGTTTGCCGGTACGTGCGAGTCCGGTCTGTACCTCATCGGCAATAAATAGCACATTCTTCTCCTTACACAGCTCGTAGGCCTTGCTCAGGAAGCCACTGTCGGGAACATAGACTCCTGCTTCACCCTGGATGGGTTCCACCAGGAAGCCAGCCACGTTGGGATCCTCAAGGGCTTTGGCAAGTGCATCCGTATCGTTGTAGGGAATGGTTACAAAGCCCGGGGTATAGGGTCCAAAACCCTTGTATGAATCCGGGTCGGTGGACATGGAGATGATGGTAATGGTCCGGCCGTGGAAATTGCCTTCACAGACAATGATCTTGGCTTCATTTTCGGGAACACCCTTCTTCTCATAGGCCCACTTGCGACAAAGTTTAATGGCAGTCTCGTCTCCTTCGGCCCCGGAGTTCATGGGAAGTACCTTGTCATATCCGAAATATTCGGTAATATACTGTTCAAACTCCCCCAGAAGGCTGTTATAAAAGGCCCTGGATGTCAGGGTTAGCTTCTGTGCCTGTTCGGTCATAGCACCCACAATTTTAGGATGGCAATGACCCTGGTTCACCGCTGAATAAGCAGAGAGGAAATCATAATACCTCCTGCCTTCCACGTCCCAGACATAAACCCCTTCACCCAGGTCAAGCACCACGGGAAGCGGGTGGTAGTTATGTGCACCATACTTATCTTCTCGCTGGATGTATTCTTTTGTGTTCATAATTTATTCCGTTCAAAGATTATTTGTAAATTGATCGGATAAAGGTAATAAAACATATTCTCATCATGGAAAAAGTAAACCATCTAATTACCGATCGCTGGAGCCCAAGGGCATTTGACGACCGCGCAGTGGATTATGACAAGATTCATCTGCTTTTTGAAGCAGCAAAATGGGCTCCTTCCTCCAGGAACGCGCAGCCCTGGCGATTTATCTTTGCTACTAAGGAGATGCCTGATTACAAGACATTTATAGATCTGATGAATGAAGGAAACAAGGAGTGGGCCTCCACGGCCCCCCTGCTTGTGATGCCCCTTGCCCAGGTCATATCAACCTATAAGAACCGGACCAACAGGCTGGCCTTCTACGAAACAGGTATGGCTGTAGGGAATCTTCTGGTTCAGGCCACCGACATGGGACTGATGGTACACCAGTTGAGTGGTTACGATGAGGAGAAAGCCAAGGAGGTATTGGTGATCCCCACCCGCTACGAACCCATGAGCATTCTGGCCATCGGCTACAAGGGCGAGCCTGCAAAGCTTCCATCCGATGTGGCTGCCTGGGAGCAGAGGGAACGGACCCGCATGGAAATCAGCAAGTTCCTGGTACAGGGAAAATGTAAGCAGACTTAGAAGCTGACGGAGAGTTTCAGATTGAACCTGCGACCTGTCAGGTAGTTGGGTATACCAAACATCCCGGGAATGCCTTCCTGGTTGGAGATGGTCCGTACCCAGAGATAGGATGATTCGTTATCAATGTCAAGCAGGTTAAATATCTCTGCGCTGATCCATATGCTTTCAAAAAAGCGCAGGGGATTTTTCTCTCTCCACATATCGGTTTCCCGTTTGATCACCTTTGAGAAACCAATATCGATCCTGCGGTAAGGGCGCATGCGCAGCTCCGTGTAGTACTGGCCTTCAACAGGACTGCTCAGGGGAAGTCCGGTACCGTAAAAGGCGTTAAGATGGACTTTGTAGCCTGGATGGTTGGGGAAATAGTCCTGAAAGTAAAGACCAAAGGTGAAAATCTGGTCGGTGGGCATGGGAAATTCTCCGGCTTCTTCGGTAACAAATTCCTCCCCATTCCATACCTGGATATAATCACCGTCAATATCTTCCCTGGTTTGAAGGAAAGACATGGTAAACCAGGACTCAGCTCCCCGGACAAATTCACCATTCAGCTTAAAATCGATACCCCTGGCAAAGCCTGTGGCGATATTTTCACCGGCATAGGAGACTCTGACATTCTCAATTTTATAGGGAATCAGGTTGCTGAGCCACTTATAGTAGGCTTCACCGGTCAGCTTAAAGGGCCTGTTCCACAGGCTGAAAATATAATCGCCACCTACCAGCAGGTGAATCGATCGCTGGGGTTCAATTTCATTGTTGATTTCCCCATCGGGCGTGCGCATCTCTTTGTAAAAGGGGGGCTGGTAATAATATCCTGCCGAAATATGGAAGCTCATATCATGTTTCCAGTTAGGCTGGGTACTTATGGTGGCACGGGGACTCGCCATGAAGGTCTGGTTGAAGTTCCAGAGCGTTCCCCTGATCCCGGCGTTCATAAACCAGTCTGCTTTTTTTCCATTGAGCTCCTTTGTATTCTGGATAAAGGCCGTAAACCGGTCGTAGGAGATATCATTACCGGCTTTTGTGGATCTGGTCAGTTCCAGTTCCTCCCCGTTATAGGGGATCACATAGCCGGCCGAATCGATCAGTTCCCACTCGCTGATCCGATCATAGAATTCCTGGTACTGGTAGGAGAGCCCCCATTGCACATGATTATTATCGCTTCGGTATTCACCCAGGTGACTGGCAGATATCACATAGGCATCCAGGTAGTTACGGGCATGTGAAAGCAGAGTGCCAACCCCTAAATTGAGAATGGAGTCCCCGTAGGTATCCGAATCGACGGTATTGTCAAGCTCATTGATCCAGTATTGCCCCAGGATATCATAGGTTTCCTCTTCGCTTGTCCGGAATGTAGATCCGATGAATTTCATGGTCAGGCCCCTGACCGGCTTCCAGTTAAACGATAAAGCTCCTGTATAGGTGTCAAACTGGTCCAGCTCCTGGCCTTCAAAATAGATCCGCAGGTTCAGGGGCAGATCTTTGGTTCCGAATTCAGTATCCCTGGTTTGTGGAATAAACAGGTACTTACTGGAAGAGTAGTGTCCCAGGAAAGAGACTTGCAGAGTGCGACTTAGCTGGTAGGTAAACAGGGCCTGTAAATCTGAAAACTGGGGCTTATAATCGCCGCTGGTATCCAGGGTATTCAGCAGGTACTGGGTGGTTTTATAACGGTATCCGGCCAGATAGGTAAAGCGTTGTGACTTCGATGCTCCCTCCACGTGAGCAGAAGCACCCAGAAGGCTGACAGATGCGGATCCGGCGAAGCTGCGGGGGTGTTTGTATGTTAGGTCAAGGGCAGAGGACATCCTGTCGCCATACCTGGCATCATAGCCTCCTGCTGAGAATTTAATGGATGATACCAGGTCGGAATTAATAAAGCTTAAACCTTCCTGCTGGCCGGAACGCACCAGGAAGGGCCTGTAGATTTCCACATCATTTACATAGACCAGGTTTTCATCGAAATTACCTCCCCGTACGGAATACTGGGAGCTGAGCTCGTTATTGGAGCTGACCCCGGCCTGGGATTTAATAATGGTTTCTACCCGCCCGACAGTGGTAGGCATATAGTTAAGGTCCTCCACATCGATTCGTTGAAAGGTGCTTCCCCTTTCCTGGCGAGCGCTGACCGATACTTCATTGATGGCCCTCACATCTCTTTCAAGAGAAATATCCTGGGTTCTGTTTTCATCCCCGGAGAGGCGGACGCCAAACTGTTTCGTCCGGTAACCCACGCAGGAGATAATCACCGTATAGGACCGCCCTGCCGGGACTTCCAGGGTATATGATCCGTCCGGGTTGGTCATGGTCCCTGCCTGGGTTCCCTGAAGGCTTACATTGGCAAATTCCACCGGATCTCCAATGCTGTCCCTTACAATTCCTTTTAAAACTCCGCTATCCTGTCCCTTCGCCACTGCTGTGACAATTATAATCAGAGAAAAAAATAGCAGGCGCATATTCACAAACAGAAATTTTCCGAATATAGTACTAACTAATGAAAAGCCCGGAAAATTGTGCAGAATCTTATTAATCCTCCTCCTTCAAATCACCCGCTTTCAGGGCTTTGAAAAACTTGGCCCACCGAATGGGGTCAAAAATGGTGTAGTAGGGGGTTTGTCCTTGTGAATAGAGCTGGTTGTACTGTTGATTCATTACTTCGCGGAAGGCAATATTTGAGTTGGGAGTGGCCCCGTCCCGGTTCATCTTAATCTGGGTCTTAATCAGGGCGATATTATAATAGGCCCTCTGTTCATCGTCATCGGGCAGATCCAGTGCAAGGAAAGCCTCCTTAAATTCAGCATATGTTTTCCATGGGTAAATCCTCACTTCGGCCAGTTGGAAGGTATCGCTAACCATAAAGATATCAGCAGGATACTGCTGTCCCCCCAGTGAATCGGGGATCACATGGATGGTTCCCTTATGGCCCATATGACTGAACAGGATGGTGTCATTGGATCTTACCACAAAGGAGAACATGCCGCGGTCGTCGGATGTGGTTCCCCTTCTTTCAGAAAGGATGATAATATTCACATAGGGAAGCGGACGATGCTGAAGATCCCTGACAATTCCCGAAAACTGTACCAGGTTTTCATCCAGCTTTTGCTCCTGATCTCTTCTGCGCTGACCCTCAGCCTGGAAGGAGAATGCCATCAGTACAATTAATCCCAGTAAAATCCTTATGTATAAGCTGCCCGGCCCCTTTATCATGCGGCAAAAATAGATAAAAAAACAGCGGAAATAGAGCAGAACGCGCCATTTAAGAAGTAAATTTGTGATTTATTAACTTTTCTTCAGCTATGACCACTCAGCATACCCTTAAGCTGCCGTCTTATCCCAGGGGCTTCCACCTGATTACCCGCCATGTTGAAAAGGCTGCTGGTGAACTGCCCGAAGCGGGAATCATGCATGTTCTTATCCAACACACATCGGCAGGTCTTACACTCAATGAGAATGCCGATCCATCGGTTAGACATGATTTCGAAGCGTTCATAAACCACCTGGTTCCGGAGAACCATCCTCTCTATTCACATATCTTTGAAGGTGAAGATGATATGCCTGCCCACCTGAAGGCTTCCATTATCGGAAGTTCAGTGAGTATTCCCATAAGCAATGGCCATCTGAACCTGGGAACATGGCAGGGGATTTACCTGTGTGAATTCAGGAATCACGGTGGATCGCGGCGCCTGGTGATTACCATCACCTCCTGATCCGGCTATTTTCCTGTTGTATGATCATGTTTTAGAATAGCTAATTCCCCTGTATATTTTATATAATTTTGAGCTACTCAAAAGCTCTTGTTCATGAAGGAATTTGTATTACTAGGGGATGAAGCCATAGGCCAGGGAGCATTGGATGCCGGCCTTTCAGGGGTTTATGCCTATCCGGGCACCCCCTCCACCGAAATCACCGAATATATCCAGAAATCCAGGGCGGCCCGTGACCGGAAGGTGCACTCACAGTGGTCGGCCAATGAAAAAACAGCCATGGAAGCGGCATTGGGTATGTCCTATGCCGGCAAAAGGGCCATGGTATGCATGAAGCATGTGGGTCTCAATGTGGCGGCCGATGCGTTTATAAATGCCGGGATGACCGGGGTGAACGGGGGACTGCTGGTGGTGGTGGCCGATGACCCTTCCATGCATTCTTCACAGAATGAACAGGACTCCAGGTTTTATGGGAAGTTTGCCATGATCCCGGTACTGGAACCTGCTACCCAGCAGGAGGCCTACGAAATGACCCGCTATGGATTTGATCTTTCAGAGAAATTCGCCCTGCCTGTTATGCTCCGGATCACCACCCGGCTGGCCCATTCACGCTCGGCCGTAAAACAATCGGAGCTCCGGGAGGAAAATGAGCTGAAACTTCCAGGGGACCTGAAGCAATTCATCCTGCTGCCTGCCCTGGCCAGGGCAAGATATAAATTGCTCTTATCCACCCAGGAGAAACTGGAGGAGGAGAGCTTCAGCTCGGGCCTGAACCGCATTATTGAAGGGGAGGACCGTAGCAGGGGTATTATTGCATGCGGGCTTTCCTATAACTACTACCAGGAAGTGGCCATTGAGGCCGGATTGAAGCATCCTGTGCTGAAAATTTCCCAGTACCCGGTTCCAGCCGGTCTGCTCAATGAATTTGTTAAACAGGTGGACCGGGTGGTGGTGCTGGAAGAGGGGGCTCCGATGCTGGAAGAGTCGCTTAGCGGGGTGCTGGAGAATAACTACCATATCGGAGGACGCCTGGATGGCCTTATTCCAAGGGATGGTGAACTGGATCCCCTAATTGTGAAAAGGGCTCTTGATATTGATACAGAGCAGATCAGGCCTGTTCCCGAAATTGTAAAGAACCGTCCACCCGCCCTTTGCAAGGGCTGCAGTCATATCGATATGTACAATGCACTGGGTGAGGCTCTGGAAGCTTATGGCCCGGGCCGGGTCTTCTCAGATATCGGATGTTATACCCTGGGGGCACTTCCTCCCTACAATGCAATAAATTCCTGTGTGGATATGGGAGCATCGGTGACCATGGCCAAGGGGGCTTCCGATGCCGGACTGCGCCCGGCCGTGGCGGTTATTGGCGACTCCACTTTTACTCACTCGGGGATGACCGGACTGCTGGATGCGGTGGTGGAACAAACTCCGCTTACTCTTATTATTTCGGATAACTCCACCACAGGGATGACCGGCGGGCAGCAGAGTCATGCCACCAACAGGCTTGAGGAAATATGCAGGGGGATCGGGGTGGAGGAGGAGCATATCATGATAATGAATCCCCTTCGAAAACACCACGGGGAGAATATACAAATGGTGGCCGATGAGCTGGCCTACGAAGGTGTTTCTGTCATCATTGCCCAGCGGGAGTGTATCCAGACAGCCTCCCGCCGCATAAGGACAGAAAAGCCTGTAAATCCCTGAGGTCTTACTACTTAAAGTGAAAAGATATGAAACGTGATATAATACTGGCAGGTGTAGGGGGACAGGGAATTCTCTCCATTGCTGCTGTGATTGGTATGGCTGCTGTGGAATCGGGACTCTACCTGAAGCAGGCAGAGGTACATGGTATGAGTCAGCGCGGGGGTGCCGTTCAATCCCACCTGCGCATTTCGGATGCACCCATTGCTTCAGACCTGATCCCGGAGGGTAATTGCGATATGATCCTCTCGGTGGAGCCCATGGAAGCGCTTCGCTATCTTCCTTTTCTATCCAAAGACGGATGGGTGGTGACAAGTAGCAAGGCTTTTGTAAACATCGATAATTATCCGGCTGAAGACGAGCTCTATGAAGAGATCAGGCGTATTGATAATCATGTGATTATAAATGCCGCCTCCATTGCCAGGGAGCTGGGATCCCAGAAGGTATCCAATATGGTCATGCTGGGAGCTGCTTCGAAGTATCTGGATATTTCCCAGGAGGGGCTTGAGGGAGCACTGAACACGCTGTTTGGCAGAAAGGGTGAGGAGGTAGTGGAGCTTAATATCAAAGCACTGAAAGCTGGAAAGCAGGCAATCAGCATATAAAACATTTAATCTTTGTGCGTGTTATAGTAAAAACCCTCTTTTATGTTTACACAGAAAGACCTTCAACAGATCCGTGACAAAGGAATCAGTATTGATGATATCAATCAGCAAATCAAGCATTTCCAACAAGGATTTCCCCCTGCAGATATAAGCATGCCTGCCACTCCCGGAATGGGTATTATGCTTCTGAGCGAGGGTGAGCAGGAACATTTCAAAAATGTTTTTCTGGATAATGCCCCTGATTTCAGGGTCATCCGCTTTATTCCTGCCTCCGGAGCTGCTTCCCGTATGTTCAAAGCCCTTTTTGGAGCTCTGGATGAACTGAAGGGAAAAGACAGGAAGGAACAATGGCAATGGGTAGAGGACAACAAAGAGATCAGAAAATTCTTTATGAAGCTCGAAAAATATGCCTTCTATGAGGACCTGGAAAAGCTTGGAGGGGATACTCCTGCTGAGATTCTGAATCTCCTCCTTGGAGAGAATGGCCTGGCATACGGGAATCTGCCCAAAGGTCTCCTGAAGTTCCATAAATACGATGAAAGGGATCGCAGAACGGCCTTTGAGGAACATGTACGGGAGGCAGTTAAGTATTGCGGAAACCGGGATGAAATAGTACGAATGCACCTGACCGTATCGCCAGATCACCTGGATGGCTTCCAGACCGAAGCTGCCAGGATTTTACCAAAAGTAGAGCAGGAGACCGGGGTGAGTATTGATCTCTCCTTTTCCTTTCAAAAAACTGAAACCGATACCATCGCAGTGGATCTCAATAATGAGCCCTTCCGCTTTGAGGATGGAAGCCTTTTATTCAGACCTGGCGGACACGGGGCACTGATACGGAACCTGGATGCCCTGGATGGAGATATTGTCTTTGTAAGCAACATCGATAATGTGGCTCCCGATCGCCTGAAGAACGCAAGGGTGAAGCAGAAACAGGTGCTTGGCGGGGTTATGCTGGAGGTGCGCTCCAAGATCTTTTACTATCTCAATCAGTTGAACGGGACGGATAAACTGGAGAAAACACGACTGGATAGCATGGTAAGCTATCTGCATGAACGATTGGGTATAGCCATTCCTGAAATGCTGGAAAGCTGGGATGTAAACCAGATGAAAAAATGGCTGAACGATACCTTGAACAGGCCCATCAGGGTTTGTGGAATGGTTCGGAATGAGGGAGAACCAGGTGGAGGCCCCTTCTATGTTCGATCCGAATCGGGCGAGATAAGCCTCCAGATTGTAGAATCCTCTCAGATTGACCTGGAGGATCCCGTGAAAGCGGAACTGTTGAGCCGTTCCACCCATTTTAATCCGGTGGATCTGGTCTGCAGTTTGCGCGACTACAAAGGGGATAAGTTCAACCTTGCTGCTTTCGTGGATGATAATACAGGCTTTATTTCAGAAAAATCCATGGGGGGAAAGTCCCTCAAGGCCCAGGAACTTCCCGGCCTTTGGAACGGCTCCATGGCCGGTTGGCTCACTCTGTTTGTAGAAGTACCTGTTGAGAGCTTCTCACCTGTGAAGACCGTTTTTGACCTGGTCCGAAAGGAACACCGGGTATAATGCAGACAGGCCCTGGCTCTCCTGAGAAAACCAATTGAATCCATTAATATCCGGTCCCGATGAAATGGAGTGACTATAAAATTTTACTTGTTGATGACGAAAGTGACATCCTTGAATTTCTGAGTTATAACCTCCGGAATGAAGGCTTCCACATCAGTACAGCATCCAATGGGAAGGAAGCGGTTCGCATCACATCAGAATTCAGGCCTGACCTGGTTCTGATGGATGTGATGATGCCCGAGATGGATGGTCTGGCTGCCTGTAAGGAGATCAGATCCACAAAAAAAATTGAGAACACCCTGGTGGCATTTCTTACAGCCCGGGGGGAGGACTATTCCCAGATTGCAGGATTTGAGGCAGGGGGAGATGATTATATTACCAAGCCAATCAAGCCCAAGGTGCTTATAAGCAGGGTGAAAGCCTTGCTGAAAAGGCGAAGTGAGAGGATAGAAAACGGAGAATCCGGTACCGAGACAAAGATTGTTTCCGGTGACCTGGTGATTGATAAGGAACGCTACCTGGTTTTGAAAAAGGGAAAAGAAATATCACTGCCCAGGAAAGAGTTTGAACTGCTTTCCCTGTTGACTTCAAAACCAGAGAAGGTTTTCACCCGTGAAGAAATCTTCGACCGTGTCTGGGGAAATAGCATCGTGGTAGGTGACAGGACCATCGATGTTCATATCCGTAAACTTCGCGAAAAACTGGGCAAAAAATACATTCATACCGTGAAGGGAATCGGTTACAAGTATCTTGTTTCCTGATCCTTCAGCCTCTCTACTTCACGCTAGCTCTTAATTTGGACTCCATTTTGTCTCATGCTTTCGTGCAGGATCGACTCTGCTTTCACCAGGTGTACCACACTCAGGAAGAGATTCTTGGTCTCCGAAAGCATCTCCATATAGGTGACAGATATTTTTACCCCCTTCTGGGTTTTCTTCAGGATTTTTATCCGGTTCAGCAAAATTGAATTTGCCAGATTAATCATCTCATCACGTCGTTTAACCAGTTCAGGTAATTCGCTGAAATTCCTTGTCTTCAGAATATTGATAAGAAAATTAAAGAATTCACCTGACTTCTCATTGAAATCCTTTAGAATATCAATCTGTTCTTTATCCAGCGGGTGATTGTTATCCAGGTGATTGAAGGCAGGCTGTACGATATGCATCAGGGAGTTGCTCATTTCTTTCATGTAGGCTACTACCTGTACATAGTGGTGACCGCTTTCCATCTCGGATTCTCCAAATTTTCGCAGGGTTTCAGGAATATTTTCCCTGATTCCACTTACCTCTTTACCAAGGCGTTTGGCCTCTTTCCTCAGGCTTTTAAGCTCTTTGTGATTTTCCTTGAGGAGGTTGTTATAGGTCAGGTAAAGTATCTTGGAAACCTTCAGAATGGAGCTTTTCACTTCATCATCACAGGATTTCAGCACCTCGTAGGAAGCGCTAATCTTTTCACTATCGATCCGTTCCTGCTTTTCGGCCTTTCTCTTATGGAAGGCATGGGTTCTGATCAGGATGAATATGGAAAGCGTTATCAGTATTAGTATCACGGGAAGTTTCCCGAAGAATATGAGCGATGCAATAAGAAAGGAAGCCAGGAAGGCACTGAAGGCTGTAAAGAACCAGCCTCCAATAACTGTAAGTACCCCGGTAATCCGGTAGACCGCACTTTCTCTACCCCAGGCTCCATCGGCCAGGGAAGTTCCCATGGCAACCATAAAGGTAACATAGGTGGTTGAGAGCGGGAGTCTCAGAGAGGTCCCAATGGCAATGAGGATACTGGCAACCACCAGGTTTACAGAGGCACGCACAAGGTCAAAGGCCATCTTTTCATGATTCTCCTCCTGGTATTTTTCAGCATCAAACCTGTCCTGTACAAACCTGGTCACAGACGCAGGTGCAACTTTAGCAATCCCATTGCTGGTTTCCACTGCTCGCCTTACCAGGAACCTGGCAAGGGAGGTCGAGGCAAAACGCTCTGATCCCTCACCCTGGCGACTCAGGTCAATGGTTGTGGCTGTTACGGATTTCGCCTTTTTAGAAAAACGCAGGGTCAGCACCATAATCATTCCGGCAGCAATCAGGAAATAAATGGGCGTATTTACCTTTTCCTGCAGGGCGGTCATCATAAATCCGGACGGATCTCCTGCTCCTGAAGCCATAAATGCTTTGAATGATTCATATCCGGCCAGGGGTACCCCTATGAAATTTACCAGGTCATTGCCGGCAAAGGCCATGGCCAGCGCAAAAGTCCCTACCAATACAGTGATTTTCATTACGTTAATCCTGGTAAAAAGAGTCAGGAACTGGAAGAGTACCGTAAAACCAACAAAGCTGAATAACAAAGTTCTCATTGTATGTTCCTTGATGGTGGCCAGCATTTCTGCCGAGATCAATGTGGAACCTTTGGCACCTTTGATCAGCAGGAAGTAGAGGATGGCTGTGATGGCAAAGCCACCCCAGATACCGTTCCAGTACTTTACGGTTCTTTTCAGATTGAAGGAGAAGGCCAGGCGCACAATCCGCTGGATGATCATCCCAACGGTAAAGGCAATCACCACGGAGAGGAAAATCCCCACAATTATCATGACTGAGCTCTCCACATTTATAAAATCACTTACCTTATGAACTGCATCAACCGACCGGGTAACTTTATATATAGACACAGCTACAGCCGATCCAAGGATCTCAAAAACTATGGAGACGGTGGTGGATGTGGGCAGGCCAATGGTATTAAAGAAATCCAGCAGCAGGATGTCGGTAAGCATAACAGCCAGGAAAATGATCATGATCTCCTGGAAGGCGAAAAATTCCGGATTGAAGATACCTTTCCTGGCAACTTCCATCATACCGTTGGAGAACACGGCCCCCACAAGAACCCCGACGGCTGCAATGGCCAGGATGATTTTAAAGGGTGCCGCTTTTGAGCCAATGGCAGAATTAAGGAAGTTAACTGCATCATTGCTGACTCCAACAATAAGGTCGGAAATGGCAAGTAGAAACAATACTGCAACGATCAGAATATAATACGCCTCCATGAAAGGTAATAGTTAGGTTCATAGCAAAAATAGATTTATTAAGCAGATTCAATATTAAATTAACGTTAAGTTAATGGATGCCTGCATAAGTTTATAAATGTATAAAAATGTTACATTTAGGCTCAAGCTAAGTGAACAGGACGATGAAAGAACAAATAAAAGTCTGCCTGGTGCAGCCTGATATGGCCTGGGAAGATATTGACGCCAATCTTGAACTCCTGGACGGAATGCTGGCACAGGTCGAGTCCGGAACAGACCTGGTGGTATTGCCCGAAACATTTTCAACAGGATTTACCATGCAGGCAGAAAAATATGCTGAAGATGAGAGTGGGAAAGCAGTTCAGTGGATGAAGTCACTTGCCGGGAATAGAAATTGCTATGTCACCGGCAGCCTGATTTTCAGAGAAGGGACTGGCCCGGTATATAATCGCCTGTTCTGGATCTCTCCGGAAGGTGTGGAGGATAGCTATGATAAACGGCACCTTTTTCGTCCCGGCGGAGAGAAAGAGAATTTTAAAGCAGGGCAGGAGCGAAAGCTGTTTTCCCTGGGATCCTTCCGGATTCTCCCTCAGATTTGTTACGACCTGCGCTTTCCCGTATTCAGCAGGAACAGGAACGATTATGATTTAATGCTCTATGTGGCTAACTGGCCCACCTCCAGGCACCAGGTATGGGAAATCCTTACCAGGGCCCGTGCCATGGAAAATCAGAGCTATCTCCTGGGATGTAACCGTGTTGGATCCGATGGAACCGGGGTTGCTTCTGCCGGAGGGTCCTGTGTCATTGATCCCATTGGGAATGAGATCCACAGGATGGATAGCAGTCCGGGTATAATGACCTGTGAACTTGATCTTGAAAAGCTAAGGAATTTCAGAAAGAAATTCCCCGCATGGAAAGATGCAGACTCCTTTGAAACTCTCTGGTAAAAAGCAGGAACTAGCAACCGCAGCCACAACTTCCATTGCCACCGCCATTGGCATCACTCTTGCAGTCGTCGTCTTCGCAGTTTTCCGGACTGCATCCACAACCACCGGACTTGTGTATATGACCATGTGAAAGCTCCTCATCGGTGGCACTGCGTACATCGGTTACCTCGCCTCTGAAAAAGAGATCACTTCCGGCCATGGGGTGGTTGAAGTCCATCTTCACTGCATCCCCTTCCAGTCCAATAACTTTACCGTTCAGGCGCCTTCCTTCGGAGTCCATCATGGGAACCATGGTCCCGATTTTCATCAGGTTCTCATCGATTTTCCCATCTACCTCGAATACCGATTGTGGTACATGGACAATGGCATTCTCAACCACCGGACCGTATGCATCTTCACTATTGAGCATGAACTCAAAATTGTCCCCACTGGTCAGGCCACTGAGGTGCTCCTCAAATTTGGGCAGTAATCCGCCTGTTCCAAAAAGGAATGTCAGGGGATTTTCACTGGTCAGTGATTCAACAACTTCACCTTCTTTTGATCCTGTACGCAATTCATATACGATGGAAACAACATTATTTTTTTCAGCAATCATGATCTCTTATTTTTTGAAGATGCAAAGAAAGCAATTATTTCTCTTAATTTAAAGTGAAACAGGGGCTCTCCGGAAATTTTGCATTTAATTAACAATCCCCTCTTCAGGTGGTCTCGAATCTTCGGTGAGCAGCGGAGTATCTGATTCCTCATTAAACTCCAAACCAACATCCTGTTGCAGGCTTCTCCTGTGCTTTATCATGGAGACTGCCATAATTATACTGGAGGCCAGGATTACCAGCAGCAGAATGCCCTCATTGAACTGGGGAACCTTCAGTTCTTCAGGGATGGAATAGAAAAGCAGAATGGTGATCAGTCCCCGTGGGGCCAGCCAGATATCAGGATAAATGTTTTTCCGGATTATCAGCCTGAACCAGGCGAAACGTATTGCGTAAAGGATGGCCAGCACCAGGATGCTAACCAGCCACACTTCCAGTTTTGCCAGGCTGGCCAGGACAATAGTAAATCCAAAGATCACAAAGAAGAAGGTACGTACCACAAATGAAGACTCCAGGGTGATCATTTTAAAATTATCAAAGATGCCGGACATTTGTTTTTCATCCAGAAAGGTTCGGAGTTTTCCGGGAAAAAAGATTCTCCGGTTGGAGAGCATAAGTCCGAATACCAGGATGATCAGCAGGCTGGAGAGATGGAACATCTTGCTTATACCATAGAGAAGGATCAGTACGGCGATTAGCAAAAAGAGCTTCAATTCGGTGCGGATATTCTGAAACAAAAAGATCAGGAGATAACCGGCCAATACCGAGACCAGCACGGTCAGACTCAGGTTCAGCAATACATCCAGCCCCATTTCACCCACGCTTTCTGTCTTCATGCTGCTGATCAGAAAATAGAAGAGCATGATCCCCAGGATGTCAGAGAAAGTGCTTTCATACACCATGAATTCACGTTTATCGCCGGAGAGCGCGGCTACACTGGGGATAATTATGGCCGAACTCATTATGGAGAGGGGTACGGCATAAAGAAGGCCGGTGGTCATGTTTACCTTTAAGTAAACGGACATCACCCCGCCAATAAGGGCAGCGGAAAGCAGGAGGGTAACCAGGGAAGTGAAGAAGGCTCTTGAAATAACCCTTCGTTTCTCTCTTTCCAGCTCCAGATCCAGGGAAGCTTCCAGCACAATCATAATCAGCCCGATGGTTCCCAGCACTTCCAGAATGGGGGTCATATCCGGAGCTTCCATGCCCGTGGCCGACACCAGTCCCTTCAGGATCACGCCCAGGACAATCAGAAGGAGTACACTGGGAATGCTGTAGCGCTTTGCTATCAGGTTAAAGAGGTAGGAGATAATGATAATCAGGGACCCTACAATAACCAGTCCGTTCGAATCAAAATGTTCCATCATAAAAAGGCATTAAATCCAATCCTGAATACAGGATTGGAGTAGGGTGATAAATATGATTCAGTAAAATCCCAGAGTATGGTGAAGGTGATCGTGTTGTACATTCCTACGCGCTGAGCAACTCCTCCACCTACAAGGAATCCATGGTACATGGTTCGCCCTTCTTCGGTATAGGGGGGGACATAATACTCATTTTCCATACTTAAGCCCTCATATTCCCCCTGAACGTACAACTCGCTGAAAAGCTTGATTGGCAGCCATTTTTCCGCATTTGTGATTAAGGAGAAGCGGGTAAAACCTTTGACTCCGAATGAATGGGTCTGATAGGCAGGAGCATATGGGGTAGCACTCACCGACTGGTAGATGTAATGTGGTCCAAGCCCAACCACAAGCCGGTCAAATATGTGGTATCCCAACAATGGGGCAACATCTATGTAGGTACTGCTCCCAAAGGACAGCCATATCTCCGGAATCAGGAAAATTCTTCCTTTCCTTGAGTCCTCCTCCTCCTCCTGCTGAGCCAGCATAGAAAAGCTCAGGCCCGCAAACAACAGCACAATAAAGACCTTTTTCATTAGCTCTCCTTTTTCACACTATACTTCCGGGCCTTGATTTTCCCACTGAGTAGCAGTGATCCATTCTGCGCCAGGGCTCTCATCTCATCTTCTCCCGGGAAAATAAGTACAGGGGCAATAAAGTCAACACGCCTTTTTACCTCTGCGGTGAGATCAGGATTATGGGCAATGCCACCGGTGATCAGGATGGCATCGACTTCCCCTCCCAATACAGTAGCCATGGCTCCAATCTCCTTGCTTATCTGGTAGGCCATGGCATTTTGCAGTAGTATGGCTTCGGCGTTTCCCTCCCGGGCCTCTTTTTCGATCTTCTGGGCATCTTTATGTCCCACATAGGCATATAATCCTCCTTCACCTGTCAGCATTTTTTTTACCCCGGCCCATGTGACATTCTGCTCCATGCAATACCTGGCAAGGGCCCCGGCAGGCAGGGTACCTGATCTCTCCGGTCCAAAGGGTCCCTCTCCATCCAGAGCATTGTTCACATCTATGACCCGGCCTTTTTGATGAGCACCTACAGAGATACCACTTCCCAGGTGGGCCACCACCAGGTTCAGATCCTCATATTCCACTCCCCTGGAATGGGCATAGGTGCGGGCCACACTTTTCTGATTCAGTGCATGGAAGATGGATTTCCGTTCAAATTCGGGGTGACCGCTGATACGGGCCACATCCTGCATCTCATCCACAACCACCGGATCGGCAATGTAGGCCCCGGCCTTTGGGAATTTCTGAAGTAATTTCTGAGCAATCAATCCACCCAGGTTGCTTGCATGATCCCCCATAACTCCGTTTTCCAGGTCAGCTATCATCTCCTGGTTCACTTCATATACACCCGACTCGATGGGATGGATCAGTCCGCCCCTTGCAATAATAACACCCACACTGTCGAAGGGTATGTGATTTGCCTCCACTTCATTTAGCACCAGTTCAAGTCTGTAGTCCAGTTGATCACTTGTCTGGCTGAAGGCTTCCAGGTCGCCGCACTCATGACGAATGGTTTTCAGAAATACCGATCTGTTATCCACGTAGACGGCAATTTTCGTCGAGGTAGCTCCCGGATTAATAACGAGTATGTAGTTTGCATCCATTATAAGCCTGTTTTTAGCCCGATTATCAGCTTTTCCCGCCATTTTCTGCCGCCACTGCGGCCAGAAGGATGGAATCGAATTTTGCCTGCTCAGAATCGGATCTGGAGGTAAGTACAATAGGAGCCGAAGCACCTACAATCATGGAGGCTACTTTGGCCTTTGCAAAGAAAACCAGTGATTTATAAAGAACGTTGCCCACTTCAATATCAGGCATAAGCAGTAAGTCGGTATCACCGGCCACATCACTTTTTATTTCTTTGTGTTTGGCACTTTCGAACGAAACCGCATTATCAAAAGCCAGGGGTCCGTCCACAATGCAGTTCAGGATCTGGTCACGCTGATTCATCTTGGAAAGCAGGGCCGCATCCAGGGTGGCTCCCATCTCTGTATTGACCTTCTCAACTGCTCCCAGAACAGCTACCTTGGGTTTCGCAATGCCCAGGTTGTTCAGAATCTTGACCGAGTTATTCAGTATCCCTATCTTTTCAGTCAGGTTTGGTGCTATGTTCATGGCCACATCGGTGACTGCAATCAGTTTGTGATAGGTCTCCACTTCAAAATAGGCAAAGTGGGAGAGGAGGTTTCCGGTACGAAGTCCATATTCCTTATTCAGGACGCAACGAAGCATTTCGGAGGTGCCGACTTTACCTTTCATCAGTACATCGGCCTTTTTGTCGTGAACCATTTTCACGGACATAATTATAGCTTCAATGGGGTTAGCTGCCTCCACAAATTCGAACTTGCTGATATCCAGGTTCAGAATCTCTGCCATTCCAAAGGTTTTCTCCCGGTCTCCTACCAGTATGGGACGAACAATATCTTCTGCAGCAGCATTGAAAATGGCATTGAGTGAGTGGGCATCTTCGGAGGCGGCCAGTACCAGTTTTCTTGGTTTGTGGCTTCTATCCAGTAAATCGCGCAACTGGGCAAGTTCTGTAAGCATATACATATTCGTTAATCCAGCACAAAGAAAGAGAAATACCCGGTTTGTACCGGGCATTCTCCTATGATATTCAACACATTTGATTTCTTAGAAGCACTTTTCAAGAATTTTGTAGGTATCCATAGCGATCACCAGCTCTTCATTGGTTCTTATCACCATGGCCTTCACCCTTGAATCGGGTTTGGAAATGAGTTTGTCTTCTCCCTTCACACCATGGTTTCCGGGTTCATCAAAATCCAGTCCCAGGTATTCCATATTCTGAAGGATCATGCGGCGGATATTAAAATCGTTCTCCCCGATACCTCCTGTAAAAATCACCAGGTCCAGACCATTCATAATGGCTGCATAGGCGCCGATAAATTTCTTAACCCTGTATGCATACATGGTCAGCGCCAGGTTGGCACGCTCATTCCCTTCGTAGTAGGCAAGTTCAAGATCGCGCATATCTGACGAAATCTCCGAAATCCCCATCATTCCACTGCGCTTGTTAATCATATTGCTTACTCCCTTCAGGCTGAGATGCTCCTTATCGGCCAGGAAAAGCAGTACCCCCGGGTCAATGTCCCCTGTGCGGGTTCCCATAATCAATCCGTCCACGGGAGTGAAGCCCATGGATGTATCCATGGATTTTCCATGCTCAACGGCGGTAACCGAGGCCCCGTTTCCAAGGTGGCATGAGACCACTTTCATATCCCTGGTATCCCTGTTAAGGATCTGACTGGCTCTTTTATAGACATATTTATGGCTGGTACCGTGGTAGCCGTATTTCCTTACTCCGTATTTCTCATAATATTCCCTGGGGATGGCATACATGTATGCATGGGGTGGCATGCTCTGGTGAAAGGATGTGTCAAAAACGGCAATCTGGGGAATTCCAGGCATTAGTGTGTCGATGGAGATTATACCCTTCAGGTTGGCCGGATTATGCAGGGGCGCAAGGTCAACACAAGCTTCAATATCCTGGATTACCTCCTTGGTTATCAGTACGCTTTCCTTATATTTCTCTCCCCCCTGTACCACACGATGACCAACGGCTGCAATCTCCTCAACACTCTTTAGAACACCATGCTCTTCGTCAACCAGGGCAGCCATCACCAAATTGATACCTGTGGTGTGGTCCATGATGGGCAAAATTTGCTTGTACTTGCTCTTGCCTGCAGGTTTATGTGAAATCACTGCATCGGTAAACCCGATCCGTTCCACCATTCCTTTTGCTATCACCTCCATATCATCAGCCATATTGAACAGCTGGTACTTGATAGAGGAACTTCCGCAGTTTAATACTAAAATAATCATGAAAATATGTTCGTTTAATTCAGTGAATCTATATTTACTTCTGTTTCTTCAACCCTGCAGCCTGATTGGCAGTAATAGCCACCAGGTTGACAATGTCGCTTACTGAACATCCCCTGGAAAGATCATTGATTGGTGCTGCCATTCCCTGTAGCACCGGACCTACGGCCTCTGCCTTGGCAAGACGCTGAACCAGTTTATAAGCAGTATTCCCTACATTTAAGTCGGGGAATATCAGCACGTTGGCATTGCCCTGGATGGGGCTGTCCGGCGCTTTACTGGCAGCAATGGCTTCCACCAGTGCTGCGTCAGCCTGCATCTCTCCGCCAATTAAAAGGGTGGGATCCATCTCTCTTGCCAGTTTGGTTGCATTGGCCACCTTGTCGACCATGGGGTGGCTGGCACTTCCTTTGGTGGAAAAACTGATCATGGCAATACGGGGTTCAAAACCAAGAATGGATCGGGTAGTGGAGGCTGTAGCCACTGCTATTTCTGCCAGCTGTTTTTCGTCTGGATCGGGATGAACGGCACCGTCGGCAAAAACCAGCACACCATCTTCTCCGAATGAGTGGTCATTCAGGATCATTATAAAAGCTCCTGAAACAATGCTGATTCCGGGCATGGTCTTTACGATTTGAAAAGCAGGACGCAGTACGTCACTCGTAGAATTGGCTGCTCCGGCCACTTCACCATCAGCATCATCTGCTTTTATCATCAGGGTCCCCAGGTAGAGAGGGTCTTCAACCAGCCTGGCTGCCTCTTTCATGGTCATTCCCTTTTCTTTCCTGATTTCATAGAGGAGTTCGGTATAAGCCTGTTTTTTGGGATGGTCCTTGGGATTGATCACCGTAGCTTTTTCGATATTCTTCAATCCATACTGTTTCACTTTCTTTTCCAGTTCTTCCGGATCGGCAATGATGTAGATATAACAGAGTCTTTCCCTGATGATGGCATCTGCTGCCATTATGGTTCTCTCTTCATTTCCTTCCGGAAGTACGATCCGCTGACAGTCCTGGCGGGCCGCTTCTCTAATTCTATTAATTAAATCCATTGATTATCAGTAATTTGAGTTTCATTATTGGAAAGTGTAAAGTTAACTAAAAAAAGCTAAGTGTAATCTCCCAAAAGTATCTTTTTCAACACTTTTGCCTTTGCTTGGTTATTATAGAATAAAACTGCAAGAACATGAAAACTGAATCTATTTTTGAAGAGCTCTGGGAACAATATGCAGGCGAGAATCCTGGTGCAGGACAAATCCATAAGCTCTTCACAGATGCTGGTGAAAGAGTGGTCAACGATCATGTGGCCTTTCGCACTTTTGATGATCCCAGAGTCAATATTGACGTAATTGCTCGTCCGTTCACAGAGGCCGGTTATCAGCCGGCGGGGGAGTACATTTTCCCGGTGAAGAAATTAAGAGCAAGGCACTATGAATTACCCGGTAATCCCGAATCACCCAGGGTTTTTATCAGCGAGCTGATCCTGGATCAGTTTTCGGATGAACTTCAGAACACCATCAGGGAACAACTGGATGCCGTTTCGCCGGAAGTGCTGTCATCACCGGATCTGATTCTCCAGGGGAGTATTTTTCCTTCCATCAGCCACGAAGTATACATGCGGCTGAGAGAAGAATCTGAATATGCTGCCTGGATGTATGCCTTTGGATACAGGGCCAACCACTTTACAGTAAGCATTAATTATCTGAAGAAGTTTGACGGGATTGAAGAGGTAAACTCTTTTCTTAAAGAATATGGTTATCAGCTGAATAGCTCCGGTGGCGAGATCAAGGGAACTCCCGGGCAGATGCTCGAACAGTCAAGCACCCTGGCCGACCAGGTGGAGGTTCGGTTCAGCGATGGAAACCATGTTATCCCGGGATGTTACTATGAATTTGCCAGGCGTTATCGCAATGCAGCCGGAATACTTTTCAGTGCATTTATTGCCGGATCGGCCGATAAAATTTTTGAGAGCACAGACTATCGTAGTGCCTGATTGATTTTTCCTTTACAGGTATGAAGAATCTGCTATATTTGTTGGATTATAAAAGGATCCATTCAAATAGAGCCCCCAAAACTTGATCGCCTGAAGGCAAGGATCGATGGTGAGCTATTCACCGATCGCCTCAGGCTGCTTATGTATGCCACGGATGCCTCTGATTATAAAGAACTTCCCATGGCAGTTGTTTACCCGAAACATGAAGCAGATATTCGGGAACTGGCTCGCTTTGCCAGCGAAAAAGGGATTACCCTGATACCCAGGACAGCGGGAACCTCCCTGGCCGGTCAGGTAGTGGGCAGTGGGATTGTAGTGGATATGTCCAGGCATATGACCAGGATCCTGGAAATCAATGAAAAGGAGCGATGGGTAAGGGTTGAACCGGGAGTTATCCTGGATGAGCTGAACATGGCCCTTGCATCCACAGGCCTTTTTTTTAGTCCGGAAACCTCCACTTCCAACCGCAGCATGATCGGTGGAATGATTGGGAACAACTCCTGTGGTTTGCGCTCGCTTGTGCATGGTACCACCCGTGATCACACTATTTCTGTGAGAGCCGTTCTGAGTGATGCTTCTGTGGCTGAATTTGGCCCCATGAATAGTACAGAATTTAGTAAAGCACTTAATAAAGAGGGGCTTGAAGGTGATATTTACAGGGGACTTAATGCCATTCTCAGAGATCCCGACAATCAGAAAGAAATTGTATCCGGCTTCCCCGATCCAAGGGTGCTGAGACGCAATACCGGCTATGCCCTGGATGAGCTGCTGGAGACTCCCCCGTTTCGGAAAAAAAAGGGCAGGTATTCGGATTTTAACCTCTGTAAATTGCTTGCCGGATCGGAAGGAACCCTGCTGTTTATTACTGAAGCAAAATTAAACCTGGTCCCTTTGCCGCCTCCATATAAAGCTCTGATTCCCATACATTTTAATTCTGTCATGGATGCCATCAGGGGCAACCTTCATGCCCTTAAACATGCGCCCACTGCGGTTGAGCTGATGGATAAAACCATTCTTGATTGTACTAAGGGGAACCTGAACCAGCGAAAGAACCGTTTCTTTCTTTCGGGCAATCCCGGTGCCGTACTGATGGTGGAGCTGGTTGACAGCGACGAATCGGTATTAGAGCAGCGGATTGAGACCATGGAGAAGGAGATGAGGGCAGCCGGAATGGGAACCCACTTCCCGGTGGTACGGGGTGGTGATATTCTTAAGGTCTGGGCTCTTCGTAAGGCTGGTTTAGGGGTTCTTTCCAACATCCCCGGAGATGGCAGGCCGGTATCGGTTATTGAAGATACCAGTGTCCAGGTCGAAGTGCTGGAAGATTACATCACAGAATTTAATCAACTACTTGAAAAACATAATCTTAACTGTGTTTACCATGCCCATATTTCAGTGGGGGAACTCCACCTTCGTCCCATTCTGAACCTCAAAGATGCAGCGGATATTCAACTCTTCCATGACATTGCCCTTGAGAGCGCCCTGCTGGTAAAAAAATACCGGGGCTCACTCAGCGGGGAGCATGGTGATGGCCGCCTGCGCGGAGAGTTTATCCCATTAATGGTTGGGGAGCGGAATTTTGAACTGATCAAAAGAGTCAAGCAGCTTTTTGATCCGGATGGAGTATTCAATAAGGGCAAAATTACGGATACCCCTCCCATGAATTCTTACCTGCGCTATGAGGCAGGACATCAGTCGCCCGACTTCCATACCTATTTCGACTATTCCCGGGAAGGTGGATTGATGCAGCTTATCGAAAAGTGCAATGGTTCAGGCGATTGCAGGAAGACTGAGCTGACCGGGGGGACCATGTGTCCCAGTTACATGGCCACCAGGGATGAGATGGCCACCACCCGCGCCAGGGCCAACGTGCTGCGTGAACTTCTGTCCCGTAGCGATGTGCGCAGGCCATTTGACCAGAAGGATATTTATAAGGTTCTGGATCTCTGCCTTTCGTGCAAGGCATGTAAATCGGAGTGTCCCTCCAGTGTGGATATGGCTAAGATTAAGGCCGAGTTCATGCAGCACTGGTATGAACATCACCGGGTTCCCATCCGGACACTTTTGATTGCCAATATCTCCCGGATTAACAGGCTGGGGATTTTAGTACCCTCAGTATTTAACTGGTTTGCAACAAGTAAGCTGACATCTTCCCTGCTCAAGCGAATGCTGGGATTTTCCACCCGGAGGAGTATTCCTGAACTTGGAACAATGACTCTGCGGAAATGGGCTGGAAGACATCTGGAAAATCTCAATACTCCATTGCCGGCTAATGCCCCGGAAGTGCTTCTGTATGTGGATGAGTTTAGTAATTTCAATGACACCAGTCTGGGAATCACCAGTATAAGATTGCTTAACCAATTGGGTATCAGGGTAATTATTGTGAAGCACCCCGAAAGTGGCCGAACCTATATTTCCAAAGGTCTTCTGAAGAAGGCAAGGCATATTGCCAGAGAAAATGTGGAGATCTTAAGTGAGTTGGTTTCTAATGTTCGACCCCTGGTGGGTATAGAGCCCTCGGCCATCCTGGGATTCAGGGATGAATTTCCCGAACTGGTGGGAAAGGAATTGAGTGAACGGGCCAAAACACTTTCTGAACATTGCTACACCATGGAAGAGTATATTGACAGGGCATTTGAGCAGAAGCTGTTTGACAGTTCTGTCTTTACCCCGGAGAAGGCCAGGATAAAGCTGCATGGACATTGTCAGCAAAAAGCCATTTCCAGCACGGCGCCAACGAGGCGGGTGCTTTCGATTCCCGAAAACTACAGTGTGGAGGAGATTCCTTCGGGATGCTGTGGGATGGCTGGATCTTTTGGCTATGAGAAGGAGCATTATGAACTCTCCATGAAAGTGGGAGAGCTGGTTTTGTTTCCTGCTGTCCGTGAAGCAGATACAGATACAATTGTAGTAGCACCCGGGACCAGTTGCAGACACCAGATTGTTGACGGGACAGGCCGGCAGGCCTTGCATCCGATCGAGGTATTATATAATGCATTGAAATAGATTTTAATTATTATTGGGGATTATTATGCTGAAAAAACTTCCGCTCTGGGCAAAGATTTTTATTGGAATGGGACTGGGAATCCTCTGGGGACTGGTCTCGGTATGGGCAGAATGGGAAATGTTTACCACCGACTGGATTAAACCCTGGGGAACCATATTCCTGAAACTCCTCAAGCTGATTGCTGTCCCGCTTATTTTTGTCTCCCTTGTGAAGGGCATTTCCAGTCTGACCGATATCACCAAACTCTCCAGGATAGGATACAAGACCATAGTCATCTACATAATCACCACTGTTTTTGCTACAACGGTGGGCCTTGCCATGGTCAATATTTTCAAGCCAGGCGATGTGTTCCCCGATGAAAAGCAGGAAGAGTACAGGGAGCAGTTCGGTGGACAGGTGGAGTTCCGGTCAGAGTCGGCCCGGGAGCTTGAAAAAAAATCCCCGCTCTTCTTCTTTGAAGATATGATCCCCGAGAACTTTTTCAGAGCAGCCGGGGATAACTCAAAAATGCTTCAAATCATCTTCTTCGCCATATTATTCAGTATAGCCCTCGTTCTTATGCCTGGAGAGAAGACCCAGGTAGTCAAGGATTTTTTTGATGGCCTGAATGATGTGATTCTAAAGATTGTGGATATAATTATGCGTTTTGCACCCATCGGTGTTTTTGCACTGATGGCTGCACTGGTAGTAGACTTTTCGGGCGATGCAGATATTTTCACCGCACTGGGGATGTATATGATCACAGTCATTGTGGCACTCTTCCTGCTGATCCTCGGACTATACCCTGTCATGATGCGGATTTTTACCGGGATCAGGATCCCTGCTTTTATGAAGGCAGTCCTGCCTGCACAGCTTGTGGCCTTTACCACCAGTTCAAGTGCTGCAACCCTGCCTGTAACATTGAAGCAGGTGATCAACGAACTGGGTGTATCCAAACCCATCGCCAATTTCGTACTTCCTGTGGGGGTGACCATCAACATGGATGGAACCAGTTGTTACCAGGCTATCGCGGCTGTATTTATTGCGCAGGTCTTTGGGATTGACCTGACCCTGCTACAGCAACTGACCATTGTGCTTACGGCCACCTGGCATCCATAGGATCGCCCGGAATTCCCAGCGGCAGCATCGTGATGCTGATCATTGTTCTCAATTCGGTTGGACTACCCGTGGAGGGACTTGCCCTGATCCTGGGTGTGGACCGGCCCCTGGACATGCTGAGGACCGTGGTAAATATTACCGGCGATTCTACCGTTTCCTCCATTGTTGCCCGTTCGGAGGGTGAGTTGGACAAGAATTCTTAGAAAACAAGCTGTTTTAAGCTAGATTGTGAATTGCATTATTCGCTGTGCATGCTTACTATCTTCCTCTATTTCAAGGTAAAACATCATATGCTCCATCTTCTTAAGTCTTTCAGAAGGCCATATTTCAAAGCATCATGACCCTCGGGCCGTATTTATTTTACTGAGAACAGGCATAGCTCAGTTTATGTACATAAAAATATTTGTAGCTGTGTCTTTACAAAGGGGAGGAGGGAGGATCTTCTCGAATCGGAGAATCGCCGAAAATATGTGTTTAAACTTTTATGATCCTTCCCAGGGGTGCTTTTAGAATGGAGTTGTCTCAAAATTGTACTGCTAACTCAACTTAAATCAAAAAGCAAAAGAAGCTGATAAATAGTTAACAAATGTAACCAATATTAAGACGATTACAATTGTAACCAGGCAAAATCAGTTATAATTTATACAAAATGATACAAAATATAGGCAAATTACTGATTACAAATGTCAACAGAAAAGCACTCACTTTCAAATCGTAAGAAGTGTGGGTTAATATTCATTTAACCAGCAATTTACAGGACTTACCTGTATCTAACTTCAATATATTGACTCAATAAGCTCCCCCAGGTGCTTATAAACTGTAATATATTATGTTTATATTGCTTAAATCCAGCATTTTAAACAATTAATCTAAACTATTACTGCACTTCGAATCTTATATGGCGAAATATGACCTGAAAAGACTCTGTTCCTAGGATTTCAGTGCGAATAGGGGGTTACAGAAAACCCTTAAACAGGGCAGAACAGTCGGTATAAGCATTT
>CAYWGP010000248.1:0-3336 GCA_964458155.1 uncultured Bacteroides sp.
CGCCTGCAAATCGTTTCATCTCTATTTGTGTCTATGATCCACAGACCCGTTCTATGCTGCAAACCAACCAGCCTTTCCCCAGCTATAATAGTGTGCGCGACAAAGATAAGGTCATTACAAACGAAGATGGATCAGTTGATCTCTATTTCGGCCCAACAGCTCCTGAAGGTATGGATGCGAACTGGATCCAAACAGTTCCCGGGAAAGGCTGGTTTTGCCTCTTAAGGCTCTATGATCCGACTGAACCCTGGTTCGATAAAACCTGGCAACCGGGTGAAATTACCCTGGTTGACTAATATCTCAGTATAAAGACCTTATGTTCAGGCTTCTTTTCACAGCTGTTCTGTTGATGTTCACTGTCTGGGGACATGCTCAAAACCTGTTGAATGATTTTGACAGGATTCTCATACGCAATGTCACGGTAATTGATCAGACCGGAAAAACCGGGGACGTGGTGGTCAACATTCTCATGAAGGGAATGAAACTTGAACTGGTGACTCAGGACAAAATCGCCCTGACCAAGGCGGATATTGCGTTTGATGCCAATGGGGGATACATTCTGGGAAAACTTGAATTGGGAAACCTTGCAGGATTCATTATCCTGAATCAGGACCCACGAACCAATGATGATGTGATGCTCGATACCAGAGCCCATGCAGTATTTGCTGTTTCCAAAGGAGAGCTTGTGCTTAATAAACTGGTACGAATAGATGTGGATCCTGATGAGCAAATTCGTAACTGGAGATCGTATGCGCCACCGGCTATGGCTTTGCCATTATCCTATCAAAATAAACGTAAATGGAATGTGTTCAGGACAAAGCCAATTACAGGAGTTTTGGGGGGCGCAATCCTGATGGAAAATACACGCTGGTTGGCACAAGACGATAGTAACGAAGAACAAGTGGGAGATCTCAACCAATATGAAGGTGGTTCAATTCGCGCATTTCGTGCGGGTTTGGGTGGCACATTCAACTTCAAGAAGCCCTGGACTTATGTTTTTTCATTTGGTACACGCGCTTTTGAACGGGGTTTTGAGCAGGGCGATTTGGACGAGTTTGTTTTATATGATTACAGAGTGGGTATTCCTATCGGATCGGCTACATTGAGTCTGGGTAAAACAAAGGAAACTTTTTCAATTTCAAGATTGTCAAGCATGATATTCGAGCCCGCTCAGCAGGAGCGTGCTTCCGTAGCAGACGGCCTTTTACCCGCCAGAAATTTTGGGACTGTTATCAGCAACGCCTTCCTGAAGGAGCGAATGACCTGGGCTGCCGGAGTATTTAATAACTGGTTTGAAACGGATCAATCCTTTTCAAACAATCCTACGGTAATCACTGGTCGAATTACAGGTTTGCCTTATATATCTGAGGATGAAAGTAATCTCCTGCATGTTGGAGTAGCGGGTCGTTATTCTAATGCGGCAGGAGGAATCCGCTACAAAACAAAAACGGAGATATTCAGCGGGCCGGTTTCGGTTGATACGGACCTGATTGATGATGCTACATCTACTTTTCACTATGGCCTGGAAATGGCATGGCGAAAAGGACCTTTCATTCTCATGAGTGAGTATATCCAATCCAATGTCAGCTCTTCTACCTTCAACGATCCCGGTTTTAATGGTTACAATGTGCTTGCTTCTTATGTATTGACCGGGGAATTGCGTCAGTATAATAAACGGAGTGGGACTTTTAAACGGGTAAATGTTGCCAATGGAATTAATTCAGGGGGTTGGGGTGAATTGGAGGTATACTGCCGATGGTCATCAATCGATCTTACGGACCAGGCTATCGATGGTGGTGAAATGAATACACTTTCTCTGGGCTTGAATTGGACCCCCATCCAGGCCATTCAGTTAAATATTAATTACAGGTATTCCACACTTGACCGCTTCAGTGAATCGGGCTTTAACCACGGGATTGTAACTCGTCTTGTATTTATATTGGAATGATTGAACAATTCAACGTAAATCCTACATAATATTCGCCAAATTGCAATACACAACTGATTAGTTTTTTATGCAAGAGCGTGTAATCAAAATCATTCTACGTGAAGAGTTTAAGGATCCAGCACTGGAAATACTGGAAGCTGATGAGAGTGTTTTTTACTGGTTGGAAGAATCCAATTCAACAAATGTTGTGATCAGTATGCTCGTAGATTCCAGCCAGACAGAGAACCTGATGGACAATTTCGAAAGAAGATTCGGCCACACTGAAAATTTCAAGCTCATCGTGTTACCTGTGGAGGCATCCCTGCCGAGAAAGAAGGAAGAAGAAAAACCTGAGCCGGAGCCAGAGGTAAAGACGAAGCAAAAGAAATCCATGAGGATCAGCAGGGAAGAATTGTATGCCGATATAGTGGGGAGTACCAAAATGTCGAGTATCTACCTGATATTTGTAGTACTTTCCACCATAGTAGCTGCCATTGGTCTGATGAAGAACAATGTGGCCGTTATCATTGGAGCCATGGTTATTGCCCCTTTTTTAGGGCCCAGTGTTGCCCTGGCCCTTTCCGCTACCCTGGGGGACAATAAGTTAAGGAATGATGCCCTCAAGGCTACGATTGCCGGATTTTCACTGGTTATTTTCTTATCAGCCCTGATTGGCTTTTTCTTTACCGTGGATCCCGGCATTCCTGAAATTACCTCCCGTACTCAGGCCGGAATACCTGATATTCTGCTTGCCCTGGCTTCAGGGGCCGCGGGTGTTCTTGCATTTACCACAGGTGCGCCAGCAGTGGTTATTGGTGTTATGGTAGCCGTTGCATTGTTGCCTCCTTTGACCGTATTTGGTTTACTCATGGGAAGCGGCGAATACAATCTAGCCATGGGCGCATTTCTTGTGTTCCTGACCAATATCATTTGCATTAATCTTGCAGGAATAACCACATTCCTGTTGCAGGGAGTAAGTCCACGTAGCTGGTGGGAAGCAAATAAAGCGAAAAAAGCAAGCCGGAAAACTCTGGCTATCTGGACAATTACTTTGGGCTTTCTGATTGTAGTTATTTTGCTCTGGAGCAATTAGGATGAAAGAGCCAGCAGCCTGAATCTAGGCTGAGTTCTTCTGAGCTATTTATTTAAGCTCATAAAAACAAAACCCGCTGAATGTCAGCGGGTTTATGTCATATATTGAGGTCGGTAGCGGATGGATTTAGTCAATTCTCCCTACTCTTGTTTATCCTTAATCATATTCCTTTCAAAGAGTTACAAACTTTTTGAATCCAAGTAAAAGTAAGTGAACCCAACCAAAAGTAAATGTTATACGCCAACTGTACGCCCGATTGACTTATCAAAAAAATTAGTTTCTGTTTTTACAAACCAGATATTAGTATGGGAAAATT
>CAYWGP010000249.1:0-17401 GCA_964458155.1 uncultured Bacteroides sp.
TACCGTGAACCGGTTGTCATAAAAACCAATTCAGGCAGGTTGGTAGTTGGGGTGCATGCCGGCAATAAGCTTGGATGGCCGGAACGGTCGGGTCAGGATTATGTTGTAAGGTATTCGGATGACGGGGGTAAGAGCTGGTCCGATCCCATCCTGGCCGCGGATCACGGAAATTTCTCCTTCCAGAGCCATGGCATGGTCTATGATGCAGAAACCGACCGTATCATTGTCAAGTACATGGTGTACCGCTGGGATTACAGCCTGGTTGAGGGAAGGGGACTGGATGCATCCATGCCGGTCATACAGCAGCAGCTTGACGCCGGCGAGGATTTCTCCAGGCAATATGTCATTTACAGCGACGACGGGGGAGACACCTGGAGTAAACCGGAAGAGGTCCCCAAAGAGAAAAGCAACGATATGCCGCACTACGGCTCCTCCGAGGGAAGACAGCTAACGCTTGGCCCATACGCCGGCAGGCTGATCATTCCCGGGGGAATGCGAGCGCATGAAAACGGGGTTGAAAACCAGAAAATCATCGGTGTCTGGCTCAGCGATGACCATGGAGATACCTGGCGCTTTAACCAGCTCCTGGAAAATGATCCGCGTAAGATTTCCTGCGAGGCCCGGGTAACTGAGCTAAAGGACGGCTCACTGCTTTATAATGAGAGGTCACGTTACGACGGGCGGCAACTGGCACGAAGTACCGATGGGGGCGAGACCTGGTCGAAATTGCAGACCCACCCCGACCTGCAGGTTTCCCAGTGCAACGGGTCCATGATCACGCTGAGGGACGAGGAGGGGAAGCTGACCCCGGACCTGCTATTCAGTGTTCCATCCCCGGGGGGACGCTCGGATGGCTTCATCTATGTATCCAGGGACGATGGGAATACCTGGCCCCTGGTACACCAGCCGATGGAAGGGTATTTCGCCTATTCAGCACTGATCCAGGTCGATCCGGAAATGGTATGCCTCTTCTATGAAGCCAAGCATTACAAGGATATCAGGATCATACTGATCCCGATTAAAAAATTGTTACAGGATTAATAATAAATAGGGACAAATCATGGCCACGTTTCTCATACTGGCATTCTGGGCATTTATCCTGGCTTATATCTCACCGCCTGAAGAACGAGATAATTCAGTACATCCACCAAATCTTATCCTGATACTGGTCGATGATGCCGGGTATGATGACTTTGGTTTCACCGCTTGTCTGGACTGGCAAACTCCGCACATTGATTCCCTCGCAAAAGCAGGAGTTATATTCAACAACGCCTATGTCAGCGCGTCGGTCTGCGGGCCATCACGTGCCGGTCTAATTACCGGGCGTTACCAGCAATCCTTTGGAATTGAAGAAAACCTAACAGGTCAATCAATCAATCCGGTAGCTCCCGAGGATTATGGATTACCATTAAACATTCCCACCCTTGGCACACTGTTGAAGAAGAAAGGGTATACCACGGCGGCCTTTGGAAAATGGCACCTCGGGGAATACGAACATTTCCACCCGAATAACCGTGGTTTTGACTATTTCTACGGGTTTCTTGGCGGGCACCGGAGTTACTGGCCGCATGCAGGCGAGCCCCGGCCCGGTCCAACGACCTTACTTGAAAACAAAGAACTCAGTCATACCCCTGAATACCTGACTGACCAACTTGGACACCAGAGTGCACGGTTCATTGCAGAAAACAAGAATAAACCATTTTTTATCTACCTTGCCTATAATGCTGTGCATTCACCACTTGACAGCAAGAAGGAAGACCGGCAGGCATTGAGTACAATCCATTCAGAAAAACGACGGATCCTGGGCGCCATGACCATAGCGCTCGACCGCTCTGTTGGATTCCTGGTGGATGAATTAAAGAAACAAGGGCTTTACGAAAACACGCTGATCATATTCACAAATGATAACGGGGCGGCGACCTATCTGGAAACGAATAATGCAGGAATGCGTGGGCGAAAAGGCACAGTGTGGGAAGGGGGTATTCGGGTTCCCTTTTTTATGACATGGCCCGGAAAGATTCCAGGAGGACAAAAAGATTCAAGCCTGGTATCAACCCTTGACATCGCTTCTACCTTCTGCTCCATTGCCGGCTACAGTCCCGGGGAAATGAAGGAACTCCAACTTACAGGAATGGATCTCCTGATGAGCTCTGATAGTCAGGACCGGGAATTGCCACTTTTCTGGAAACGGGGGAATATGGCCGCTGTCCGCAAGGGCCCCTGGAAACTTATTTTGTTAAATGATAATCCTGCATTTCTTCTTGACCTAAGCAAGGATCCCCTTGAGAAAGTAAACCAGATTGCTATTTATCCGGACAAGGTTCAGGAGCTGCAATCGGAATTCAATACATGGAAGGACAAGAACCCGGAACCGATCTGGATAAAAACCAGCTGGAATGTTTATGCCCAGAATGTTCTTAAATATTGGGATCAGGAAAACTCAAACAATATAATAGAATAACAATTATGATAAAATTACGTCGTCTTTTACATTTCTTCCTGGTATTGCCCATCCTCTTTTCATGTTCAGAAAATGAGCAGGCGCCCAATATTTTATTTATTGCTGTTGATGATATGGCGGACTGGGCCGCTTACCTGGGTGGGCATCCCGATGCCATTACACCCAACCTGGACAGGCTGGCGGAAAGGGGCGTCTGGTTCCGGAATGCCCATTGCGTATCCCCCATATGCGGTCCGTCAAGAGCTGCAATACTCACCGGAATGCGCCCTGAAACCACCGGTTGCTATACCAACCGGGGCACTTATATCGATTACGTCCCCGATGCCGTTTCCCTTCCCCGGCATTTCAAAGATAACGGGTACCACGTGGCGGGGGCCGGGAAGATCAACCATGCCCTGGGAATGGTAGTCGAAGACAACTGGGACGAGTATGGTCCCGATTGTGGCATCGTGGGATCTCCTTTCACCAACGAGGAATTGCTGGCCGAAGGTATGGACCCCACCCGTGCAGTCCCCCGACTGAACTGCACCCTGCCAATGAACGGGGGCCTCTCACTGATCGACCGCCCGACGATGAAATGGGATTCATTTGACTGGGGACCGCTGGATGTGGATGACATCGATATGCCCGACGGGGAGATCGCGGCCTGGGCAGTTGAACAACTGGAGAAAGACCATCAGAAACCATTTTTCCTTGCTGTGGGGTTCTACAAACCCCACCAGCCTTTTTTCGCACCGCGTAAATATTTTGATATGTACGATCGGGAAAAGGTCCGTTTACCGGAGGTCATGGAAAACGACCTGGATGACGTGCCCCGGCCAGGCATAGATTTAGCGCATGCCGCCTGGACGGCGGGCACCCATAAAACCGTTGTGGAGCATAAGCAGTGGCACGAAGGAGTACTTGGATATCTGGCTACCATCACCTTTGCGGACGCCATGGTCGGGCAGGTGCTGGACGCCCTGGACGGAAGCCAGTATTCTTCAAATACCTGGATTATCCTGTGGAGCGATCATGGATGGTCACTCGGTCAGAAAGAACACTGGGGAAAACACGAACCCTGGCAGGCCTCCGTAAAGGTCCCCTTTATCATAATTCCTCCCGCAAATGCAAATCCGGAAGGATTCAGGGCGGGAACCCCCTGCTCTTCCCCTGTAAGCCTGCTGGATATCTATCCAACCCTGATTGAGATCTGCGGGCTGCCCGCGGTGGAAGCTCTGGAGGGACAGAGCCTGCTGCCCCTGGTGGGAAACCCGATGGCGGACTGGAACGAAGCGGTGGTTGCCTCGGTGGGGCGTGGGTCCCACAGCGTATTTACTCCCGGGTGGCGCTATATTCATTACTTCGACGGTAGCGAGGAACTGTATAACCTGCTGGAAGACCCGGAAGAATGGACCAACCTCGCCTCGGATCCCTCTTATGCGGATGTAAAAAAAGAACTTGCCGGCCATATGCCGGTGGATGGGAATTACAGCCGGTTCGTGCGCTGGGGAAAGTGGAAGGCAGCATTCAGGAGTAACGGGGAAGTGGAATTATACGATATCCACGAAACCTTCGGGATCTCCGAACAGAACAATGTTGCAGATCAGAACCCGGAAATACTCGAGGCCATAAGCGGGTACCTTAAAGGGCAGGATCCTGACCGGAGACATGTTTTAATGCCTGAATAAGCAATGAAAGCATCACGCAAAATATCCCTTTCCCTGGTTCTGGCATATTCATGTCTTGCCTTACTGATGGGGATAGACGGACACCCGGGCAAGGACAGGCTGAGGGGTGGGGATTACCCATCCCACTCCCCGGAGGAGAGGCCTCACATCGTGATCCTGCTGGCGGACGACCTGGGATACGGCGACCTGGCCTGTTATGGGAACAAGGAGATCAGAAGCCCGAATCTTGACAGGCTGGCCTCGCAAGGGATCAGGTTTATCGATGCCTATGCTTCGGCCCCCATGTGTTCCCCCTCCAGGGCTGGATTGCTCACAGGGCGGATACCAAACCGTACGGGTATTTATGACTGGATCGCACCCGATTCTGCCTTCTATCTGAAAAGCGAAGAAATAACCATCGCCTCTATTCTAAGGGATCATGGGTACCAGACCGGGCTGTTCGGCAAATGGCACCTCAACGGGAAAATGGGAACAGCCGAGCAGGCCCAGCCCGACGACCACGGATTTGACTATTATTTTGCCACTCAGTACAGTTCGAATCATTTAGCACCCCATGGATTCTACAGAAACGGGGGAAAACTATATCAACAGCACGGCTATTCATGCGATATTGTGACCCGTGAGGCTGTCCGATGGTTGAAAAACAGCTGGGACGGTAATGCTCCGTTTTTCCAGTTTATATCATTCCATGAAGTACACGAACCTATTGCCTCTCCTCCTGATCTTCTGGAAACATATCATCTTGCCGGCAAGAAAATGCTCTATTATGCCAATGTCACGAATCTTGACAGGGCCATAGGGAGATACCTGGATGTGCTTGATGAGATGGGTCTTTCAGATAATACAATAGTCATCTTTACATCAGATAACGGGCCGGCAACATGGAGCAAGGGTTACTTCGAAAGATCGTATGGAGAGACCGGAGGTCTGCGGGGAAGAAAACGATTCCTGTGGGAAGGAGGCATCCGCGTACCCTGTATCATGCGATGGCCGGGTACTGTTGAAAGTGGTCAGGTAACAGCAATCCCGGTTTCAAACCTCGATTTCTTACCCACATTGACTAAGGCAGCAGGCCTCGAGGTTCTAAGTGAGAATTTAATCGATGGCTCAGATATAACTCCCTTGCTGACAAACCAGCCATTTCAGAGGAAAGTACCCTTAAGCTGGCACTTCTATGCCCCTGTGGATGGCCCAAACTCTGTTCTACGCAATGGTTCATGGGTGCTTACTGCCAGATGGGATGGGGGAGAATATTCACGCGGAAGGTTCAAAAGATCATTTGTAGACGACATTCGAAGTGCTGAACTCACAGATTTTATCCTTTACAACATTCAGGAGGATATGTCCCAGGAAGAAAATCTTGCAGATAGATACCCTGACAGGTTTAATCAATTGAAAAAGGAGCTGATTTCCATCCACAGGGAGATCAGGGACAGTTCGCCCCTGTGGTAACTCGGTAAACAATTAATCCGGAGCAAATGAAAAACCCATTTAACACACTGCCATTTTGTAAAACATCAGGATATTCAGGATGGCTGGTAGCATCACTGATGATCCTGGCCACACTCTCCTGCAAACAGCTTCCAGAACAAGGAAGTAATGCTCCCAATATCATCCTTCTTATGGCCGATGACCTGGGCTACGGCGATGTGGCTTACTATGGGAATCCCACTGTGAAAACACCGAACCTGGATGCCATGGCGGCAGGTGGGATTCGTTTTGACCGATTTTATGCAGGAGCCCCGGTCTGTTCTCCAACCAGGGGAAGTTGTCTTACGGGGAGGCATCCTTACAGATATGGTATCCCCTGGGCCGGTCGCGATCCCATGCAAGAAACGGAGATCACGCTGGCTGAAGCATTGAAAACCTCTGGCTACTCAACCGGACATTTTGGCAAATGGCACCTTGGGGGATTAAGTAAAACGGTCGTACAGGGTGAATTTCCGGGTGGCCCCTCCCCCTACTCCCCTCCGTGGGAGAATGGTTTTGATGAGTGTTTTTCAACTGAATCCATGGTGCCCACCTATAATCCCTACTATCATGTAGGCGGAGCCTTTGGTCAGGAGGACTACCGACATGTTCAAAACGTAGCGGTCGAGAAGGGACAAAAACACGGAGGACATATATGGCGTGATCGCTACTGGACAGGACCGGGAAGCATGGTGGATGAATGGCAGGAGGGCGATGATTCTGAAATTATCATGAACAGGGCCCTTGACTTTATCCGGCGAAAGGGAGACCAATCCTCACCCTTTCTGGCGGTAGTATGGTTCCATACGCCCCACTCTCCGGTGGTTGCAGGGAACGAATCAAGAGAACAATACTCCCACCTGTCCATGGAAAAGCAACACTGGTTTGGCTCCGTTACCGCCATGGATGAGCAAATAGGCAGGTTGAGGACCTATCTTCGAAACTCCGGGTTGGCAGAGAACACCATCCTGTGGTTCTGCAGCGATAATGGCCCCTCTTACATTCATGATCACAACTCGGCCGGACCATTGCGGGGCAAGAAGGCAGAACTGTTTGAGGGGGGAATCCGTGTACCAGCAATTCTTGAATGGCCCGGGAAATTTCCTGCCGCTCAAATCGTTGACGAACCTGTCTCAACCAGTGATTTCTATCCCACACTTCTGGCCATCACAAAGACGGAAGTGGAACAACAGCCCGAGCTGGATGGAGAGAATATTCTCCCCGTTCTTAATGACAAAAGGAACAGGGAGGCGCCTATCGCTTTTATATCGCCCCTTCCATCCCGTTTGAAAAAGCATGAAACCATGGAAGAGGAGCAATTTGCACTGATCGATAAACAATATAAAATCATCAGCATGGATAACGGGGAAAGTTACCAGCTATATGATCTGATCAATGATGAAGGAGAAAAAACAGATCTGTCTGCAGAAGAACCGGAAATATACAGAAGCATGCAGGAACATCTGCTCTCATGGATTGAGTCAGTTAAAATCAAATGATCATTGATGGTTGGAATTGGGATAATAGGGGCCGGATCATTTGCCAGGAATCATGCACAGGCAATCGCTGAGACAGGCGGGAGTAAACTCGTGGCCGCCAGCAGACGCAATTCAGGGGAACTCGATCAGTTCACCAGGCGGCATCGCATCACCGGATATACAGATTACCGGGATCTTTTGAAAGATCCGAATGTAGATGCTGTGCTTGTGGCAACTCCTCACCAGACACATGCCCGGATAACCATGGATGCTGCAGAAGCGGGTAAGCATATCCTGCTGGAAAAACCCATGGCCACAAATCTGGAAGATTGTGACAGGATTATTCAGGCTGCCCATGCAGGCGCAGTGACACTTATGATTGGTCACTCCATGCAATTCATGCGCTCTTCCAGGTTGGCCAAAGATATTGTCGATTCAGGAGAACTGGGTCAGATCATCTATGGTACGGCCTGTTTGGCAAAGGCGTGGATGACCCCCAACCGCAGGGACTGGCACCTGAATGATCCCGTAGGAGGAGGTATGTTATTAACCGTCGGAATCCATTACATTGACCTGCTCACATGGCTGTATGGCAGTAAAGTTTCATCGGTTCGGGCAAATTTGTCCACACTGATCCATGATCAGAAAGCCGATGATGCTGCAATGGTATTTCTTCAGTATGAAAACGGGGCCACTGCAGCTATCACCAGCACGGGGTTTGAATCTGGAGCAGATTCCTTTAAAGCCATCCTTACCTGCCAGAAAGGAATGCTGAAAATTGATATGTTCGGAGGTGTTTACCTTGGAAAAGAGGGGGGCTGGCAACACCTTCCGGAATCCAGTGCAGAAAATACGGAACATGAGGCCCTGACCATGGAATGGGACGCCTTTATTTCGAGCATCAACGAGGGTAGCCATGCCATGGTAAGTGGTGAATACGGGAGACATATCATGGAAATATGCTTTGCTGCCCGGCAATCATCTCAGGAAATGAGGGAGGTATGGATCTGATCTCAGACATATTTATAGCTGGTCTGCACCAATTCGGCAGTTACCGCATCCCCTCCATCCTCATGGGAAGTAAGAATATACTCATTGCATTTTCTGAGGCCAGAAAGGAACTTGGCGATCATGCAGAAAACAAAATCGTATTGCGCAGAAGCTTTGACGGTGGGAATGTTTGGGAGAATCAACGGACCATTGCAGATGCTGGAATAAACTCTCTCAACAATCCTCTGGCAGTCAGGGTTTCAGAAACAGCTACCATCTTGCTCATGTACCAGGAGTATCCCTTTACGGAACCCGCTGATGTTGAAGATGCGGCAGCGTGGAGATCACATGCACATCAAAAATTTAAACCGAACATCCATGAAGCAGTCGTGGAAACCGGCTACGAAGGGACAAGGATATGCAAAACATGGATGATCTCCAGCAGGGATGACGGTGAGAATTGGTCCGAGCCGGTTGATATCACCAGATCTGTCAAGCATCCGCTTGAGGCAAGCAACTATGCTTCCGGACCAGGCGTAGGAATCCAGCTAAAAAAGGGGATATACAGAGGAAGGATTATCATGCCCTTTTCCCAGGGACCATGGAAGGATATGAAGGTATACGCAGTATACAGCGATGATCTGGGAATATCATGGAAGCGGGGGCAATCCGCACCCAATCAATCACCAGGCATGCCCAACGAGGTCCAGATGGTTGAGCTGAATGATGGAAGCATCATGCTAAATGCAAGGTCATACAAAGGGAACCACTTCAGAAAAATTGCCTGCAGCAAGGATGGGGGTGATCATTGGTCAGACCTTAAAACAGAGTCGCAGCTTCCCGATCCTGGTTGCCAGGGAAGCATCCTTAGATTTTCTTATCCATCACCAGGTAAGGAAAGCCTGATCCTCTTCTCAAATCCGGCCCACAAAGAGTTAAGGAAAAACGGCACCATCAGGTTAAGTATGGACGAAGGCAAGACCTGGGCCTTTTCTAAAACTTTGGTCGAGGAAAGTTTTGCCTACTCCTGCCTGGTGAAACTATCGGAAAATGAATTCGGAATTCTTTTTGAAAGGGACAACTATTCAAAAATCTCATTCGCAAAAAAAGCCCTTGACTGGTTGAAAAATTGAAGAGGAGGATGAGAGAACCCGACAAACAAAGGATACTGGATGCCATAGGGCATATTGAGCGCCCCGATATTCCCCTTTTGGAGATTGATCCGGACATCGCCATCATGAACCAGATACTGGGTAAAGAACTCCCTTTTCACCTCCACTCCTTCGAGCAGGAGGTGTCGGACAATGTGGAACTCAACCTGAGGATGGGAAATGACATGCTCTATTTTTCACATGTCTGGAGGCTTGGCCGGGTTGAATCCAGTGACAATGAAGGAAGATTACACTATAGAGATGGTTCCATAAAAAAACGCTCTGATTTTGACCTCCTGTGGTTCCCCGATCCGGGTGCTCTTGAAAAGAGACTGGAGGAAACGTGCCTTGCATTACAGAAAACGGGGATGGGATTGATGTGTGGAGCTCAGACAGCTGCATTTACTGCCATGACAGCCATGGGTTACAATGATTTTCTTTTCAATTCACTGGCTGAACCTGATTTGGTCATGGATCTTATTAAAACCATTCATGACTACTGTATCCGGGAGATGGACTTATACCTTCAATATCCCACAGATCTGATAAAGCTGGGAAGCGGAATTATAACAACCACAGGACCCATGGTGTCATGGGAGCAGGTGGAGGAGCTGGAAACACAATTTATCCGTGAGCAAATCCAGATTGTTCATAATGCAGATAAACATGTCTATTTTCACATTGATGGGAAGGTCGATAATATGATCCCTGATTTCATAGAGATGGGTGTGGATGTGTTGAATCCCATTGATCCATCCGGGGATGTTCAGGATATTTTTGATATTAAAAGCAAATATGGTGACAGGATCACCCTCGCAGGAAATATCAACATTGATACGGTTCTCAAGGACGGCTCCCCTGAAGAGGTCAGGGCCGATGTATGGGAGCATGTGGAGAGACTGAGGCATGGCGGGGGGTATATCGTTTCTTCAAGCCATAACCTTCATGAACTCATCCCGCTCGAGAATTATTATGCCATGAGGAATGCGGTCATGGAGTATAATCCATAAGAAATACCAGCAAAGACTAAATATCATTATGAAGTATCGAAGCCTTTTAACACTCTTTTTTACCTGTTTTATAATTAACCTGGCCGGTCAGACCCAAAAGATTGATGAGTCGGATTATCCCGATATAATCCGTGTCGCCTGTATTGGCAATAGTGTCACATTAGGCCTTGGTCTGGAGGAAAGGGGCCAGGCTTCCTATCCGTCGCAATTACAATCCATGCTCGGTGAGAAATATGATGTAAGGAATTTCGGATTCAGTGGGGCAACCATGCTGAAGAAAGGACACAAACCCTATTGGGAAAAACCTCCTTTTAAAGAGGCACTTGCATTCAGACCCCATATTGTGATCATTCATCTGGGTCTAAACGATACAGATCCAAGGAACTGGGCAAATTTCAAAGAGGAATTCATTCCGGATTACCAGGAGATGATCGATGTATTCAGAAGTGTTGATACCGATCCCGAATCCAGGATCTGGATATGTGAAATGACCCCCATATTCTCCTGGCACAGAAGGTTCAAGACCGGAACCCGTGATGATTTCTGGGCAATACAACAGGCCATAGAAAAGGTGGCTGCAAGCACAGGTGTAAGCATGATTGATCTTCACACACCCCTGTATTCGCGGCCCGATCTTTTTGAGGATGCCCTCCATCCTTCCGAAGAAGGAGCTGAAATAATTGCCTCCACAGTAAAATCATATATTACAGGTGATTTTGGTGGCCTGTCTCTGTCTCCACTGTTTACCGATCACATGGTCATTCAAAGAGATAAACCGGTCAGGATATTTGGAAGTGCCAATGCCGGGCAGGAAGTTGTAGTAAAATTTTCCGGAAAGGAGCTTAGCACAAGCACCGGTACGAATGGTCGCTGGTTGGCTGAATTTGCACCCATGAGCGCCGGTGGGCCCTATGATTTGATAGTAAGCACTGATAAATCCATCCATATTAAAGACATTCTTATTGGTGAAGTCTGGCTCTGCTCCGGGCAAAGTAACATGGCTTTTCCATTAAAAAGAGAGATGCATTATGAAGAAGAGATTTCCGGGCCAGACCTGCCTGAAATCCGCCTGTATAACTTTAATCCTGTGGCCTGGCCCGGGGGCGGAGAGTTTACCCGGGACGAAATGCAAAGCATTAATAAGGGTGATTATTTTATAGCGGGACCATGGCTTTCCTGTGCTCCGGAGAATGTTTCAGACTTTTCGGCTGTGGCATATTATTTCGGCAAGGAGCTTTATAAAAAATTAGGCGTGCCAATTGGACTGATACACAATGCAGTAGGAGGTTCAAATACCGAATCCTGGATTGACCGTAAAACCCTTGAATTCCATCCCGAGTTTTCAGATATGCTGGCGGACTGGCTGAACAACGAGCAGGTCCAGGAGTGGTGCCGGACCAGGGCAGCTGAGAACCTTCAGAATGCAACTGGCTTCTATCCACAGCACCCTTTTACACCTGCTTACCTGTTTGGAACCGGCATAGTTCCGCTGGAGAGCTTTCCCTTTCGGGGCGTGATATGGTACCAGGGGGAATCTAATGCAGAGAAGATCGAACAACATGAAAAGCTATTTACATGCATGGTAAGAGATTGGCGTAAATACTTTAACAATCAGGAAATGCCATTCTATTACGTACAGCTTTCAAGCCTGAACAGGGAAACCTGGCCTGAATTTCGCGACAGTCAACGAAGATTAATGACACAAATCCCCTATACAGGCATGGTAATAACCAGCGATATTGGTCATCCTACTGATGTGCATCCCAAAAATAAGAAAGAGGTCGGATACAGACTTTCCCTCTGGGCACTTGCAAAAACATACGGTCAACCCCTAGAATATTCTGGCCCGCTCTATCGATCCATGGAAATAAAAAGGAACAAGATCAGTGTATATTTCGATCACACCGGATCGGGATTATGCACTCCGGACAATCAAAAAGTTACAGGATTTGAGATTGCAGAAGAGGATCAGGTGTACCATCCTGCACGGGTAAAAATCAGAAAGGAGCATGTGGTTGTCAGGGGCAAAGGGATTTCACGCCCGAGATATGTCCGATATGGCTGGGAACCCTATTCCCGGGCAAATCTATTCAATAATGAAGGCCTGCCGGCTTCAACCTTTACCACAGAAGGAGAAAAATATGAATTGTAGCATTTATACACCATTCAGAAACATCAGAGTTCAGCTAATCCCATTAAAAACAACAAATTTGTTTTAAGCTAATATTTTAGATACTCTCACATGGATAAAATCAATGGATTCATCTCTGCACCGTTCACTCCCATGCACGATGATGGATCAGTAAATTTTTCTGAAATTGGCGAATATGCCAAATATTATATTCGAAACGGGATTGACGGGGCCTTTATTTGTGGAACATCAGGTGAGGGATTATTACTTTCATCTGAAGAGCGAAAAGGAGTAGCTGAAAAATGGGTCGAATCCAGTCCGGATCAATTTAAATCCATTGTTCATGTTGGAGGTGCAGTGCTCGATGAGAGTCGGAAGCTGGCAAGGCATGCCATGGAGGTCGGTGCATGGGGAATCGGGACAATCGCTCCCGTCTTTTTCAAACCATCCAGGGTCGAGGATCTGGTAGAATATTGTTCTGAGCTGGCCTCGGCTGCACCCGATCTCCCTTTCTATTTCTATCATATGCCAGGCTATACAGGAGTATATTTATCCATGGTAGACTTCCTTGAGCAAGCTTATGAACGGATCCCAAACCTGGCTGGAATCAAATACACTCACGAAAATCTGTATGAATTCGACCAGTGCAGAAAACTAAAAGAAGGGCATTTTGATTTGCTCCATGGTCAGGATGAAACCCTGCTTGCCGGTCTTGCGCTTGGAGCCACAGGTGGAGTCGGAGGATCTTACAACCATGCCATGGGATTATATATAACTATGAAAAAGGCCTTTCTGGAAGGTGACATGGAGACTGCCAGGGAATGTCAATCCAAATCCCAGGCCTTTATCAATGTACTGATTAAATACAGAGGCAATGTGATGGCTGGCAAGCGTATCATGAAATTCCTGGGGATCGATTGCGGACCCAACAGGATACCCCTTCAGAATATTACGGAGGAAGAGGAGCTCAAATTGAAATCTGAACTGGAAGAGATTAATTTCTTCAGTTTCTGCAACAAATAATTTGCTATTAATCCTAACAATTAAAGCGATCAGCTAAAAATAATGAATAGCAATGTCCCCTATAAACTCAAAGACCTGAGTTTACCGCAACTGTTATCACAGTATTTTCCTGTAAGCCGATTATCCTTTCTGCTTCTCTTCCTTCTGCTTGCAGTGGCTCCCTCCTTCGGGAAGGAACGTTTTACCAATACCCTGGAATGGAAGAAACTTCCTCCTCTTCCACCCGCTCCCGGACAGAATATTCAACCCGGTCTTGCCGCACCATTCTGCGGGGTATCAAATGACCTGTTGCTGGTGGCAGGGGGATGCAACTTCCCTGAGGATCCGGTCTGGGAAGGTGGAAAAAAGGCTTATTACAGCGATGCCTTTGCTCTGGAACAAAAACCCGATGGCGGATACATCTGGCACAGCGGATTTAAAATCCCCTACCAGGTGGCCTATGGCGTTTCAATCACTGTTCCTGAGGGTGTCATTTGCATCGGAGGAAGTAATACTTCCGAATCATTCTCTTCTGTCTTTCTGATGAGATGGAATGCCGATACCAGGCAGATAGAAACAGAATCCCTGCCCTCCCTGCCTTTCTCCATGAGTCGTATGGCAGGGGCGCTTGTGGATGATAAGATTTACCTGGCCGGGGGTTATACCGATGGCCAGCTGGCAAATACATTTTTATGTCTGGACCTGAAAAACTGGAATAAGGATCAATTTGGATGGGAAATACTGGATGATTTTCCCGGGCCAGCCAGATTACAGGCCATTGCGGTGGGGCAGAATGCCGCAGAAGAGAAGCATTTTTACCTGTTCAGCGGATCAAGCTATCCGGAAAACCAGGAAGATCCTTATATCCTCACGGATGGACTGGAATACAATCCCAAGACAAAGGAATGGACAAAACTACCAGAAATCATTCCCGACGGGGAAGGTCCTTTATCCCTTCATGGAGGATCCGGTATTGCAACAGGAACACAACACATCATTTTTACCGGTGGGGTAAACCGCCAGATTTTCTTTAATGCCTGGAAACGTGAACGAAGTATTCAGCATGCTCTGGTTCGTGGTGATACAGCATTGCATTCGAAACTGCTACATGAAAAGTACAATTACTTTATCATGGAGCCTGAAGAATTTAAATTCAACCGTAAGGTACTGGCCTATCATACCATTACCAGGGAATGGATCAAAGTAGATGACTATCCATATCCCGGATCTGCAGGGGCCCCGATGGTGGAGTGGAATGGTGGTTTTGTGGTGGTAAACGGAGAAATTAAGGCCGGAGTCAGATCACCTGAGGTATATTTTGGAAAATCCGTGTACTCCCCAAAGTTTGGATGGCTCAACTGGTCAATTGTGGGTATCTACCTGCTCATGATGGTCTTTATCGGTTACTATTTTATGAGGCGTGAATCAGGAACAGATACTTTTTTTAAGGGAGGACAGAAAATTCCATGGTGGGCAGCCGGAATGAGCATATTCGCCACCATGCTGAGCGCCGTTACCTATATGGCTATTCCTGCTAAAACCTATGCCACCGACTGGAAGTATTTCATCATGGCCATTACTATATTTGTTATGGTTGGACCTGTAGTCAAATATTACCTCCCGTTTTTCAGAAAACTAAATTTAACAACGGCATATGAATATCTTGAAAAGAGGTTCAATTATTCTACAAGGTTGCTATCAAGCACGATATTTCAGATATTTATGGTTGCCAGGATGGCCCTGGTGCTTTTCCTGCCTTCGCTAGCCCTGACAACCGTCACAGGAATTGACATTTACCTGTGCATTATACTTATGGGAGTAATCACCATCATTTATTCTACCATGGGGGGGGTCCAGGCGGTTATCTGGGGAGATGTAATCCAGGGATTTGTTTTGCTTTCAGGAGCAATCCTGGCTGTTATTTTTATGATTTCAGGTACCGAAGGAGGTTTAAACAGGGTCATCGAAATAACCATTGAGCATGATAAAATGAAAACATTTGATTTCGCATTTGACCTGACCAGGGCAACCTTCTGGGTGGTCCTTCTGGGGGGACTTGCAAATAATCTGATTTCATATACCAGCGACCAGGCCGTGATTCAGAGGTATCTGACTACAAAAGATGAGAAAGCGGCAGCAAAAAGTTTATGGTTTAACGGAAGCATGAGTATTATCATTTCCCTGATCTTCTATTTTATCGGGACAGCCCTGTTTGTACTTTATAAAACACAACCCCAGGAGCTTAATATAGCCATGGGTAATCCGGATTCCATATTCCCGCATTTTATCATGACCCGAATGCCTGTGGGAATCGCCGGGCTTATGATCGCCGCTATATTTTCAGCGACCATGTCCACTGTCTCTTCAAATGTCAATTCAATCTCAACTGCCTTTACTACAGATATATACGTTCATTTATGGCCGGAATCAAAAGATTCAAAACGATTACGTGTGGCCAGATTCGCAGGGATTATCTCCGGTGGATTGGGCATTTTACTGGCCCTTTTAATGGCTACATGGAACATTCTATCTCTTTTTGACTATTTCAATGTGATATTGGGATTGCTGGTAGGCGGACTGGGAGGTGTTTTTGCCATGGCCATTTTCTTTCCAAGGATAAACTCAGCCGGAGCAATTTCAGGCTTTCTTGTTAGTTTCGTAGTTTTAATTTTTATAAAACTACTTACTCCCATCTCTTTCCTGTTATATGGATTCCTCGGTATTACAATAAGTATCGGCACCGGGTATCTGGTTAGTCTGGTAACAAAGCCTGATAAAAAGGATATATCAGGACTAAGTTATAAGACTCTGAACAAACAAAGTTAATCCGCTTCAGTGATGATCCCCAGAGAAAGAGTAATAGCAGCCATGAATCTTCGTAAACCGGATCGTGTACCATCCATGAGCCAGTTCAGTTTTGGATTCATGAACCAGCAGCTGAAAAATACAGGCATCACACCCATGGAATTCTGGCTCGATGCCGAAAAATATGCACAAGGTCTGATCCTTCTCAGGGAGCGGTTTGACTTTGACGGTATTCTTGTTTCAGTGCACGGACATTTCAGCAACTGGAGAGAACGGATTCTGAAAATAGAAAATATTGGAGGGCTTGAGGTGGCAAGCTATGAAAACAGAACAGAAACCTATGTGGACGATGACCTGCCGGTTGGAAAATTCTTCGAACAGACTGAAAGAGATATCTATTCCGTAAAACCTGAGGAAATACCACTTGAACTGGACTACATCGCCTCCACTGACAATTGCTACGTATTCATTGACCAGGAAGAACCATACAGGGTATTCCATGTACTTGAAGAGGAGTTGAAAGGCAGGTTCTCCATACATGCAGAAGTATCTTCGCCCCTTGATTATTTAATGGATTACCTGGGGTATCAGAATGCCCTGATGGCTATGGTCATGGAACCTGCAAAAGTGAAGCAAATTCTTGAAAGATATACAGTGGGGGTAGTAAAGATGGCCGACGGACTGGGGAAAAATAATGACATTGATGCCATAAAAATTTCATCTCCTTTTGCCGGTGGTGGTTTTATCTCCCCGGAAGATTACAATACCTTTGAGTTACCCTATCTCAGAGAGGTCTCCAATTCTATAAAGGAGAATGGGAAATTTGCCTATGTACACACATGCGGATCCATTAATGACAGGCTGGAAGCGATGGCCGAAGCAGGTTTATCAGGACTTGAATGCCTCGATCCTCCCCCACTTGGAAATGTGGAGCTGGGTGATGCATTCAGCCGAATAGGTGACAGAATGTTTATTAAGGGAAACATAGACTCTGTGAATACACTTTTAGATGGAAGTGAAGAACAGATCACGGAAGATGTCAAACAAAGGCTTGCATGCGGGATGAAGAACCCGGGATTTATTCTCAGCACTGCCTGTTCCATAGCCCCCAAAGTACCTGTGGAAAAGGTTCAGATGCTTTCAAGGCTGGTTAAGAAATTCGGTCAGTATAAATAAATGAAACTCACAAATGAATCCGGCTAAAACAGAGAAGTACATAAAGATCTACAAGGA
>CAYWGP010000250.1:0-26502 GCA_964458155.1 uncultured Bacteroides sp.
TAAACTGGTGATTAAAGCACTAATATCAGGCAAAGGGAAAAGGGCTATTCTAAAAAATCCTGTTAATACAGGAAGAATGTTGAAATTACTGGAGATATTCCCTGGTGCACATTTCATATTTTTAATCAGAAATCCGGTTCTGGTATATTTGTCAGCGCAGAAATTCTTTTCTGCACTTTTCCCCAATGTAAATCTTGAGTATTTCTCAAAAGATCAAATCTCTGACATGATTCTGGATATTTATGTGATGATATTACATGATTACCTTGCCGATAAGAAACATGTTGATCCCGTCAAGATCATTGAAATACGCTATGAAATGCTCCAGGAAAACCCGATGACCGAGATAGAGAAAGTTTTCAATAAGTTTAATTTGAGTAATTTTCAGGAACTAAGACCAGTATTCATGGACTTTCTGGATTCTCAAAAGGGACATAAGGTCGATGCATATACCATGGAGAAAAAAGAACTGGATCACGTGATGACCCGACTCGATTTTGCAATGAAACACTGGGGATACGATCTGCCCCTGCCTTCAGAGTTAAAAGTTCTGGATCATAAGCAGGAATAAAAGGAAACTCCGGTAGAAAAAACCGTTTAACTATCGGTCGGAGTCATTATCGCCTGCTCGTCAGATTAAATAAATATTTTCTATATTTAAAATATAAATAACTTAAATCTAAAGAAGATGAGAAAATCACTTGCCTTTATTTATTTATGCCTGATGGCGATCGGAGTTAGCGCTCAAACATCTGATGACGTCGCATTTTATCAGAGTATCTGGGGAATGGAAAAAAGGGCTATAGTTGAAGCCTACATGGACGGTTTAACTATGGAAGAAAAATCAGCTTTCTGGACTGAATACGATGCATATGAACTAAGCCGGAAGGACCTGGGAAAAGAACGGGTGGAGATTCTGGGTGATTATGCTGAGAATTATGGATCGCTTAGTGACGATAAAGCAGCAGATCTCATTAATCGGGCTGTTGCAAATAATATTGCCATACAAAAGCTTCTCAAGAAAACCTTTAAAAAGATGTCAAAGTCTGTTGGTGCTGTGAAGGCTGCCAAATTTGTACAACTTGAGAATTATTTCCTGATAAACATACAAATGCTTATCCAGGAAAGCATCCCCTTTGTAGATGAGTTTAAGTAACAATCCTGCATGCAAATATAATTCTTTTAAAAACCAGAGACTGGAGCTATTAAAAGCCATTAATCTTTTAACTGGTTGCCGGAACGATGAACTCTAAAACTAATATCATGAAAGCTATACTTATTATCTTCAGTTTATTTCTATTTGCATTTACGACAGCATGGTCACAGGAAAACCTGGTTTCCTTTTCGGGTGGTTATGCTTTTTCACATCTTGAAGATGTGGACCAAAACTTAACAGGGTACAGAATTAATGGACTCTATGAGTACAATCCAGGCGGGGGAATGTTGGCTCATGGCTGGTCCTTTGGCTATATTGGTACAAGCGGTGAGTCTTCCATCGGCGATGGATCAGAGTTTAAAATGAATACCTGGCCATTGTATTATGCTCCAAAGCTAATGTTCGGAAAGAATAAATTAAAGCTTATGGTCAAAGGGGCTATGGGACTCCATTTTTCCAATTTCAAACGAACCGGAGCTTTGCTTGATCTTGACACAAATGATACGGGTTTCTATGGAGGAGCTGGTGCAGGTTTGATGATCTACCTTAAAGAGAATATCTTTCTAAATGCGGAATATGAATGGGCTTTTATGTCAAATATTTACTACCGAAACGCTTTCATGAATTCGGCAAATCTTAGCTTTGGTTTTAGATTCTGATAGTAATTTAATTTGAGTCGGCATAGATACAGCTCCGGGCTTCATCAGCAAAAGCCTCCATCAGTTTGATATCCGCTTCAAAGAAGTGGTCGGACCTGAATAGCTGTTAAAAGTCGTTCATTAGAGCTCATCACAGGGGATCATTGTTTTGCATTATCGATGCATCGCTTAAGTCGACAGCGCCTACCTGCTCAACGATAAGGTTTCTCTGAGCTTCCCAGAGAGAGATCAACTCAAGAAGCTTCTCGGGATTTTCGTCTGCCAGGTTATTGGTCTCACCCCTGTCAAGGGAAAGATCATATAGTTCCCATGGACCATCTTCCTCAATGGTAGTTATCTTCCAGTTGCCGTGCCTTAGAGCCTTCTTCTTTTCATGGTGAAAAAAGATCGGGGACCTTTCGTTTTGAATATCCTGAGCAAGGAAAGGTACCAGACTGATTCCGGGAGCTTCATACCTTCCATTTAGTTCACCCGGATCGGCCCCTGCAAGTTCCAGCATTGTGGGGGCAATATCAACGATATGGGAGGGCATGTTTCTGAATGCATTTTTGTCTTTAATTCCCCTTGGCCAGTGAACCACCAGGGGAGTTGCAATGCCGCCTTCGTGTACCCAGGTTTTATGCAGACGGAAGGGAGCGTTGCAAGCAGAGGACCAACCCGGACCCAGGCAGAGGTAAGTGTCGGCCGAACCCGGAATGGCACCAATGGTATGTTTGTCGGCCCGGTTCATTATCTCGGTGCTTGAGCCATTGTCGGAGCAGAAGAAGATGATGGTATTGTCAAGGTATCCCAGCTCCTTAAGTGCTTTCATATAGCGCCCGATCTCCCGGTCCATGCGGGTAACCATGGCTGCATGTATGGCCATTTTGGTGGCCTGGAATTCCTGTTGCTCTCTGCTCAACGCATTCCAGGGAACTGCCCTGCCAGTATCGGCAGAATCGATTTGCGTAATAAGCTCTTCAGGGCTAAGGTTCCAGGGGGCAAAGCGTTCGGGCTCCAGATCATTTATCGGATGATTTTCAAATCCCAATTCCATTCTGTTTTCTGTCCTCAGCTTCCGGATCTCATCCCATCCCACCAGGAAAAGCTTCCGGTATTGATCTATGTCCTTCTGCATGGCCTGCAGGGGGAAGTGGGGAGCGATAAATGCGATATACTCAAAAAAGGGCTCATTACCACGGTTCTGTTTATGCTCTTCCAGGTATTTGATGGCATGGTCCACAATGGCTACGGAAGCTTCATAAGTTTCTCCCGGTTCAGGAAGAGCAATCTCAACACCATCCTCCCAGAGGTGAAGGGGACGCAGGTGTCTTCCGTCCTCTGTCCTGTAGGATCGGTCAAAGCCCACTTCTGAATGGCTCATTTCACTTTGATTGGGAACTTTCCTTACAATATGCCATTTACCCGAGTGGTAGGTGCTGTATCCCTGCTCCCTTAAAAGGGAGGGGAGCCAGTCAGGAGTCACCGGATGCACATTTGAAGTCATGTAATCGACTCCGGGCATGGGATCGGAAAGGACCTGGTGGGGATAGAATCCCGAAAGAAGACTGGTGCGGGTAGGCCAGCAACGACCGGTGTTGTAGAAGTTGGTGAATCGGAGCCCACCTGAAGCCAGGGCATCAATATTGGGCGTTTCCAGGATCTCGGCCCCATAGCTTCCAAGATCGGAATGACCCATATCATCGGCCAGGATAAATACGATGTTGGGTTTTTCGGCAGTAGCGCTACAAGCCGTGCTCAGGACCAATGCAATCAAGACTCCAGCAAGAAGAATGATTCCATTTTTCATAGTTTGAAATATAGGAATAATTTCCTAAGCATTTCCTTATCTTAGCAGGTCAAACCGAATGAAGTACCTTTCTAGTATGAACTCACGAGAACGCGTTTTAACTGCCCTGAATCACCAGGAGCCCGACAGGATTCCGGTTGACCTGGGAGCACATCGCTCATCGGGTATTTCAGCCATTGCTTATCACCAACTGCGTAAGCATCTCGGACTGCCTGAGAAAGTGATCCGGGTCTATGATATGGTGCAGCAGCTGGCTATCGTAGATGATGATGTACTGGATCTGTTTGGAGTGGATGTCATAGAGATGGGGCGTGGTTTTTTGCTGGATGACAGAGACTGGAAACCCTGGACACTCCCTGATGGTACAGCCTGTGAGATTCCATTTTATACGCAACTGGAGCAAAAGGGAGAGCACTGGGTGATCCTTGATAACGAAGGGACCGAAGTGGGAATCTTAAAGAAGGGGAGTCTTTATTTTGAACAGACATATTTCCCTCTGATGGAACGGGGAATTGAAAACGATCACTTTGAGGATCTGGAGGATATGCTTGGCCGGCAGATTTGGAGTGCTGTTGCACACCCGGGAGCTCACCTCAAAATGGATGAAGATGGTTTGAAGGAGATGACTGCCAGGACAAAGGCGCTCAGGGAGTCCACCGAACGGGCCATTGTGGGACTTTTCGGGGGCAATATGTTTGAAATACCCCAGATGCTTTACCGAATGGACAACTACCTCCTGGCTACCGGTCTTTATCCGGACAAGGTGGCCGAACTTTCAGAAAAGCTTTACCAGATTCACCTGAAGAACCTGGATCTCTGGATGTCAGCTGTGGGACCATATATTGATGTGGTACTTTTTGGAGATGATCTTGGAGGACAGCAGGGACCCCTGATCAGTCCGGAGGCCTACAGGGAGTTCTATAAACCCTATCATAAAAAACTCTGGGGCAGGGCCAAAGAGCTGGCAGACGTAAAGGTCCAGCTGCATTGTTGCGGGGGCATTTATGAATTGATCGATGATTTAATCGATGCCGGCCTGGATGCTGTAAATCCGGTTCAGATATCCTGTCGTGGCATGGATCCTGCCAGGCTGAAAGCGGAGTTTGGGGACCGGATCACCTTCTGGGGCGGGGGATGTGATACGCAAAGTATTCTGCCCCTTTTAAGCCCTGAAGAAGTGGCATCACATGTTCGTGAAATGTGTTCCATCTTCGCTCCTGGAGGGGGATTTATCTTCCAGCAGGTACACAATATCCTGGCCAATGTAGCTCCCGAAAACGTTGTGGCCATGATGGAAGCCATTCATAGCTACCGAAGCTGATCCTGTATTTATTTACTGGCCCTGTGGGCTTGAAAAACTGCTGTGGCAATATTGATGTCCTGGACGGCTACTCCAGTCAGATCTGCCACTGTGATCTGATCATTGGATGTCCTTCCCTCTTCCAGTCCTGAAATCACTTTGCCCAACTCCCTTATTTTTTCTTTTTTAAGCATCCCTGACTGTATCGCCCGGAATATCTCGCCCCTTTCCATACACTGTGGAATGCTGTCGGCCACCACCACATCTGCATCCCGGAGAATGGCAGAATCCAGTTCCTGCTTCTCAGGTGTATCGGAGCCCACGGCTGTGATATGGGTACCCTTTTTCAGCTGACTTGCCATCAAAAGGGGTGTCTTTGAAGGTGTGGTGGTAACAATGATCTGGCATTGTTCCGCAATCCGTGCAACATCATTGGTGGCCTCCACCGTAAAGCCTCCGGCTTCCATATCTGCCTGATAGGGTCCAAGTTCGTCTTCATCAATACTCCAGACCAAAGCTTTCCGGCAGGACAGGATCCCCTTCAACCAGCTTAGCTGCATACGTCCCTGAACACCTGCTCCAAGGATCCCGATCTGTTCCACCCCCTTGGGAGCCAGATAGCGGGCAGCAATGGCCCCTGCCACTGCGGTGCGGACATTAGTCAGGTAGCCTTCATCCAGAAGGATACACTCTGTGGATCCTGTATGCTGACTGAACAAAAGCATCATCCCGTTACCCGACGGCAATCCCATGACAGGGTTCCCGTAAAAGCCCGATGCCACCTTGATCACATAATAGGGATCTCCTTTGATAAATCCGTATTTGATATGAACCTCTCCTTTGTCAAGCAGCATCTCGCCAACAGGCGGCACAATGGCCTTTCCCTCTGAGTAGGCTTTAAAGCCAGCTTCGAGTTTGGGGAGCAAATCCATGCCCTGTACAAGCTCCCTTATTTGATCAAGTGCAAGAAGCTCCATGATCTAAAGCTCAGCGATCAATTCAGAAATTCCCTTCAATCCACCCATCAAATAGTCTTTGGGAAGGCCATAGGAGATCCTGAGGTATCCGTCCATGCCAAAATGGTCCCCCGGAATGATCAGCACGCTTTTCTCCCTCAGGAGCCGCATCACAAATTCAGTGGAATTTATATCCATCTTGTACCGGATGAAAGCAATGGCAGCAGCCTGGGGTTGAACCGCAGTGAATAGATCACCATGGCTTTCCATCCACTCTTTCAGTATGGGATACCCCCGTCGGATATAATCCCTGGTCCTTTGGATGACGGCAGGCCGTATTTTTTCCGAAAGCGCCAATGCCGACAGGGTATTGGAAAGCATGGCCGTACTCAGGGTGGTATACTCATGACGCGCCCATATATGGTCAATCATGTCCACCGGACCCACTGCCCATCCAGTTCTTAGACCCGGCAATCCGTAAGCCTTACTCATGCTTCCAACGGCAATGACCTTCTCGTAACGTCCGAAAAATGAAGGCGTTTGAACATCAGTTAATTGCTCGGCACCGGCATAAACCTCATCGGCCAGAATCCAGGCCCCCACACGATCCGCTATTTTCACAATGGCATCCATCTCAGCTTCTGTAAGGATGTAGCCGGTAGGATTGCTGGGATTACAAATGGCAATCAGTTTTGTGTCATTGCTGACAATACTTTCCAGCTTATCAAGATCGGGAGCCCAGTTCTTCTCCTGGAGAAGGGAAAAAGTTTTGATCCTGATCCCATGATTTTTGGCAACTCCCCATATCTGCATATAGTTGGGTAGCATCAATACCATCTCCTCTCCCGCAGATAATATGGTAGTGATGGTATTAAAATTGGCTTCTATCCCCCCCACAGTAACCAGCACATTTTCCTTGGTAGCACCATCATACATGCAGGCAATGTTTTCCCTGAGCTCAGGGTTACCATTGGCGTGGCTGTAATTCAGCTCAACCTCTAGCATCTTTTCCAGGGAACCTTCCTCCAGAGCCAGAAGTTCGCGCAGAAGCATGGGATGCACCCCGCTCTCCGACATGTTATACTTGACAGCCATTTCATAGACTGACATATAGCGCTCCATTTCAAAAGCCTGAAAATCTGACATAATTATTCTGTTATATCTTTCTTGGTTAATTATTTGTTTTTACCTGGACACTGCCATGGCACACTTGCCTGATCTCAAAATCTTTAAACAAAAGTGTCAGGTCGTCAGATTTCAGCTTTTAATAGCGATGAAATCAAGTGCTCATTTGTCACTTTGAATATAACAAATTCCAGAAGTTTAGAAGACGAAAATGATTGGCCTAATATTTATATCTTTAAAAAAACACTCTGCATATGAAAAGAAGAGATTTCTTCAGAACCAGTCTGATTGCCTCATCGGGAGTAATATTTATTGATTCTTTTCTTGGATGTGTCCATCCGGCCATTCAGGAGAGGGATCTGAATCAATATTTCAATGGATTTCAGGATCCTCCGGCCAGTTCCAGGGTATTTGTCAGGTGGTGGTGGAACGGCAACCGTCTGGATGCATCGGAAATATTGCGGGAACTTGATGTGATGAAGGAGGCAGGTATAGGGGGTGTTGAGATCAATCCTATTGCATTTCCTGGAAATGAAAATCCCATGGGATATGAATCCCTGACCATTTTTGAGGAGCCCTGGATGGAAATGCTGGAGGTGGCCCTGAAGGGTGCCAGGGAAAGGGGTATTATCTGCGATATGATTGTGGGTTCCGGCTGGCCTTTTGGAGGCGAGTTTCTGAAGAAAGAGGAGCAGAGTCAGATGGTTACTATAGAAACCATTGATCTGGAGGGTGGAGCAAGTTATAATTATAGCCTGGATGAGCTGTTGAGCCGCATCGATCCTGAAATCCACTCAAAGAATGATAAGGTTTACAAAGATCTGTTGATGGTGCGACTACTTCCTGCCAGATCTGAGGCTTTTGTGGAAGGAGAGGATCTTATGAGGCATATTTCCGGCGATGAATTGTCATTTACCGCTCCGGAAGGACAGTGGGTGCTCTACTATGTGGTAAAGCTTACCGGGTATATGGCTGTTATCAATGGAGCCCCCGGTGCTGCGGGTCCGGTACTGAACCATTACAGTGCTGAAGCCACTAAAGCCTACCTGGATCGGATTTCGGGTTTTATCACAGAGAAAATCGGGGATATGGGAGCCTATATCAGGGCCATGTTCTGCGATAGCATGGAGCTTGAGGGAGCCAACTGGAACGATGATCTGCCTGACGAATTTGAAGCCAGAAGGGGCTACTCCTTGCTGCCTTATTTTCCCTTTGTATTAAAGAAGGTGGGACACATGGGAAATCCACTGGATGAGGAGTATGGGACCCGGTTTTCAGAAGAAGTGGTCCAGATGCTCAAAAGGGTGGAGCTGGATTTTTACCGCACCAGAATAGAGCTTTTTAAAGAACGGTTCATTGACACATTCAACAATTGGTGCCATAAGAATAATGTGCTTTCCAGGATGCAGGCCTACGGACGGGGGATGCATCCCCTTGAAGCAAGCATGACCATTGATATCCCTGAATGTGAAACCTGGTTGTTTAAGGAGCTTGGCAGGGAGCACCCCGAAACCGGCCCCGTGGGCAGGGCTCCCCTGATGTGCAATAAATATGTTGCTTCGGGAGCGCTCCTGGCAGGGAAAAGCCTGGTGAGCTGTGAGGAGATTACCAACACCTCCATGGCTTTTATGGCCACACTGGAGAATATTAAGGTAGCCGGCGATCAGAGCAATCTCTCGGGTGTCAACCACTCCATTCTCCATGGCTATAACTATTCCCCACCGGATGTGCCATTCCCGGGATGGATCCGTTACGGAAGCTATTTCAATGAGAGGAATACCTGGTGGCCCTATTTTAGATTGTGGTCCGACTACAAGGCCCGCATTTCCTATCTTTTACAAAATGCTGTTCCGCAGGCTAATGTTGCTATCCTCCAACCACTCACAGATCTATGGCTGAAGGAAGGTCCCCAGCGAGATCCCTTCCCAGGGAAATGGTATCCTGAATATCAGCACAACCTGTGGGAGGTAATACACCAGAATGGGGGAGGGTGCGATTATATCAGCGAAAGTATTGTCAGGGATGGTGAAATCCGGAGCGGTAGCTTGACATATAACAATCGCGCTTACGATGTTATATTGCTTCCTGAGATTGAGACTCTTGATCCGGAGACGGCCCAGTCGCTGGCTGATTTTGCTGCTTCTGGGGGAACTGTTGTCTTCATAGGAAAACAGCCTTATAAATCGTCCTCCTATATTGAGATGGACGAAGAAGATGAAAATGTTAAAGAGCTTGTTGAGGGAATGTTGAATCAGTCAGCAGGCAGGGTGCTCTTGTACCCGGCTCCTGGCACCGATCTGCTTTCCTGGTACGGAGAGCTTCAGAAGGATCTTGGAATCAGACCCTATGTGGAGTTTGAAAATCCCCACCTCTATCTGAATCAATGCACTTACCGACTGGGAGGCCATTCCCTTTATTTTATAGCCAATTCAAGCATGTCCGAAGAGATTTCGTGCATGGCCGATTTCCAGGTAGAATCCCATTTGACTCCCTGGAGGTGGGATCCGGAGAGCGGTAAAAAGTTTCCCTGCGCCACAACTGGCAGCAACACGAGCTTCGAAATAAGACTGCCCAGGGCTGCCTCCGTGCTTATTGTATTTGAAGAAGAAGGGGGAGAGCTTGCCGCCGAACCTTCTGCCTCATTTGCTGACTGCATAGAGCTTTCAGGACCCTGGAACCTGCGATTGATCCATATAAATGGAGATCAGCAGGAGATAAGTCTGGAGGAGCTTACCAACCTGACAGATACTGAATGGGGTCCTAATTTTGCCGGTACAGTAGTCTATGAGAAAGAGATTCACCTGGAGGATGACCTTCCTCAATTCATTGACCTGGGTAATGTTCAAGGTGTTACGGAGCTCTTTGTCAATGGTTTATCCATGGGGGTCAGATGGTATGGAGCACAAACTTTTGAATTGGGTTCTGCCCTGAAAACAGGGGAGAACCTGTTATCAGTGAAGCTGACCACCATTACAGGCAATTATCTTAAGGGTTTGAAAGATCATAAGGTGGCACAACGCTGGACCAGTCATCAAGAGTATTATCCTGTGGGAATCCTGGGGCCGGTCAGAATGATGTAAGTATCCTAAGTTCCGGGAGAATTAGTAGCTATTGGTTAGTAGTTGAAGCTTCGAAGCATTTGGATGCAGTTGACCATCCCACGAGCATTGTGGTAGGTGGTCTTCCAGATATGGCTCTTCAACTGATCCACCGTTTCCGGATAGGTATCGGTGGCAGCATTGTACCATCCTCCATATTCCTTATCGATAAGATACGTATCAATGTGCTCCCAGGATTTAAGGAACAGTGTATAGTAATCCCGGGGATCGTCGGGGTAGAGGGTGTGCATCAGCAGGAGGGCATTCATTCCCTCCACCAGGCCCCACCAGGCCTTGTGCTTGTTAATCAGGCGAACTCCGCCTTCCTCGGCCACTCCCGCATCAAAGAAACCTCCATTCACATGATCCCAGCCGGATTCCAGGGAATGGTCCACCAGCTTTTTGGCAATTTGATGAGTCTTTTCATCTTTTCCCCAACCCAGTATGTGTGCTGTTTCCAGCAGAAGAAAAGCTGTTTCCACATCGTGACCGTAGGTAAAATGATCAAGGAACCATTGTCCTTCCTTATCACCCGCTTCTGCCGGTCCCCTGGACACCAGGGTCCAGTCAGGCTCAAAAAAGAGCTGCAGGTAGCCATCGGGATGCACAAAGGTATCCCTGATAATGTAGAACATCTCCTCCAGTCTTGCCCTGACCAGGCTGTCGGGCCAGATCCGGTACAATTCGGTGAGGGCTTCCATCACATGGATGGAGGAATTATAGTCTTTAATCCCCATCCTCAGGAAATCATCCGGACCCTCACCCGCTTCTTCTTCAATAACTGGTGATCCGTCCTGTCTTAACAATTCAAAGTATCCCCCGAAGACTTTGTCATGGGCATGTTCTTCCATCCACAAGAATTCCTTTTTGGCCAGCTCCAGTGCTTCAGGATCATTGCTGACACGGTGGTATAGCGACAGTCCGTATACAGCAAAGGCCTGGCCGTATACCTTCTTTTCTTCCATGCCTGATTCCAGGGGAGCACCATCCATGCTACAGTAAGCATAAAAACCACCAAAATCCCTGTCCCACATGGCTTCATTCAGGAAGCGGAAACCATTGGCAGCATATTCAAGGTACTCCTGTTTACCGGGATAGTGTTCATAGATCAGCGAAGTGGCCCAGACATGCCTGGCCTGCTGAACCACGGCTCTGTTTCCCGAATTCTCTTCCCGGGTCCAGTTTCGGGTGAAATTCGAATGATATCCGCCATTTATTGTGTCGATTACCAGGGGATACCAGGGTTCCAGGATGTAGGTAAAAAGACTCAACTCCAAACTGTCAGCCAGGATTACCGGGTCAATATATGAAGTAGAATCAGGGCTTTCTTTTTGTGAGCTGTTCCGACAGGCTGTCAGGCCCAGTACCAGGAGGGCAAGGCTCAGTATTCGGGTTCTGATCTGTGGCATTCTTAAATGGTTTCTCCGGGTTAAGGAAATTTATTGTTCTGCATAGACATTGGCCCAGAGTATACTGTTCTTCAGCTCAAGGGCCTGCGAGAAAGCTTCCTGTGCTTTCTCAGAATCGCCCAGAGCCTGTTTTCCCAGTGCTATAAGGTAATGAGCATATGCCAGGCGTGCATTCACACTCACCCTCTCTCCAAACTTGGCAAAGAAGTCTGCATCACCAGCCAGAGTCAGGGCCTCCTCTCCAGACTTAATCAACTCTTCAGCCGAAGCTGTGGCATCGTCCTCCTGGCCCAGTTCTTTTTGAGACATGGCCCTGTAATACAGGTACTCTGAATTCCCTGTCGGGGTATCCACTGCCTTTTTGAAGTAGCTTTTTGCCTGGCCATTCTCGTCCATGGCTTTGTAAGCCAGTGCGGTGAAATAATAAATCTGGGCCTCTTTCCGGTAATCGGAAATGCGCCCGATCCGCTGGTTTGAAGGATAGGTGTCGGCAAGCAGAAATTGCTCAAGGGCCAGGTCATAAGATCCCGACAGAAGGTATTCCCTTCCTTTTAAAAGCTGTGCATCTACAAAAAGATTGTGCAGGTTCACAAGCCCTTCCTGGCGCAGAAAGGTATGTGTAGTTAAGCGAATGATAGCATTGTCATACAGGCCGTTCAGCATTAGTACTTCGATCTCCCTGAGATAGGAGTCGTTCCTCTCTCGGACCACCTCCGGGTGGGAAGCGAATAACTCCATTCTGCTCTCCAGGGATTCATTATTCAATTCATACAATATATCCAGTTCATAATAGTACCTGGGATCATCATCTTTAAGTCTTACTGCTGTTTCATAGTACCCGATGGCACCTTCAATATCATCCATGTAACGGTAATACCCCCAGCCCAGGTTTCGGCAGGCAATAGCTAAATCCTCATCAAGCTCGATGGCCTGTTTCCAGCAGGAAATTGCTTTGTCGGGCTGATGGTCATACAGAATATTTCCAATGTAATACCAGGCCCTGGCGTCCAGGGGATTGAAGTCGATGGCTGCTTCTAATATTTCTATAGTCTCAAAACGGTAGGGGAAAGCATAGTCCGTGGATGCCAGAGCACCGGAGCTATAATATTCATTCGCAAGTACTATGTCTCCCCGCTTTTTGGCCAGCCAGCCCCCGTAGTAAAAAAGGATCGGGTAGGAGTTAAGAATTGAGTCTTCAGAATTCAGTGCCAGGTCCACAACTCCGGCAGCTTCCTCAAACAGGCCTGTGTTTATATATGTCACTGCCAGTTCCAGATAGTTCTCTTTATTATTGTTCATCAGGGAAATGAATTCTGCTTCAGGAATGGCATTATTTTTCAGGAGCTCATAAGTAGCCATATGTTCAAGCGGATCCAGTATCCGGGCTCTCCGGGCACTGATCCCGGCATCGGCCCTGTTCATCAGATGGCGAAGAACAGCTGATTTCATGGCATAGATCCTGGGATTGGCCGCATTCATTGAAAGTGAATGATTCAGTTGCTCAAGGGCCTCATCAAAATGGCCTTTTAGCATGGATATGCCTGCCAGTTCCTTATAGGCTGCAGCATACCAGGCACGGTCCCAGGTGGCCCGGTACAGGGTGTCGACGGCAGCATCATATTTCTTCTGCTTTTTCAGCACAACACCCAGCCTGTAAAGGGCCTCACAATCCCTGGGCCGGGTATAATCTCTGGTAATCCGGCCTATGGTCCTGCGATAGTGTTCTGCTGCTTCATCATTTTTCCCCTCCTTTGCCGCCAGGTTCCCAAGATGCAGGTTGGCCAGAGAATTATTGGGATCCCTGCCTGTTGCCTCCAGGAAATAGTCCCTGGGGTCCAGCGACGGATTATGAAATTGCATGATACGCTGACCGGCCAGCACCAGCTCCTCTATATTGTCATATTCTTCAGGCTTTGCGGGTGGATTTACTATTTCCGGGAGTTCAGCTTCATAAATGGGAGTCTGCTCCTGGTAAGAGATGAGTTCTTTATTATTCCGGTCCAGCAAAATGACCCTGTAGCTGGTGAGATCTGCATTTCTTTTCACCTTAAGCTGAGCGCTGAAGGGCTTGCCGGGCCCGATGTCGGTCTGCTTTTCGAAGATGGTGTCTGCATTCTCCACAAGTACTACTCTGCAACTTTTTCGTTCCTGGGTGGTATTGATACCTATACGCAGGTTAGATGCATAAATAAGCTCCAGGTTGACCGCTGCATTCAGGTTCGCTTTTTTAAATCCTCCGATGTCACGAACAGGATACCAGTATTGCTTCAGACTCTTTACCTCACCGGGTTTGATCCAGCTGTAGTCGGGCTGGTTATCAGAAAAAGCACCCACCATAAGCTCTGCATAGGGTCCGTCTTCGTCAGTCAGAATCTCACAATCCCACATATGGCCATATTCTCCGGGGCCCCACTCCCAGAGTTTTGCTCCCTTTACAATGTGATGATTCCCCACATGAACGGTACCGGCATTCCTGGAATGATCGTAACCGCCCATGAAATCGCCCTGCAGGTCATGGGCAAAAATCGAAATGGGATCGGGGTGGTTCTTCCACCAGCTTACATCAATTTCCCCGGTATAGTCTTTCCCGTTATATATTTCATCTGAGATGGGCCAGTGGATGAAGCTGTTCTTTGCATGATATACTCCCTGGTGCACGGAAGGCGGAAAAATAACCTGATATTCATCGTTCACATGGGTGGCCACATTGGCCCAGTAAAGGATGGAGTGGGTATGTTCGGTATTATTGAACATTCTTACATCCGTTTCAATATAATTCCTGCCCGGATGAAGGGTTAAGCCAATGCTCCAACTCATTCGCTGCCTGGGTTCAAACTCTCCAAACCAGATGGTCTTGCTGCCATCACTGTTTTCCACCAGGGTATAGTCCACCGGCAGACTGGTTGAAGCCCGGTGATGATGAAATACGCACCATTCGATTCCTCCTGATATCCATGCGCCAAGCATGCCTATATTGGCAGGTTTGATTACATTCTGGCGATAGAAAATTTCATAATTGTTGGTAAGATCGGTGGCATAAAACAGGCGGCCTCCTATATCGGGCAGAAGGCAAAGTTTAATGTACTGGTTTTCCAGGTACACTGCCCGGTGCTCCCTGTCTGTTTTTTCGGTGGAAAGATTATCCATCAGGGGATAGGGGTAGATCACTCGTTTGGCACCCTGATATGCATCGGGTACATAGAACATGGGATTCTTGTCCGCAGCTTTTGGCTCGTAGGTGGGCAGGGTAAGACTTTCTTCCCAGATCTTTACCTGTCCCATTAAACCATGGTCAGGAAGAATGAGCAGGATGATTACCAGGAATGCAGGGAATGTATACTTAGCTTTCATGCTCTTAATTCTTTTACTGTTTGGAATATGAATGGATGCTACATAAATATAGGAAAGAGTTTATTAAATTGCAGATTATCAAGCAATGATTCATCGTCTAAAACCCACATCGTGATGCATTTCAGTCGATTTTTATTAGTGTTGCTGGCCATTTCTCTTTTAAAGGGATGCGCCGGGCAAGAGAATTGGAACCTGGTCTGGTCCGAAGAGTTTGAGTATTCCGGTTCGCCAGATGCGGAATACTGGGGCTACGAAACCGGATATATCAGAAACAATGAGTTGCAGTACTACACCGATGAGCTGGATAATGTCAGGGTAGAGGATGGACTCTGCATCATCAGGGCAAGCCTGGAAGGTGAAGATTCCATCACCTCTGCATCTATCAATACCTATGACAGGAAGGATTTCCTCTATGGAAGGATTGAGGTGAGGGCACAGATACCTTCGGCCCTGGGAACCTGGCCGGCCATCTGGATGCTGGGGACCAACATGAGCGAGCTGGGCTGGCCGGCCTGCGGGGAGATTGATATCATGGAACATGTGGGTTATGACCCCGACCGTATCCACGCGAATATCCATACCAAAGCTTACAACCATATGATTGGGACCAACAAGGGGAATCAGATCGAGGTAAAGGATCCATGGTCAGAATTCCATATATATGCAGTGGAGTGGTTCGAGGACCATATGGACTTTTTTATGGACGATTCGCTGTACTTTTCCTTCGAAAATGATATGGCCGGGAATAATGATACCTGGCCCTTTGGCAAGCCACACTATCTGCTGCTGAATCTGGCCTACGGTGGTAGCTGGGGAGGAAATGAGGGTGTGGATACCAGTCTTTTGCCCCTGGAGTATAAGATTGACTATGTAAGGTATTACCAGAAGGCCCGGTAGCCATTTCAGCCTTATTACAGACTTGAGGCAATCTGCTTGTTCCGGGCTTTGCTTCTGGCCTGTTCAAATTGTATCCTGAGTCCGGTCAGCGAAGCCTGTATTTCAGGCTGATCAGCCAGGTTATTGAGCTCTTCGGGGTCCTCCAGGTGATCATAGAGTTCCTCATTTCCGGGTCTTGCTTCCTCACCCCAGCGTGTGTATCTCCACCTGCTGGTTCGGATACTTGCGCTGCTTCCCTGGTGGCTGATCGTGTAAGCCAGAGACGCATCCGATGCTGCATTCTCTCCGCGTAAATATCCGACCAGGCTTTTCCCCTGAAGAACAGCGGGCTGATTTTCCTGCAGACCGCATAATTCCGTTAAGGTGGGATAGAGATCAATGAGTTCGGTGATGGATTCACAGCTAGTACCCTGTTTCATTTGTTTGCCAGGACTGGAGATGATCATGGGAACACGCACGCTTCCCTCCCAGAGACTTACCTTGGACCAGCAGTCATGTTCTCCCAGGTTATAGCCATGGTCCGAAATAAAAACCACGATGGTCTCCTCCCTCAGGCCCAGTCGCTCCAGCGCTTCAAGCAACCTTCCCACCTGCTGGTCCATAAAACGGACACTGGCCATATAGGCACTGATGGTCTGTTTTTTCTGACTTTCGTTCATCTTCCATATTTTCATATTCTGTCTGCGCAGGGCATCTTCCGGGACATTATCCGCCACAACAACAGGTGGAAGTTGTATTCCCTCCTCGGGGTAGGGTGCAAAACAGTTTTCTGGAGCAATTAAAGGCACATGGGGCCGTACCAGTCCAACGGCAAGGAAGAAGGGAGCCCGGGGCTTGATTTTTTGCTTTGACCTGCTCAAGGTATCCAGTTCGCCGGCACGGTTTTCCAGGATGGCGATGGCCTGACTGGTGGCCAGGTAGTCGGTCTGAGTGACTTCCGATCCATCAGCAATGATCATACGTGCGAAATTGGATCCGTAATGAAGATTTCCCGGAGAGAGCAGGTCCAGGGTGCCCGGACTATGCGTTTCGGGTCCCATGACATTGTAGGCATAGTCCCAGGAGTCGGGATCATCTCCCCCGGGATCGCCCCGCTCAATGCCCCCGGGAACACCCATATGAAAGATCTTGGAAACACGGGCGGTGAAGTAGCCCTGCTCCCGAAAATATCCTGCCAGGGAAGGATGCTTGCTCAGGGAAGGATTTTCCACACGATAGCTCCCGGGCTGGTCAATATTTCTCAGGATGCCATTGCTCTCGGGATACAGTCCGCTCATGAACGACGCACGTGAGGGACCACACAGGGGAAACTGGCAATAGGTCCGCGTAAACCGAACACCTTCAGCCGCCAGCTGGTCCAGGTGAGGCGTGTGCTGTGCAATTTCCATGTAGGGCCCGATCCGGGTATTCAGGTCGTCGGAAACTATAAACAGGACATTGGGTTTCTGAGCAGTGATCAGGGCGCTCAGGAGAACCAGGCAAATAAAGGTGAATTGTCTCATATCGGGCGAAAGTTTATTAAAAACACTAAATTTGAGAAATACCCAAACATTTCTTTACTTAACTAAAACCAATATACCATGAGACCCAAGTTATCAAGATTTTTTGTATTTGCCCTGCTTGCAGGATTTCTGAGCAACTATGCAAGTGCCCAGGAGGGATATGTGCCCACCCGGGAGAACCTGGATAAGCGGGAGTGGTTCCAGGATGCTAAATATGGACTCTTTGTTCACTGGGGTGTGTATTCTATCATGGCTGGCGGAGGTGATCAGGGGATTGCTGAGTGGATCATGGAGAGAAAGGATATTCCCATCGTACAGTATGAAAAACTCCCCACTTTCTTTAATCCGACCCAGTTTGATGCAGCCGAGTGGGTGTCCATGGTAAAAAATGCAGGGATGAAATACATATGCATTACCAGCAAGCATCATGATGGTTTTGCCATGTACGATTCGAAGGTCAGCAATTATAATATTGTGGATGCCACGCCCTATGGAAAAGATGTGATCGGGATGCTGAAGGAAGAGTGCGACAAACAGGGAGTGATACTCTTTTTCTATTATTCACAGCTGGACTGGCACCACCCCGATTATTACCCCCATGGACGCACAGGGAACGGGATAGCAGACAGATCACAGTCGGGGGACTTCAATGCCTATATTGACTATATGAATACCCAGCTGAGCGAATTACTGACCCAGTACGGGGAGATAGGAGGGATCTGGTTCGATGGCATGTGGGATAAGCCGGAAGCCGATTGGAGACTGGGTGAGACCTATGCCCTTATTCACAAGCTTCAGCCAGCTGCTCTTGTTGGAAGTAACCACCATAAGATGCCCTTTCCGGGAGAGGATTTTATGATGTTTGAGCGGGATCTGCCCGGCGAAAATTCCATGGGTTTCAACAATACAGGGATATCCGACCAGGTGCCGCTGGAGATGTGCGAGACCATGAACGGATCCTGGGGATTCAATATTATCGATCAGAACTACAAGTCAGTTGAGGAGCTGATTCACACCATGGTTCGTGCAGCGGGCTACGGTGCCAATTTCCTGCTAAATACCGGTCCCATGCCCAATGGGAAGATTCAGCCTGAAAATGTGGATACCCTCATGGCCATTGGAAACTGGCTGGAAACTTATGGTGATGCCATCTACGGAACCCGGCAGGGACCTGTGAATCCACAGGAATGGGGTGCCACCACAAGCAAGGGAAACCTGGTTTATGTGCACGTGCTTGATCCCGGTGAAGGCTCAGTGGAGATTGAAGGATATTTGCCTAAAATCAAGTCGGCCCATTTCTTCGATGACGGATCCAAAGTGGAAGTAACGGTCAAAAAGGGGAAGACCGGCATGGTACTGACCCTCCCCAAAGAGAAGCTCAGGCCCATGGATACGGTGATTGTTCTAACGCTTAAATAGCTGCAACAGGGCCTATAACTCCTTGATCCGGATATTCCGGAACCAGAGCAGGGAACCGTGTCCCAGGAAGCCAATATGGCCGCTGGTACGGCTTAAACCCGGGTGTTCCCTGTGGTCCGGGGTGCCATCTTTGCTGGCTTCTTTCAGATCCCCGTCCACAATAACAGTTCCGTTCAGTGTGATCCGGATTTTGTCTCCCTCCATGTAAACTTCCTGGCTGTTCCATTCACCTACCGGATTCAGGTATCCTCTTTTAGCCGGAATAATGCCATAGACAGAACCATGATACTGGTAGGGCTCTAAGTCCTTATATACGGGGGCCTTATTGTCAAGGATCTGGAGCTCATAGCCCGCATAGGCGGCATCTCCTACCATAGGGGTTCGCACACCCAGTCCGTTGTTGGCACCCGGGGTCAGTTTGAACTCGAAGCGGAAAATAAAGTCGGCATACTCCTTTGCCGTATACAGGTTTCCGCCGCTTTTAGCCGGACGGATCACTATGGTCCCGTCCTCCACACTGTAACTGTGCTCATTGCCGGCCCAGTTGGACAGGTCTGTTCCGTTGAAAAGGCTTACAAAACCCCCGGCTTTCTCCTCTTCGCTCAGGCTGTTGGCGTCCACATCAGCTTCCCTTATGTAGATATCTCTGAAGGCCAGGTCGGTACCATGGGCCTGAAGTTCGATGGGACCGGCAGGGTAGATGGGAATTTCCCTGTTCCAGTAGTTCTCCATCACCACATTATCGACCACAAGCTGACCGTTGAGGTAGACGCTTACCTTATCATCAATCATGGTAATGCGGAAGGTGTTCCAGTCACCAACGGGATTATCTGCCACCATCAGCGGTTTGCTTTCGTTCACCTGGTTGTTGTACAGTCCTCCTGAACCCACCCGGGCACCAGCTTCCACCCTGGCTGTATCCCAGATCTGAACCTGGGGTGTTCCGCGCAGATAAATGCCCGAATCCCCTTTTTTGGTGATTCTCCAGTCAACGATCATTTCAAAGGATCCGTACTCCTTTATGCTGCAGAGGTTAGAGCCCTCGCCGTTAAACACAATACAATTGTCTTTTACGCTCCAGTTCTCCTGCAGTTTCTCATTGGCCTTTTCCTGGAGTTTTTGAAGCTCTTTTTCGGAAAGCTCCGCTTTGCTTTCCGGATCGGCGGCCAGTCCCTGCCAGCCACTGAGATCACTTCCGTTAAACATGGAGACAAAACCTGTCTCCCCGGGCATTTTATCCAGGTAATTCTGAATGTCGATCTTCAGGTATTCTGTATCCGGACCGGTGATAATATCTCTTGCTGCGATCAGTCTTTCCTTCACCAGTTTTCCCTTCATACCATTGTCCAGTCCCATACTGGGCAGCACCACGCTTACCAGGGCATTGGCAGCCTGACTTTTCAATTCTTCCTGCTCCATATAGCCACTCAGGGTGACGAAAGTGAGGAAAGTCTTTATTCCGCCCATGGCTCTTATCAGGCGGCCGGTATTGCGCGGACTGCCGGAATATGGTGCAATTTTCCTTAGCAGGAGTAATTTCTGGTCATCGGGAAGGGTGGAGCTGGAAACCAGACCCACATAGCTTCTGAAAGCTTCATCCTTCTCCTGGTCCACCGTCGATTTTGAGCAGATCTCAAACAGGGGAGAGGCGGCATAGATATCATCGGACCTGGTCAATCCTGTGAACGCCTTTTTCCTGGTTTCTTCATCCCCGCTGCCATAGGTTTCATAGACAGCTTCAAGGGCTTCTTTACCACCCACAGCTGCCAGTACTCCAACGTATTTCTCCAGGGTAAAGTTTCTTGCAGCATGTAATAGAAGTGCCTGGGAGCTTACCTCTCTATGTGAACCACGGTTGATGGCAGCGATCAGGGCAGCTTCAATGTCTGCAATTTCATCCGGATCTTCCAGCTGATCAAACAGCTTCATCAGATCTCCCAGGTCTCCCTGCTCAGATACCAGGTAGAGATTTTTCATTGCAGCAGATCTGACGACTCCAGTTTCTTCGATCTGACTGTAAAGGACATCGAAAGAGCCTGGATCTCCCTTGGCTGCGATCACTTCTATTAAGGTTACTTTTGCCCCTTCAGGCGCTCTCTCAAGTGCTGCTCTGAGCATCGGGAGCTGATCCATTGTTAAGGTCTGCAGGAGGGCCGCCCTGGCAGCTTCACTATCCGGTTCAGAAGGGTAGGAAAGGGTGTACCTTAGAATGGCAGGAAGCGCTTCGCTTTGCTCGATCAGCGCCAGGCTGAGGACTGCCTGTTGCCTGACGACGGGATCCGTGTCGTCCAGATAGCTGCTTAGGATGCTCACTGTTTCCCGGCTGTGCAACATTCCGAACAGGCTGAGAATCTCGGCTTTTACTTCATTGTTTTTGCTGCTTTTCAGAGCAGAAACCCATGGATCGACGGGTGTATTGATCATGGCCGCATACCGGATGGCTGTCATGCGATAGACCTTGTTCTCCTCCTTCATAGCATCCACCAGCATGGAAACACCCTTCTCAATGCCTTGGGTTCCGGCAGCAGTGATCAAAGCAGCATTCCTGAAATTAACCTGTTCGGGAGCTGTACATTTCTTTATGAGGGTAAGACAAATTTTCAGACTCAGATCCTGCCTGTTTTGTTTCGACAATGTCTGTGCATAGACGATCAGGCTGCCTGTGGCCCGGGTGGACTCAGGCAAATAGCCAGTTTCTTTGGCCGCATTTTTTAAGAGTGCACGGGAGTCCGGATCGCCCAATTTTGCCAGGCAGGCCAGTACACTTCGCTGGAGTTCAGCAGAACTGCTTCCTGCAAGCCTGGAAACTGCTTCAGCCAGGTGGCTGTTCCCGGTTTCTCCAATGGCGTTAATCAGTGCAATCTGCATTCTTCCCTCACTCTTGTCCAGCATCTCCACGAAGAGATTTGCAGCTTCCTCCGGATCAATATCACGGATGGCCCTGATTGTTGCATCCTGCAGTAAGGGATCGCTCAGGTAGACCTTCAGACTCTCAATGGCGACTTCGCTGCCGAAATAGTAAAGCTGACTGATGAAAAAGCGCTTAACAAAGGGATCGTTACCTTTATCAATCTCATTCAGGATCATCGCTTCCCATCGGGTTTGCTGTATTTCCATGTTGGGCTGACTGAGATAGCGGGACAGGCTTTCAATGGCCATGCGTGCTCTGGTATCGTTGCCTGTTCCCGGGGGGATAACCAGATCCAGTATCATCTGGAGACCGGTCTCCTCCAGACTGAGCATGGATTGCATTTGTTCATTCAGCTTCTGCTGATCACTGGCAGGTACCTGTACCAGCAGGTCGGCCACTTTGGTTTCCGTCGTCCGCTTATCCTGCGCTGTAAGCGGATTGGCAAGCAGCAAGGTGAAAAGGGCTAAAAGGGCGAATCTTATATGTTTCATGCTCATATGCTTTGAGGTAGTTTGCATTTTCTTAAATATTCCAGGGTGAACGCATCTCGGGATAGATCAGCCGGTTGGCTCCCTCATCATTAATAAATTCCTGCTTAACAGGATCGAAATGAAGGGTACGCCCAAGTCTGAGCGCTGCCACACCCATGTTGACAACGGTGCAGGAACGGTGACCGTTCATCTCGTTAAGTGCAAACTTCTGGCGGGTCCTTACTGATTCATGGAAAGAGGTAATCCGGGGTTCCGGATCCGGAAGGGAGGCTGCAAGTTGCTGAATATTGGGAATTGTGGAGCGGAATCCTCTGTATATCTTCCCATTGGGTCCTTCAATGTAGGCAGCATCCTTATCCCTGTTCTCTCCGTCCAGGATGATCTGGCAACCATCTTCATAGGTATAGGTAATCCTGCGCCATGACCCGACAGCATCGAAATGTTGCTGGGGTGCATCCACTTCCACCTTTATGGGGCTGGTATGGTCCTTGTTGAGCATATATTGTACAGGGTCAAGGTAATGCTGACCCATGTCACCCAGTCCGCCTCCGTCATAATCCCAGAAGCCCCGGAATTTGGAATGCACCCTGAGAGCATTGTAGGGCTTGACCGGAGCGGGTCCCAGCCACATATTGTAGTCGAGATTCTCCGGCACCGGCTCCGGACTCAGGTTTGTATCCCCACTCCAGTAAAATTTCCAGTCGTAACCTGTGATTCCGGAGACGGTGACCTTCAGGGGCCATCCAAGAACACCACTGTCCACAATCTTCTTTAAGGGCTTCACCTCAGCGCCCAGTCCATAGAAGCCACCCCTGAAACGGAACCAGGTATTCAACCTGAACATACTACCATTTAGCTGGACAGCCTCGATGACCCTCTTTCCTTCACCAATGGTTCGGGTCATGGGTTTTTCACACCAGATATCCTTTCCGGCTTCTGCAGCCATCACCGACATGGTACCATGCCAGTGGGGAGGAGTGGCAATATGCACGATATCGATATCTTTCTGAAGGAGAAGTTCACGGAAATCAGAATAGCCTTTCACTCCTTCACCTGCTCTTTTCAGCGCTCTTTCCAGGTGAAGTGTGTCTACATCGCATACAGCTACCAGTCGACCTTCACGGGTGAAGTGGTGGTTGTATCCGATTCCACCCACACCAATGATGGCTTTCGTAATCTGGTCGCTGGGGGCTGTAAAACCGGGTCCCCCGAGTACATGTCGGGGGACAATGGTAAAAGCTGCTGCACCGAGCACGCTCTTTTTCAAGAAATCTCTTCTTTCCATGATCTGATTTTAGGAAGTTTTATATAAACTCAAACCTACATATAGTTTCATTTGAATCAAAATGCACTTGCTTTGTTCTCACCCCTTGAAAATGGTAAGCGCTTAAAGGGAATTGGACTTTACAAAATCAAGGATCTCCTGCAGATATCCAAAGGCAAGCCCCACTACCGTATCCGCTGCACCGTAATAAATGGCCACCTTTTCCTTATCGGATAAAGCAGCTGTCGGAAACAGGACATTGGGCACATCCCCGGCAAGCTCGTAGGGCGCATCCGGAGCAAGCAGATAGGGCTGAGTCCGGTACAGAACCCTGGATGGGTCTTTCAGATCCAGGATCGCAGCACCCATCGAATAGCGGAATCCATTGCAGGTATTAATGACCCCATGATAGAATATCAGCCATCCTTCTTCTGTGCGTATGGGTACCGATCCGGCGCCTATCTTGGTGCATTGCCAGGCACTCTGTTCAAAGGGACTAACTTTCATCACACAGCGGTGTTCACCCCAGTAAAGCATATCCGGACTGAAGCTGATATAAATGTCCCCGAAAGGAGTATGACCGTTATCACTGGGACGGCTCAGCATGGCATATTTACCATCAATCCGCTCGGGAAAAAGGACTCCGTTCCGGTTGAAAGGAAGAAAGGCATTCTCACACTGGAAAAATTCCTTAAAGTCGAAGGTGTAAGCAAGCCCGATGGTCGGACCGTGATAGCCGTTGCACCAGCTGACCCAGTACCTGTCCTCCAACCAGGTAACCCGGGGATCATACTTGTAATCGGATTCGATCATCTGTGTATTGCCAGCCTGCATTTCAATGGGCTGATGATCGATCTCCCAGTTTATGCCATCCTTGCTAAAGCCGGCATGGATGTTCATTTGTACTGCTTTATTGTCACAGCGGAACACGCCCGCATAACCCTCTTGGAAGGGGACCACAGCGCTGTTAAAGATGCTGTTGGAGGAGGGAATCTCGTATCGTCCGATAATCGGGTTCCCGGTGTAGCGCCAGATCACATCTGCTGATCCTTGCGCTTGTTCTTCCCAGGGGATTTTAGCCTTGTCAGTCATAGCTTTGAAAATAGTAAAAATAAATGGCTTTATCTTTTTAGCTAAAACCTTTATGAATTAGACTGTGGCAGTAGCGTTTTATCAAAAGAAGGCTATTTTTATAGCTTCTCACAGATTTATATGAAAAGAAAACTCCTGCTTTATACCCTGGTGGCTGCCATTGGTGGACTGCTTTATGGATTTGACACGGCCGTAATTAACGGTGCACTTCCCTTCTTTACCGGCCACTTCGGCCTGAGCGACGTAATGACAGGCTGGGCTGTTAGCTCCGCCCTGCTTGGATGCATTATTGGGGCCATCGGAGCTGGCCGACCCGGGGATCGATATGGCAGGCGGGATATGCTCAAGTTATCTGCCTTCCTCTTTCTTTTGTCTGCTTTCGGCACCGGCCTCGCTCCCCATATTCAGGTATTCATTCTGGCCCGCTTTATTGGTGGACTGGCAGTAGGAATTGCCTCGGTACTTTCTCCTACCTATATTTCGGAGATTGCACCGGCCTCACACAGGGGCAGGTTGATTGTTTCCTTTCAGCTGGCCATTGTGCTGGGGATCCTGGTGGCTTTCTTTGTGGATTATCTCCTGATCCATACAGGTCCCAATAACTGGAGATTTATGTTTTTATCAGAAATTCTACCGGCGATGCTCTTCCTGGTGCTGCTGTTCCGGGTAGGAAGGAGCCCCAGGTGGCTTATTAAGATTGGAATGCCGGAGGAAGCTGAAAAGATTATCAGGGAGCTTAATCCGGAGGAAGATACGGGAGAAATCCTCACAGAGATCCGGAAGTCACTGGATACTGAAAAGCTGGAGAAAAAGGAGCGTCTCTTTAAAAAACCGAACCGGAAATTCACCCTTATAGGGATCACCATTGGAATGTTTGCCCAGTTTACAGGTATTGCCGTTGTGATGTACTATGCAACAGATGTGTTCCGGGCGGCAGGATTCTCCACCGATTCGGCCATCGGGCAGACGGTAATCCTGGGACTGGTTAACCTGCTTTTTACCATTCTGGCCATGCGCTTTATCGACCGCCTTGGCCGCAGGCGAATGCTGCTTACCGGCATGTTAAGTATGGCTCTTTTCCTGGGCTTGTTTGCGCTCGAGTTTTTGTTTGATCCCTTTGGCGGGGGCATGATGCTCTTTTTCCTTATCGGATTTGTAGCTTCATTTTCATCTTCCATGGGCGCTGTGGTATTCGTTTTACTGGCAGAGGTATTTCCAAATCGCATACGCTCCAGGGGAGTGGCCATGGGTTCTTTTGCTGTCTGGATTGTTAATGGCAGTATCACCTTTCTCTTTCCGGTGGTGGCTGGTGCTTATGGAGATGGCCTGGGAATTGGTTTAAGCTTTGCATTCTTTTCGGTGATGACCTTTGCAGGTTTCTTCATATTCCGTAAATTCCTGTTCGAAACCAGTAATATGACATTGGAGGAGATCGAAAGAAAAAATAAGTAATCCAATCTGAAAATCAATAAGTAAAACATGACCGGAAAAGAACGTGTTCAGGCAGCTTTGGAGGGCAAATGGACAGACAGGCGTCCTGTGATGCTCCACAATTTTTTAATGGCGGCCCGCGAAGAGGGTATTAGCATGAAGGAGTTCGGGGAAGACCCGCAGGCAGCAGCAAGGGCCTTTATCCATGCTGCTGAAAAATACAATATAGACGGTTTGCTGATCGATGTGAGCACGGCCACCCTGGCAGGTTCACTGGGGGTAGCGGTGGACTACCCGGAGGATGAACCTGCCCGTACCCATGGTGGACTGATCTCTTCCCTGGATGAAGTTCAGGACCTGGCCCCGGTAAATGTATCAAAGGATGCGGGGATCCAGCACTGGCTGGAGATTACACGGATCGTAAAGGACTATTTCGGAGAGGAAAAGTATATCCGCGGGAACTGTGATCAGGCACCCTTCTCCCTGGCCAGCATGGTACGCGGATCACAGGAACTTATGACTGATCTGCTCATTGATCCGGAGAAGGTGCACCATCTGTTGGAATATACTACCGAGGCGGGCATTCAGTTTATCGGGCTGATGGCGGAGGCTGGTGCCCATATGGTTTCCAATGGCGATAGTGTGGCCGGTC
>CAYWGP010000251.1:0-7351 GCA_964458155.1 uncultured Bacteroides sp.
CTTTTCAAAATGTCCCAGCCCTTCCCGGCAAATCCTCTTTGATATAAATAGCGGGATATTCGACCCGGCATCCCGGCATACTGGCCACCGCCACCCCAGTCTGCATAAATTAAATCCCAGTGCACCGTATCTCTTCTGGCAATAGAGTAAAGTCCGTATTTCCCGAGGAATTCACCTTCCTGTATGTGTCCTGCTAATCGAATAATCTGATTGTCCGTTAAATGATCGGAATCCAGGAGGTCGAAAAGATGATAGGTCCAGATGGTACCTTTGGTCCCATCCGGGTACAGGTTGTCGAACCATCCTTCTTCTTCGTTCCAGAGATGCTTATTTACCAGGTTGTTTAACTTGTCGGCATCAGCGGTATATTTTTCAGATAATTTACGGTCTCCTTTCTTAGTAGCCCATTCGGCCATCTGATACAGCAAGTCGATAGTAAGGGCATTGGTAATGGGTACTGCATGGTTGTAGCCGTCCGTTCGAATCTCAATTATTTTCTCCGTATTGTAGCCCACATTTATTAGGCCCAGATCGTCGGTGTAGTTGCTTTGCAATTCCTTAACCCAGCGCTGCATCCATTCCCAGACAGTTGCGTCTGCTGCTACTTCTTCAAATATGGAATAGTCATTGGTATGCCTCAAATAGGCTTCAATCATGATCTGAAGTGCAAAAGGTTCCTGGATGTACAGGTTATCCCAAAAAGCACCATTCCATCCAATATAGGTCCTTTTCATTTTCACATGCTCAAAATCAGTCAGGATGGCTCCCTTCAGGCTTTCGGGTTCCAGCATGGCCAGGATATCGGAGGAATAGGAATTATCCCAGCTGATGGTATAGGGCCACATGCCTACTGCCCAGAATACATCCGTTATATAATTTGGATTCTCATAGCGGCTCATGAGCATGGATAGCATGCAGCGGTAGTAGTAAAGCTCCAGCTGTTTATTGCTGCTGCTGAATTTTGGCAATTGATTATATGCCCAGGCCAGTTTTTCTCTAGTAGTTCTCTCCGCATCATCCATTCTATCTTTTATGTCATGCTGAACGATATCTGGAGCTCCCTTTTCCGGCTGATAGAATTTTACCGCGAACCAGTAAATTGCAGTTTGCCCGGGAGAGATGCTCACTTCAAAACCCTTCTCAGAGATGGTTTCTATGCTGGAAGATACTCTGGCGTGGGCCACCTCACTCCCTATGGTGAAGGCATCGATTGAATCTGCTTTTGTATCCCCTTCCTTAAACTGGCATATGATATCATCCGCCACCTGCTTGGGTACAATGGTCAGGTCCAGGTTTTCGCTGTTTCTGTTGTGAAGCTTGAGTTTAATAAATACTTCATCATCCTTGTAGGCGACACTGGTCCAGCTCTCTGCCGAAAAACTCACCCACTTCTTATCTTTTTCCTTATGGAAAGTACCCTTACGATGGGCCAGATTGGGCCGCCAGCTTTCATCCTGCGTGACCATGATCCAGGGCGAATTATGTCTGAAGTTAGATCCCAGCGGATCAAAACTTCCTCGGTCATCAACCCACGATTTCCACATGACCGGCACATCATCTTCAATGAGTCTTCCAGTACCCTTATCATAAAAGTTCAGATTGAAGTTATACATCTCTGCCGCGATGGGAAGGAATTGCACATGCGTAAACTGCGTAATGCTGAACTGGCGGGGACTCACAAAACCTCTGTAGTTAAACAGGAAGACGTGATAATCTTCGAAGTTTATGTTTTCCCGGTCCATGGCATAATACTCCGGGTCGGCAGGAGTAAATGCCTGTTGTGCTGCCAGCTCCTGATTTGCTGTAAGGAAGGCGAATAGAACCAGTAAAAGATTTGTCAGTTTTCTCATGTTATTCAAGTTTTTTCATCTAAGCGAATTGCTTTTACTGCATCCACCATGGCCATAAATCCATCCACCTCCATATAATCAGGTATGGAATTACCGGATCCAAGTCCGTATCCCTTGGCCATTGCCCGGAATTCAGTTCCTTCCTGCCTTACCTTTTCAAAGACGTAATCGTAATCGTTCAATATCAGTTCATTCATGTCAAATCCCCCAAACAGGCCAATGCGGTCAGCATATTTTTCGATCCACACGCTAAAGGGGGCAATCTGGTCTTCATTTGAATGTTTGGCATCGATGCCCAGGCTGATAATGTCTTCCATGAGCGGGAAAATCTTGCCACAGGAATGAAGCAGGAATTTTTTACCAGAATTATGCACTAAATCTATGACCCGCTGGTACTGGGGAAGAATGTTTGCTTTTATTATCTCAGGGTCGAGCAGGGTAGAGGTCTTGTGTCCCAGATCATCGCCCATCCGATAAAACACAAAAATGTCGGCATAATGCTCTATGAGCCAGGACCACAGTTCGCACCACAGATCGCCAATTCGTACAAAAAGGTCCTCAAACAGCTCCGGATCCATGCACTGCATCAGACATAGTGGCTCGTATCCCACCAGGTCCTGGCTTGCTTCAAATATACCGTACCCACATCCGCCATAAGCTTTCATCCCGGGGGGCAATGCTTTGCGGATAGCCTCAAGATGTGGCTCGTAAGCTTCCTTAAAAATGCGGGGGATATCTTCCCAGGGGTAGATATTAAAGTCTTCCCGGGTTTGGATGGGACCTAAGATTCCACCCATGATGGCCCCATGCCCTGGTAAAATATCACAAATAGCAGCCTCAAAATCAAAGGCATCATAAGTCATGTCCTTCCAAAAGCCGATAACTCTGCGATAGTAGCCTTCCAATTCAGCGCTGTTCAATCCTTCTGAGTTAAGGTCCTCTCCAAGAACCTTTGAAATAAACGGTGCATCAATATGATGCTCGTACAGTGGTAAGTAGTTGGGGCGTTGATTATTCAACACCATCAGTATATTGGTATAGTCTGGTTGAAACATAGCTTTAGAGTATTCCGCAGGATTTCCTGATTTCTAATTTGTTATCTAAAATTACGCGCCTGTTATCTGAAGTTTCTCCATTCAGATTTTGCAGCAGGATCTCAACGGCTCTGTCTCCTAATTCGTCCACGGGTTGTACTATGGAAGTAATTGGAGGTTCAGTAATGTCGAAGGCGTTCATTTGTCCAAAACTAACAAGGGCCACATCCTCTGGTACCCGAACATTTTCTTCCTTCAATGCTCTCATGCCTGATGCAGCCAAAAAGTGGGTGGCAAATACAATACCTTCAATGCCGGAAGGAGACTGCAGCATGGATTTGATATGTATATGCATATCCGATTCTGTATACTCATAATCCAATTCCCGGATCCATAGGTCTTCAATGGGAAGTCCATTTTGCTCCATGGCAAGCTGATATCCTTTCAGACGCTGGTGCAAAACATCCAAAGCAGTTTTAATCGTAACAAAGCCAATTCGCTTTCTTCCCGTTTTCACAAGCTGAATAGTAGCCTGTAAAGCACCGCCCTCATTATCTTCACCCACATAATTTGTTTCAAGTTCCGGATAATGGCGATCTATCAATACAAATGGAAATTTGCGTTTTTTAAGCGCTGAGATATCCTCCTGATTCTTTTGCGAAGAAGCTATGATTAATCCATCTACTCCTCTGTTTAGCATGGAGGCAATCAGCTCGGATTCCCTTTCTTTGTCTTCCCCGGTACTGCTATAGACAACATTATATCCGGATCGCCTTGCCTTACGCTCAATCCTTCGTGCAATTCGTGCAAAGTAACTATCCCCAATATTGGGAACAACCAGGCCAATCGTATCGCTCTTGCCTGTACTCAGTCCTCTTGCCAGATAATTGGCTTTGTAGTTGTTTTCCCTGGCAAATTGGATTATTCTCTCCTGAGTCTCCTTGCTGACACGCTTCTTGTCACCATGTCCGTTTAAAACAAAAGATATGGTTGCCTTTGAAATGTTAAGCTGGTTTGCTATGTCCTGTAAGGTAATTTTCTTCATCCTGGGCTCGTTGGCCTAACCGGTTAGGCAAATATATTTAGCAATTATTACAAAATCAAGTTGAGAATTAAAAAATGGCTTATATAGATTGGTTATTGCTAACTCAGGACTGACTGGTCTTTTACTTGCTTTCTTCCTTGTAGAAAACCCTGAGGCACATGCACTACAAGATTGTTCAAGGGGCCAAAACCAAAGTTGAATAGTAGTAATATAAATGCACTTAAGGCTATTCCCTTGTTAATTATTAATGGCAAAAGAAATTTAGCTTAACTTTTAAGAATCAAATTTCTAATTATGAAAATCAGCGCATCCCTGTTTTTAATATTTCTGCTTGTTGCAGCCTGTACCCGGAAGCCCTCCGGACGGGCCTACAATCAGTCCCTCCCGGGGCATGATACCCAGGACAATCTTTACCTGCAGAACCGCTCTCCTCTCCATCCCAAGAAATACGTGGAACTACCCCTGGGCACCATCAGGGCTGAAGGCTGGCTCCTGCAGCAGCTGGAGTTGATGAAAGATGGGATGACCGGTCACCTCGATGAATGGTACCCGGCGGTGGTGGGGGAAAGGAACGGCTGGCTGGGCGGCGATGGAGATGGCTGGGAGCGGGGTGTATACTGGCTGGACGGACTGGTGCCTCTGGCCTGGTTGCTGGATGATGAAGCCCTGAAGGAGAAGGCCATGCCCTGGATCGAATGGACCCTGGGCAGTCAGACTGAAAGCGGTTATTTTGGTCCGGTCCCCTTTGATGAAATACCGGAGGCGGAACCCGGACTTCAAAAAACCATGCGCCAGGACTGGTGGCCAAAGATGGTGATGTTAAAGGTCTTGAAGCAGTATTACGAAGTGTCGGGCGATGAGCGGGTGATCGATCTGATGCTGAAATACTTCAGGTTTCAGTTAAAGGAGTTGCCTGTTACGCCCCTGGATAACTGGACCTTCTGGGCCAACCGAAGGGGCGGGGACAACCTGATGGTGGTTCACTGGCTCTATAATCTGACCGGTGAATCCTTCCTCCTTGAGCTGGGAGATTTGCTCCACCAGCAGACCTTTCCCTGGACAGAGGTCTTTTTGAATGAGGATTGCTACACAGGGGCGGATCTTGCACATCTCTATCCATACAATACCCGGAACCGCTATCCTTTCGACCAGGACCTGATTTCCCGTTTGTGCACCAGGCAATTGCAAAGCTTTCACTGTGTTAACCTGGCCCAGGGGATCAAGGAACCCATGATCCGTTACCAGCAGGATCCGGATCCGCTCTATATGGAGGCAGTTGATAAGGCCTTAAGTGATATCCATATATACCATGGTCAGCCACAGGGCATGTACGGAGGGGATGAGCCCATGCATGGCAGGGACCCGACCCAGGGCATTGAGCTCTGCTCTGTTGTGGAACTGATGTTTTCGCTGGAAAAAATGATCGCTATTTCGGGCGATGTGACTATGATGGATCATTTGGAAAAGATTGCCTATAATGCACTTCCCACCCAGCTTACCGATGACTTCAGCTCCAGGCAATACTTTCAGCAGGCCAACCAGGTGATGCTGACAAGGCACCGGCACAATTTTTATGAAGAGGACCATCATGGAGGTACAGATCTCTGTTACGGACTGCTTACAGGTTATCCCTGCTGCACCTGCAATCTGCATCAGGGCTGGCCTAAACTGGTTTCCCATCTCTGGTATGCCACCGATGGGGGTGGACTGGCAGCACTGATATATGCCCCCTGTAATATAAGAGCCAGGGTAGCGGGGGGAGTTGAGATCAGTATAAGAGAAGAGACCCATTATCCTTTTGAGGATAAAATCCGCTTCCATATTTCCACTCCGGAAGAGGTGATTTTTTCTTTACAGCTGCGGATTCCCGGCTGGTGTGAAGCTCCTGAACTACTCATCAATGGCAAAGAGCTTGAATGTATAATTTCGGATGGAATGCTTATTGTTGATCGCCTGTGGAAGGACGGAGACCGGGTGGAAATGGTACTTCCCATGAAGGTAAAACTGAATCGCTGGGTGGAAAATTCTGTGTCGGTGGAACGCGGGCCCCTGGTTTACGCCCTGAAGATCAGGGAAGAGTGGAGCGAGGTGGAAAACAGCGACAAGTACGGAAATTTCAGTGAAGTAAGGCCCCTGGATCCATGGAACTATGGTCTGTTGGAAGCTGCTATCCTGGATCCGGATCAGGGCTTTGATCTTATGCAGAAAGCCAAAGTATCGGGTTTTTACCCCTGGACCCCGGAAACTGTCCCCCTGGCACTGATTACAAAAGGGAAACAGATTCCAGACTGGATACTTCACCGTGAAATGGCCGGACCACTTCCTCACAGTTTACCCCTGAAACATTTACAGGGGGTAGAGCCCGAGGTGATCACGCTCATACCCTACGGATGCACTACCCTGAGAATCACTGAATTTCCGGTGGTTCGATAGGGCAACAATCTATTGCTTTTCCAGGCGTTTTACTGTCTTTTAAATACAATTCGCATGCGGACATCATCATCCGTGACTCCGCTTTCATTGCGGGCAGGTTTCCAGGCCGGACCCTCAAGTAACAAGCTGATGGCCTCCTCTGTAAATGCTTCGCCCGGTGAACGAAGGGTTTGAATATCTGAAATTGTACCATCCTTCATTACCTTGAATTTCAGAACTACAATTTCCCTTTCACTGATGGTATCTCCGGCAGGGAACCGGATATTTTGCTCCATGTACAGCTTAAAGGCTTCAAATCCCCCTTCAGGCTCGGCCCCACTATATTTAATATCTTCTTTATCAAGCTTAATTCGTTGTACGGCACCGGTGTCATAGGTCTCTTTCTCTGTGGCGTACCCAACTACTACCACTTCATCGAGGGAACTAATATCGGGTTGCATTACCACAAGGTTTTCTTTACCCCCTGCCAGCTGGTACTCGCCGGTTTCCATTCCAATATAACTGGCAATAACGGTGGTTTGATCCTGCTGATCCGAAACCAGGGAAAAGCGCCCTTCCAAATCGGTCACCATGCCTGAATCGCTTCCCTTCACCGAAATGCTTGCCCCTGGCAGAGGTTCCTGGTCCTCCGATGAAACCACAATACCACTCACCCTTTTGACTGCGTATGGCGCAGCCGCCTCCGGGGCACTTTCCTTTTTCCGTGATCTCTTTGCCTGAGCTTCAACGGCGACAACTTCACCGGCCACCGGAGCAGGCACCTGGACTTTCTCTTCAAGAACCATGGCATTGTCCGGCGCAGGATCCTCTTCCTGAACCAGGGCCTTCATTTGACCTTGTTCCTCTTCCTGAACATAAACTTCCTCCACAACTGGAGTTATATCCATATCCAATTCTTCTTCCTGTACCTCAACACGTTCTTGAACCTGTACACGCTCTCTGGCCGGATCACTTTCCTGAAGCTGGCCTTCCACTGGAGGCTCTGCCTC
>CAYWGP010000252.1:0-5258 GCA_964458155.1 uncultured Bacteroides sp.
AGGATCACACCCGGGTTCTGGAAATATTGAAAGCAGGGCTTCAACTACGTGAAAAATCAGAAGCTCTAAAAAAGGTGATTCTGGATAGGGTTGGCAGAAAAATTGACTAGTTGAACATGCGAAACTGGGTGTTCATGTTACTGGAACTTGTGTTGCATCAGAAGGTGATTGCTAATTTTTACTAAAAAAGGCATTTTTTAACATATTATATCCCTTAACAGCAATTAAGTTGTAGTTCACAGTTAGTTTAATGTTGTTCACAGTTAAAAAAACAGTTTTTTTGAGAGTTGATGGGACATAGATAGTATTTCACGGGTTTGAAATCCCCTATTTTTTTGTTACATTCGTCTTTCAGCTTCTGGATGCTGAATAAGTGTGGCAATAATAGTCGCAACAATATAGAATCGATTTTATAAACCTAAAACCTTAATCTATGAAAAGATTATTAGTTCTTTTTGCATTTCTTGTGTCTGCGGGCGTTATGCTTTATTCACAGGGGGTGCAGATTACTGGTACCGTAACGGATGCTGATAACGGAGAAGCACTCCCAGGCGTATCTGTTGTGGTAAGAGGGACCACCATTGGTACGGTAACTAATTTTGAAGGTAGTTATACCATCTCAGTTCCCAATACCGATGCTTTGCTGGTTTTCTCTTTCGTTGGAATGGAAACTCGAAACATACCGGTCGGGGATCAAACCAGGATTGACGTGCTAATGACTATTGACGCCATTAAGATGGATGAAGTGGTCGTAATCGGTTACGGAACTTCTACCAGGGAGGCCAACACTGGAGCCGTTACTATTCTTGATGAGGAGAGTTTGCAGGATGTTCCTGAGTTGACTTTTGACAAGATGCTGGCAGGTAAGGCTGCCGGTGTTATGGTTACAGCAACTACAGGTCAGCCGGGAGCTGCCTCACAGATCAGGATCAGGGGAACCAGTTCGCTGAATGCAGGGAATGAACCACTTTATGTCGTGGATGGTATTCCTATCATGCAGGGCGACCAGAGCTACTTTACCAACACAGGTAATGCCCTGGCCATGATTAATCCAAGCGATATAGAATCCATTACCATCCTGAAAGATGCTGCCGCAGCTTCGGTTTATGGTTCTAGAGCGGCCAATGGTGTTATTTTGATTACCACCAAATCCGGTAAGAGAGGCAAGTCCAGTGTAAATCTAAGGGCCACCTATGGTGTTACGTCTCTGGCCAATGATAATAACTACAGGACCATGTCCGGTGAGGAGCTGGTGGGTTTCATGCAGGATGCATCAAGAAACGCCGGATTTGATCCACTGGATCCCGGATCCGGTACCTATTATGTGCCTAACAGCTTGCTGGATGGGGAACTGACCAACTGGATGGATGAGGTATCCCGCTATGGTAGTGTACAGGAATATGAACTTTCTGTAAATGGAGGTGATGAAAAAACAGTTTTCTTCGCCTCGGGTCTCTATTCAAATACCGAGGGCGTTTTTTACGGGGTTGATTATGAAAAATACCAACTCAGATCAAACATCACCCACCATGTCAGCGAAAAGCTGAGTGTTGGTGTGCGTTTCAATGCCTTCCACTCGGAGTCTAACGACGTGGCCATGCAGAGCCTCTATTTTGTGAATCCCATGTGGGGTGGTCTGAATATTCTTCCCTGGACTCCTCCAAAGAATCCCGATGGAACCTGGAACCTGGAAATTCCTGAAAATTTGAACATCAACCCGCGGGCTACCGCAGAGTATGACGATCAGAATGAACTCCAGAACAGGTTGGCGGCAAATGCATTCATAGAGTGGGAGCCCATTCCCGGTTTGAAACTCAAGACCAATGATGCTGTAGAATATACTGATGGTGAAGGTCGCCGCTACTGGTCGCCCGAAGCTGATTTTGCAGGAAATGCAACACTTCAGACTTCCAGAACCAAGTACAGCCAGCTCACCTCTTCAAACACCGTCTCATACAATAAGTATATCAATAGCCATGATATATCAGTTATTGGTGGAGCAGAGTTCATCAGTTATTTTAATGACTCCTATTACATCTATACACCCGATGTGGATCCGGCAATTCCTTATCCCAATACGGGTGTTTCGGATACGGACCAGGGTGACTATGGAGAAACAAAGTACACCATGGCTTCCTTCTTTGGAATTGTGGACTATAACTACGCTTCAAAGTATTACGCGAGGGCCAGTTATCGTGCGGATGGTAGTTCCAGGTTTGGTGAAAACAACCGCTGGGGTAATTTCTACTCCTTCGGACTCAGCTGGAACCTTCACAATGAAGCATTCATGGAGAGTATAGGATATGTCAACCTTCTGAAATTACGCTTAAGTTATGGTGTAAACGGGAATGACCGTATCGGGAACTACGAGCACTGGGGCATATACGGACCTACCCAGTACAATGGTACGGGCGGTATGGCTCCAATCCAGCCTGCCAATCCGGATCTGACCTGGGAGACCAATACTTCCTACAATGTAGGTCTTGACTTTGGCTTTCTGAACAGGTTCTCCGGTACTTTGGAGTATTATTTCAGGCAGACTACCGACATGCTTCTGGATGTACCCTTATCCAGAACAAGTGGTTTTACAAGCCTGAGGCAGAATATCGGTGTCCTGGACAACCAGGGTGTTGAGGCACTCTTAAATGTGGACATTCTTACCGGAGTAGTTCAGTGGAACTTCGGAATTAATGTTGCAGCCAACCGCAGTAAAATTGTTGACCTTGGCGATGAGGAACAGATCATTGTAAGCTCCATCATTTATAAGGAAGGAGAATCACTCTACAGTTACTATCTTTATCAGTATGCCGGAGTGAACCCGGTTAATGGTTTGGCATTATGGAAGAACGATGAGGAGGAATTGTCGGAGAATTTCTCGGATGCAACCAAGAAAATTTATGGTTCACCTGAACCTAAATTCATTGGAGGTGCCAGTACAGATGTTATCTGGAACGGGATCATGCTTTCAGCGAGCTTTGAATTCAAAACCGGTAATCAGGTCTTGATTAAGGAGAATCGCTATATCAACTCTGATGGTTACAACTGGGGCAACAACCAGGCTTATACAAATCTGGACTACTGGAAGCAGCCGGGCGACGTTACAAGAAACCCCAAGCCCATTGCAAACAATACCACAAATTCCAGTACTTTCCACAATCCAAGGTGGATGATGGACGGAGATTTCCTCAGGATAAAGAATGTTACTCTATCCTATACCCTGCCAGCGGAAATTACCAGGAGAGTCAAGATAGAGTCGCTCAGAGTTTACGGAAGTGCCGTGAACCCCTGGACATTCCACGATGTTGATTTCTTTGATCCTGAGAGAGGGATTGATGGAATGGGTTACGGAATCTATCCGATCTCCAAGAGTTTTGTACTCGGACTGGACATAACATTTTGATGAACCAAAAACGTGATTAAGATGAATAAAAAACTATATATATTAGTCGGTTTGGCGGTGGTTCTAATGCTTTCAGCAACCTCATGCGAGGATTTTCTGTATCAGGAGCCCAGGTTGTCTCAGACTACAGAACTGACTCTCTCGACTTATGAAGGGTTACAGGCCGCTACCCTGGGGTGTTACAGCCCCCTCTACAGTTCTTCCTGGTATGGGAGGAACTTTGTTGTTACAGCTGATCTGAAAGGCGGAAATGCCAAGATCAGTCCTCTTAACTCCGGTCGGTTCCGTACAGATTATCTTTGGAACAATACCCCGGATGCCTCACATGCACTTTGGACAAGAGCCTATCAGGCGATTTCAAGAGCCAATAATGTGATCAATGTGATTGAAGATGGATTTGAGGAAGTAGGTGTTACTCAGGCTGACCTCGATCAGCTGCTCGGTGAATGTAAATTTATCAGGGCTATTGCCTATTTTGATCTGGCCAGGCTGTTCTGCCAGCCTTATTCACTGGGTACTGACCAGCTTGGTGTGCCCGTGGTTCTGCTTACAGAAAATGGAAAACCTGCCAGGAATAACCTGGGAACAGTTTATAACCAGGTTGAATCTGATCTTCTGGATGCTGCTGCCAGAATGGCCGCGGTATCTCCGAATGCAGGTACAGACGCTGTAGGCTGGGCAACCTCCCATGCAGCCAATGCGCTTCTTGCTCGCCTCTATCTTTATATGGAGGAATGGCAGACTGCTGCTGATTATGCAACGACTGTTATCAATGGCTTCCCCGGGTCCATGTATGCTGCAGCAGATTATACAACCTGGGACCAGGGTGGTGTCTGGGGCACCGATGGTGCTACAGAAGTTATCTTTGAAGTATATGGATCGGAAGGTAATTCGACCCATTCAAACTGGGATGTGATATCCTATATCATGTCGCCCGATGGCTATGGTGATGTTGGTGCTTCCGACGATGTCAGAAACCTGATGGAAGCTGTTGACGTACGTCTTGCCCTCTTTACTAATACAGCTGACTGGCCCAATGACTACTGGTCCCTGAAATATCCCGGAAAGGCTCCCGATGGTAATCTTCGCGAGGACAATATCGTTGTATTGAGGCTTTCAGAGATGTATCTGATCAGGGCCGAGGCTATTCTGAATGGTGCTGCTGTTTCAGGAGCTACTGCTGTTGGTGACGTAAACATAATCAGATCGAACAGGGGTGCAACTGCACTTGGTGATGTAACACTTACAGATCTTTATTTGGAAAGACGCAGAGAGTTATGTTATGAGGGACATGAATTGTTCGACCTGGCACGTACCCAGCGCCCCTTGATTCGCGTTGATTACGATGGTGCCGTTAATCAGGACATTCCATTCCCGGATTACCGCTGGGCCATGCCCATACCTCAGGCTGAGATGGATGCCAATGAGAATATGGATCAGAATCCTGGTTATTAATGAACTCACCAAAAATAAGAGCAACATGAAAAGAATAATTATAAAATATTTTGCGATTCTGTCAGCCGTGCTGCTGGTGAGTTCCTGCGAGTGGAATCCACCAACCTTCGACTCAGCTGATTCCTTTATTTCCTATACAGCATCCAGCTCCCTGGTTGCAGAACAGGGTGGCCCAATCGCGATTCCGGTTCTTGTAACTGCTGAATCCGGGGCTCCTGCTGTTTCTGTAACCTTTAACTTTGATGAAAGCAGTGTGGCTGTGGAAGGCCAGGATTTTACCCTTGTTAATCCAACCAATACACTGGATGTCAGTCAGGGATGGGGTTATGATACCATCTGGATCCAACCCATCGACAACGATGTGTTTACAGGAAATATCCCCCTGATTATTAATCTGACATCC
>CAYWGP010000253.1:0-15995 GCA_964458155.1 uncultured Bacteroides sp.
TCCCTGTTGCCCTGGTAATTACAATTAAAGGATTCCGCTTGCGGGAATATGTGCAGATGAAGATTCTGGTAGGGCTCTTTGTATCTGTATTGTTTATTATCTCTGTAGACTATGCCATGAACAATATCCTGAAGCCCCACCAGCAGCACAGAATCTATGTTACCCTGGGGATAGAGGACGACCCACAGGGTGTGGGCTACAATGTAAACCAGAGTAAAATTGCCATTGGATCAGGAGGATTCTCAGGAAAGGGCTACCTGAATGGTACCCAGACCAAGCTTCATTTTGTTCCTGAGCAAAGTACCGATTTCATCTTCTGTACCGTTGGGGAAGAATGGGGCTTCCTGGGCACTACCTTTGTGATCCTGCTCTATGTTGGTTTCCTACTGAGGATGATTTTCCTTGCAGAACGACAGCGATCCTCTTTCAGCAGGATCTTTGGCTATGGATTAATCTCCGTAGTGCTGATACATTTCGTGGTTAATATCGGGATGACCATAGGCTTACTTCCCGTGATAGGTATCCCGCTCCCGTTTTTCAGCTATGGCGGCTCCTCGCTCTGGACCTTTACCATGTTCCTTTTCATTTTCCTGAGACTGGATGCCAGCAGGCTTGAATTATTGAGATAAACTACAGTTATTCAGGATGATAGCACCCCTCATGGCAGGGGCTTCCTTGTCTTTTTCACTGATTTTTCGTATCTTGTGCCCCCCGGCAAAAAAAAAGTGCCGGATTATCCACAAAGGAGGAACAATGAAGTATCACGCATTCGCGAGACATAATTTAGATAAATTACCCACATATGGAAGACTTAGTCAGGAACAGATTAGGTCCATAAAAATAGTATCTGAAGTATTTCCATTTAAGACCAACAACTACGTGGTCAATGAGTTGATCGACTGGGACAACTATCAGACAGATCCCATGTACATCCTCAATTTCCCACAGAGAGAAATGCTAAGGCCAGGCCAGTTTAAAAGCCTCTCTGACATGGTGGAGGGCAATGCCAGCAAAGCCGATCTTGCCGAATATATCCAGGAACTCAGGCTCAACCTGAACCCGCATCCGGCCGGACAAATGGAACACAATGTACCCTCGCTGCAGGGAAAAGTATTGACCGGGATTCAGCATAAATACCGTGAAACAATGCTCTTCTTTCCCACCCAGGGACAGACCTGCCATGCTTATTGCACTTTTTGTTTCAGATGGCCTCAGTTCACCGGTGTGAATGAGTTGAAATTTGCCATGAAACAGGCCTCCCTGATGATCTCCTATCTGAAACAGAATCCTTCTATTACAGATATCCTGATCACAGGCGGGGATCCCATGGTGATGAAAGCAAGCATCCTTGAAAGATATATACAGGCAATTTTGAATGCGGACCTGCCACAATTGCAAACGATTCGTATTGGCACAAAATCTCTCTCATTCTGGCCCTACAGGTATCTGACAGATCCCGATTCAGGTGAATTGCTGGATATTTTCCGCAGAGTGAGTGAGCGGGGAATCCATCTGGCCCTGATGGCTCATATCAATCATCCTGTTGAACTTGGAACTGATGCTGCAAAGGAGGCCATTACCCGTATCAGAAATACAGGAGCCAACATACGGAGCCAGTCTCCTCTTCTCAGAAATATCAACGACGATCCTGCCACCTGGTCCGATATGTGGAAAAAGCAGGTTAAGCTGGGAATCGTTCCCTACTATATGTTTGTGGCAAGGGATACCGGCGCTCAAAAGTATTTTGGAGTAAGCCTTGAACGGGCGCATCATATTTTTAACAGCGCTTACCAGCAAACCAGCGGAATATGCCGAACCGTCAGAGGGCCGAGCATGTCAGCCGGTCCGGGGAAGGTAAGAATTGCAGGAATTGCCGAGCTTAAGGGAGAAAAGGTCTTTGTCCTTGAGTTCCTGCAGGGAAGAAATCCCGAATGGGTGGGTAAACCCTTCTTTGCAGCATTTGATTCCGATGCCCAATGGCTGGATGATCTGCAGCCTGCTTTCGGAGAGAAAGAATTTTTTTATGAGCAGGAGTATCGTAAGCTCCTGAAGGTGGATAAACTGCCCGGTCACACGCTGAGCTCAGAAAACAAGCAATACGCCTAACAGTGTGGATAAGCCATTCTGCTTGCGGAAATCTCGATTTCGTATTTGTTCTCCAGGAAATCAATTATGAGCGGGAAAAAGCGGAGAAAATCATCCATGAAGAGAGCGTATTGATCCCTGAGTACATCGACTGCAAAGGCAGAATGGCCTGGAAGCGAGGTGTTGGCCGACATCCGCTCCAGAACCAGCTCGATTCCATCCACGGTTGTATACGCCATCATCCAGTTATTCTCCAGGAAGGTGGGAAACCACCTTTTAATAGCATCGGGTAATACTTTGTAATTTCTCTTCAGGAGATCATAGGTGCGCTTCACAAATTCACTAAGGGGCAGGTCTGAATGATTGTCCCACAGGGATGCCAGGAAATGATCGTAAAAAATATCGGTAACAATGCCAGCATATTTATGGTACCTTGAAGCAACTCGTTTCTTACTGATCCTGGTAATCTGATGCATGTCAGTAAAAGAATCAATATCGCGGTGAATAAGAATCCCCTTCATCACCTGCTCGGGAAAAAGCTCATAGCTTCTCCCCTTCACATAATCGCCCATGAAGTTTCCAACAATGATCTCCTCATTGCATCCGGACAGGTAAGTATGAGCAAGAAAGTTCATCTGTCTTATACCTTTTTCGAATATCAAAAAATATATTCGAAAAATTCTAATATATAATATTACACAATTGTACGCAAGTTGTTCTTAAGATATGCACTTATTTCTATTATATAGCATATTCAGTATATCCAGCAAAATATTCTTCTACATTTGAAAGTCTTGAACGCTAAATGAAACAACAAATGACTAGAAAGAATATCATAATTATTGGGGCTGCAGGAAGGGATTTCCACAATTATAACACCTATTTCAGAGATAATGAGGAGTATAATGTAGTGGCTTTTACAGCGGCACAAATCCCTGATATTGATGGTAGAAAGTACCCGGCCGGACTTGCAGGGGAGCTTTATCCCGATGGGATACCCATTTATTCCGAGGATCAATTGCCCCGTTTAATAAAAGAACTGAAGGTAAAAACCTGTGTTTTCTCTTACAGCGACCTGCCCTACGAGAAGGTGATGGCAGTCAGTGCAGTGGTCAATTCGGCAGGCGCCAATTTTGCCCTGCTGGGGACCGAAGATACCATGATTAAAAGCAATAAGCCGGTGATTGCTGTTTGCGCGGTAAGAACCGGATGCGGAAAAAGCCAGACCTCCCGCAGGGTTATCGAGCTGCTGATGGAAAAGGGCCTGAAGGTTGTGGCCATCAGGCATCCGATGCCCTATGGTGACCTGGAAGCACAGAAAGTGCAAAGATTTGCAAGTGTAGAGGACCTGAAGCATCATAGCTGCACCGTCGAAGAGATGGAAGAATATGAGCCCCATGTGGTCCGTGGAAACGTTATCTACGCAGGGGTTGATTATGAAGCAATTGTTCGTGCTGCTGAGCTTGATCCCGACGGATGTGATGTGATTCTCTGGGACGGTGGAAACAATGATTTTTCCTTTTACAAGCCCGACCTGACCATCGGTGTGGTGGACCCGCACAGGCCAGGACATGAATTACGCTACTATCCTGGAGAGGTCGTTTTGCGGACCTCCGATGTGCTTGTGATCAATAAGATTGACAGTGCCCCCCCTGAAGGTATACAGGTGGTCAGGGAAAGCATTGAAAAAGTGAATCCCACCGCCACAGTCATCGATGGAGCCTCTCCAATCAGGGTGGACGATCCTAAGGTGATCAAAGGCAAAAGGGTTCTGGTGGTGGAAGATGGTCCAACCCTTACCCATGGTGAAATGAAACTGGGAGCGGGCGTGGTGGCCGCCAGAAAATTTGGAGCAGCGGCTTTGGTGGATCCCAGGCCCTTCACGGTAGGTAAACTGAGCGAGACATTTGAGATCTACCCTGAAATAGGGCACCTGCTTCCTGCCATGGGATATGGTGAGCACCAGTTAAAGGACCTGGAGACAACCATAAATAATTCCGACTGCGATTCAGTAATCATCGGCACACCCATTGATCTGAACCGCCTGATCGAGATTAAAAAACCAAATACCAGGGTCTATTACGACCTGCAGGAAATTGGGGAACCAGACCTGAAAAGTGTACTTGATGAATTTGTTCAGAAACATAAGCTGGCATAGTCCGCTTCTGGCCTTGATGATTATCATGCTGGCCCGGCCGGTCTCCTGCGATCGGCCTGCCACCATGGTGCTTATCCGCACCGATATGGGCGATCTCAGTGTAGAACTTTATCCCGGGAAGGCGCCGGTAACAGTCAGCAACTTCCTGTCCCACGTTGAAAATGGTGATTATACCAACAGTGTTTTCTACAGGGTGGTTCGTATGGATAACCAGAGTCAGGGCAAGGTAAAGATCGAGGTGATCCAGGGTGGCCTCTTTGACGATGAAGTACTGGATACTATAAGTCCGATTATACATGAGACCACGAAGGAGACCGGTATACTGCATAGCGATGGAGTTATTTCCATGGCACGCAATCAGCCGGGCAGCGCCTCTACTGAATTTTTCATCTGCATTGGCGACCAGCCCTCACTGGATTACGGGGGCGACAGGAATCCGGACCTGCAGGGTTTTGCAGCCTTTGGGAAAGTTATTGATGGAATGGATGTTGCCAGGGCCATCCAGGCTCTTCCCGATGAGGGTCAGTATCTTAAAAAGCAGGTGCGTATCCGGGAAATCTCCATCATTACCCCCAATTAATTACGGGAGTAATGATTTTTTATTGAGCGATTGTTTTAAATTTATTGTTAATGCAGCTGCCTTCCCTCGATAAGCTTGGACTGGGATACCGCTTTGATAAGGAGCGGGAGATTGTCTCCCTGATTTACCTCAGCTATTTTTATATCCTTTTATTTTGTGCGATTGTGGTCCTGCTCCATACATACGATGAAGAGCTGTTTCCTGTCACCTACCGCTATCATGCAATGATCCTGCTGGGCTTTGTGGAACTCCTGCTAATCAGGTTCAGGCTTATCACCCTGGCCAAGGTCCTGATACTCACTATCCCCCCCCTGGCCCTGCTCATCCTTCCTCCCCTTGCAGGTTTATGCAGCGATGAATTCTATTTCTGGTTTCCATATGTCCCCATTGCCCTTTCCCTGGTCCCCCATTTCATTCTGCATAAGCGCAGGGAGAGACCTGCCTTAATTATTACTTTGACGGCCTATTTCCTGCTGGCCCTCTTTATATCCGATTTCCTGATCTTTATGCAGGACGGAACTGAATCCATCATCCCAATAGTCCAGGCGAACCACTTCTACTACATGCTCATCCCTGTAATAATCTATGTTTTTGTCAACCTGGCACTGGGCCTGGTCTTTGCTAAAAACTACAGTTATGAGCAGGTAATGCTAAGGCAGCAGGACGAGCTGATCCAGTCCGAGAAGATGGCTGCACTGGGGACGCTGACCACCGGTATCGCTCACGAAATAAACAATCCGATGAATTTTATCTCCGGAGGTTTACATGCCACCAACACCCTTAAAAATGAGCTGTTAAAACTGGAAAGGAGGCCTTCCAGTGAGAAGAAAGAACTCTTCCAGCAGATGGATAAAATTATGGAGAATACCCTGGAAGGGGTGCAGCGGATTACAGATATTGTCACCAGTTTGCAATTCTTCTCCAATCAGGGCAATCTGGCCAAAAAGAATACTGACCTGAACCAGCTGCTCTATTCCGTAATGCTTAGCATTGAAAAATCCATAGCCTATAATGTTACCCTCACGAAGGACATACCCGCCGGCACGACAATTTTCTGCTATGATGAACAGCTGCAGCAGGTTTTCATTCATATCCTCCTGAACGCCATCAGTGCCCTTGAGGAGAAAGACAATGATCAGAAGAAAACCATAGATATCTCTGTGAGCGATTCAAGAAGGGATAACAGGGATGTCACCTGTATTTCATTTACAAACAACGGCCCGCTGATTCCGGAAAAAGAGATTAAGAAGATCTTTGATCCCTTCTTTACACTAAATGATACCGGCAAGGGTAAAGGGCTGGGAATGACGATTTCCTATATGATCGTAAAAGAGCACCAGGGATGGATCGAAATCAGAAATGAAAATGAGCAGGTGCGTGTGGATGTCCTGCTTCCTAAAGCTTAGCGCCTAAGAGCCTCCCGGATGGTTTCCTCAAGCTTCGCCTTATTCCATGGCTTCATTAAATACCTGAAGATGAGCTCTTTGTTAAACCCCTCCAACATGACTTCCGATTCCATATAGCCCGTGAGCAACATGCAGACTTTCTCCTTGTACCTCTGCTTGACCACCTTGATAAAATCCAGGCCATTCATTACGGGCATCTTCAGATCAGATATTACCACATGAATATCAGGATTAAGCTCCAGGATTTTTAATCCTTCCTCTGCCGACGCAGCTGTAAATACTATAAAATCATTCATGAAGGTGAGCTGGAGCAGTTCCAGGTTAATGACCTCATCGTCTACATACAGAATCCTGGGGAGCTCCATGGTAAGAATTAATCTTTACGCTCGTGTTCTTCCATGGTCACTACCTGGTAGGACTTATCCACAATCAGGTCTGCCATTGTCTTCAGTGAAACAACCGCCTGGTGTTCGCAGTCAAGGATTCCAAGCCGGAAATCGCTCAGAGCTTCTTTCATACGGATGATCTGGTTAATCTTGGTTTCGCGGTAGGTCAGGTCAATAAAAACCCGCAGATCAACATCATTGGCTTTGATGGCATAGAGTCCGTCCACTATCAGGAGATCCACCTTACTGAAATCCGTAATCAGTCTATCCACCTGTTCGGAGATCAGATCGATGCAGGGAATCATACACTCCTGTTCTTCCTTGAAGTCCCTCATTGTTTTCCTGATCTTGACCCAGTCATACTCGCCGATACCAATATTCTCAAAGCCCTTGTTGCGGCGCCACTCTTCCCGCAAAAGAGGCTGGATCCTGTAGTAATTATCCGTGTGGATCACTTTTACCCTGATATGGTTATGCTTCAGGCAAAGCCCCAGGGCATGTGCCAGTTCAGATTTCCCTGAACCCGACTCTCCCGATATGCCAACGACATAGCGATAACGCTCCTCCCTGCTGTCCCTGTCGGCCATAACCCTTTTACAGATGGCCTGGGCAGCATCCTTGTGCATATCATTGATTAACAGAATATCTCCTAACATCGAAACTGAATTTATATTAGAGGGATATAGAAAGTGTCTTTCCTTCAGACAACTCTACTTTATTTCCGTAAAGATGAAATTTTATCTGATCCTTTTCCATGTTTTCTCCGGTGATTTTGATATGTTGACCTGTAATGGAGACCAAAAATGATTTTCCCCGGTATGTAAAGCGGAATTCCAATCCCTTCCAGTGGCCTGGCAATTCAGGTGCAAGCGAGGGAACTTCGCCACTCAGATCCAGGCCCGCATAGCTCACCAGGACATCATAGACAGTTCCTGCCATAACCCCACAATGGACTCCCTCTCCTGTGGTTCCTCCCTGGATATCAACCAGGTCGCTTCTCAGGGCATCCATATAAAGCTCCCAACCTGTATCGCTCATTCCCATTTCCCAGGCGAGCCTTGCATGCACCAGCCTGCTGAGGGTGGAACCATGTGAAGTTCGCTGAATGTAATAGTCAAAATTACGCTTCCCGAATTCCGCAGGCACATCATAACCCAGTTCCTTCACCATTTTTTGTACCTCTTCAGTACCCAGGTTATAAAAGCTCATCAGAAAATCGGCCTGCTTGGCAAGTTTGTAATCATCGGGTGATTTGCCTTCCGACTTTAGTATCCGGTCAAGCCGGTGTATATCCGTATATTTCTTTGTATAATACTCCCAGTCCAGCTCCTCCAGTCCGAAGTAGCCCTTGAACTGCTCCACCACCCCCTCATCCGAAACATGAAGAGCCAGGCCATTCATAATCCTGTCCCACTCCTTCAGCTCATCTTCCGTGAGAGAGAGCTCTCCCATAATTCTCTTTTTATGTCCGCTTCCGATGGCAGCTAAAGTCCTGAAAGCCTTATCCATGGTCCAGCTAAGCATGATATTGCTGTAGGCATTGTCGGTCAATCCCCCAACTTCCGATCCTGGCAGACTCTCGTGGAACTCGTCGGGTCCCATGACCCTGTCTATATGATACTTTCCATCCTGGTCCGTTTTTGCTTTGCTGGCCCAGAATTTACAGATGTCCATCAGCATCTCTGCTCCGTACTCCTTCATAAAATCCAGGTCACCTGTCACATGATAGTAGTTCCAGATGTTAAAAGCAATGGCCAGTGAAACATGCCTCTGAAGGGAGCTGTAATCATCACCCCATTCACCCGACAGGGGGTTCAGATGTATGATCTGCGTTTCTTCCCTTCCATCGCTCCCGCTCTGCCAGGGAAACATGGCACCTTTATATCCGTACTCCATTGCATAGGCCCTGGCTGCATCCAGACGTCGATACCTGTACATAAGCACCGATTTTACCACCTCCGGAAAATGAAGATTAAACAGGGGGAGAATATAGAGCTCGTCCCAGAAAATATGTCCCCGGTAAGCCTCTCCGTGCAGTCCACGCGGGGGAATACCCGAATCGAGCCCGGCGTGGTGGGGCGAGGCAGTTACCATCATGTGGAATAGGTGAAGCCTTACAAGCTTCTGGGCTTCCCTGTCTCCCGATATCAGCACATCCATACGATCCCAGAGTTCCTTCCAGCGACCTGATGACAGATTCAGTTCAGCCTCATAGGCCGACATGGCATCCAGGGTATTACGGGCCTCTACCAGGGGATCTTCAACGCCCGGGTCCCGTGAAGTATAGATGGATACAAGCTTTTCAAGAACCACCTCCCGGTCCTGCTGAGCTTCCACTGAAAAATGACTTTCGATCCATCCTTCTCCTGAAGTGCTTCCGGATTCAGCCTCTGCATTGACGGAGCTTTGAGCGCATGCAACAATAAGGATATCCGACTGGGTGGTCTTTACCACCAGCTCGGTGACCTCGTCGGCAGCGATTTCACTTACAGCCTGGAGATGTTGCTGTTCCAGGGAGTTATATCGCTCCACCCCGGCATTTCGATGATCGCCACGCAGACCCGATTTTATTTCGATAACTCCACTGTAATTAAGGGGAGTCAATGCATAACGCAATCCGGCCCGGTGAGGATCGGCCATGCCGGCGAACCTGGAAGAGCTGATCCGTGTCAGCCTGCCCTTGCTGTCCTCCACCACCATGACTTTTCGCAGTTCGCCCGTGCGAAGATTCAGGGTTCGGTGAATCTCCAGGATAGAGAAGGTGGGTTCCGGAGTAAACTCAAACCAGGGTCCACTTTCAATCCGGAAAGTGACCGGCAGCCAGTTGGTCACATTTACAAAGTCTTCATTTTCAATATCCCTCTCCCCCACTTTTGAAACCAGCCTGTTAAACAATCCGGACAGGTAGGTGCCTGGATAATTGACCTTATTGGCATTGCTTTCCTCCAGGGCACCACGGGTTCCGAAATAACCGTTCCCCACAGCCATAAGAGCCTCCCTCGACCGTTCCTTCTCCAGGTCGTAATCGTGATACTTCAGCAACCAGCTATCCTCTTCCATCCCCTTTTCGAACCAGGCATTGATCCCATCCAGTCCGATTTCTGCCAGGTCCTCCACCACGATATCTGCTCCACCAACCTGCAGCTCCTTAATATTATCTTCCCGGGCCAGGCCCAGTGTTAAGCCAAAATTTCCTTTATGTCCGGCCATAACTCCCGAAACAGCATCCTCCACCACAACCGACCGGTGGTATTCAACGCCCAGGTTATCACAGGCCGTGGTAAATATATCCGGCTCCGGTTTCCCCTGCAATCCGATCTCGGCCGAGACCACTCCATCCACCCGTGTCTCAAAATAATGAAGCAGTCCGGCCGTCTCCAGCACCGGCTTACAATTCTTGCTGGAAGAAGCCACCCCTATCCGGACCCCGGCTTCCTTCAGGCCCTTCAGCATTTCTACGGAGCTTTCATACACCTCAACTCCATCATCCTCAAGCACCTTGTTGAACATAATGTTCTTCTTGTTCCCCAATCCACAGACCGTCTCCATGTCCGGAGTGTCCGAGGGATCGCCGAAGGGTATATCAATGCCCCTGGATTCCAGGAAGGACTGAACCCCCTTGTAGCGCGGCTTGCCATCCACATAGGGGAGGTAGTCACCTGCATGGGTAAACTCCCTGAAGGGCTCCCCGAAGCGCTCTTCCCGGCCCTTCATATATTCGTCAAACATCCTTTTCCAGGATTCTGCATGAACCAGGGCTGTCTTGGTAATAACTCCATCTAAATCGAAAATTACTGCGTCAAACTTGGGTTTAAATGCCATATTGTGTAGATATATATTTTGTAATCAGCATCAAGGTATCTAAATTTATAGAAGCGTTCAAATCATTAGTGCTAAAAATTTTCCCATGAAACGTCTCATCCTTGCTTCCAATACTCTCCCGGTTCATATTAAATGGCAGGAGGGCAATTACCGGATTGAAAAATCCGAAGAGACAACCATTTCGGGACTTAAGGATTTTTATAAGGGTTTCGATACTTCATGGGTAGGGCTTACCGGTTTTGAGAACCATGAATTCACCCCTAAAGAAATACGTTCCCTGAATGCGGCACTTAAACCCTTTGATTGTTTTCCCATATTGCCCAGGCCTCATGACGTGAATCTGTATCATCATGGCTTCTCGCGCAACACCCTCTGGCCGCTGTTCCACTATTTCACGGAGCATGTAAGCTACAGTGAGCCTGCATGGAAAGCCTATTTGAAAATCACCCGTCTATATGCAGAGAAGATCCTGGAACTCCTCCAGGATGGCGACATCCTGTGGATTCATGACTATCATCTGCTTATGCTTCCCCAGATGATCAGGGAGCAGCGGCCGGATATTTCCATCGGTCTGTTTATACATGTACCCTTCCCCTCCTTCGAGCTTTTCAGGCTGCTTCCCTGGAGGCTGGAAATTGTGGAAGGAATGCTGGGAGCCGATCTGATCGGATTCCAGACTTACGATTATGTGCGGCACTTTATGAGTTCCGTAAGACGCCTGACGGGTGTTGATTCGGTCTTTAACAGGATCTCCATCGGGGAACGTACCCTGAAGGTGGATGTCTTTCCCAAGGGGATCAATTACGAACGCTTCCGCAACAAGGCCCTTGAGATCCACAGCGATAATCCCCGGCCCTCGGTCATCCAGCAGGAGATGACTAAATTCAAAAAGATGGCAAAGCTGGAGAAACTGATTATCTCCATTGGAAAGCTGGACTATACCAAGGGCATTCCACAACGGCTCAGGGCCTTTGAAAGGTTCCTTCAGACCTACCCCGAGTACAACGGGCGCATAAGCATGATCATTCAGGCCATACCCTCCGGAGAAACCAGTGATTCCTTTTTTAACCTGAGATCTGTAGTGGACGAACTTGTAGGCCGGATAAACGGTAACTACGGGACCATCACCTGGACACCCCTGCGTTACCTGAATCAAACCTTTAATATGGATGAACGGATCGAGCTCTATTCCCTCTCCGATATAGCACTGATCCTCCCTCTGCGGGATGGAATGAATATGGTATCAAAAGAGTTTGTGGCCTCCAGGCATGATGGTACCGGGGTCCTGATTCTGAGTGAACTTGCCGGTGCATCCAAAGAGATGCATGAAGCGCTGCTTGTAAATCCCAATGACCTGGATGCCATTGCCTATGCCATCAAAGAAGCCATTGAAATGCCCGAAGAGGAGCAGATCAGAAGAAATAAGGTGATGATGATGAGGCTTCAACGCTACACAGTGGGACGGTGGGCCAGTGAGTTTATTAAGAGCCTTGAAGGAATTAAAGAAATCCAGGAGTTCACGAAGACAAGAAAGATCAATACCACCCGCATGATGCAGCTTGTTGACACGTATAAGGAAAGCAAGTGCAGGATCCTTTTCCTGGACTACGATGGTACACTGGCCTGGTTTAAAAAGAACCCGGAAGATGCCAAACCAGATGAACAGCTGTACGAAATCCTGCAACGGCTTTCCGATGATCCCAAGAACACCATTGTGATTATCAGTGGGAGGGATAAGGAGACCCTGGAAAAATGGTTTGGCCCTGAATGGAACATTCATTTTGTGGCCGAACATGGAGTCTGGTTCAGGGAGCCCGGCGAGGAATGGCATATGATGGAACAGATCAATAATGATTGGAGAGAGTCGGTGGAACCCCTCCTGGAATACTACGTGGACCGGACTCCCCGTTCTTTTATTGAGTATAAGAACTTTTCGCTGGTGTGGCACTATCGTAAATCGGACCCCGACCTGGGCTTGCAGCGCGCCTGGGAGCTTAAGGATGAACTGCTTACCCTGACCTCCAACCTGAACCTGGAGATCATGGATGGCGACAAAGTACTGGAGATTAAATACTCCGGAATTAACAAAGGCCGGGCCGCTTCCTATAAACTGGGCGACAATGCCTTTGATTTCGTCCTGGCGGTGGGAGATGACTGGACCGATGAGTTTACCTTTGAAGCCATGCCGGAGGGGGCTTATACCATCAAGGTAGGGACAAAGACAACCAAGGCAGACTTCTATATCGGAAGTGTGGAGCTGATGCGGGAAATGCTCTGCCGCTTCACCAACGGTGATTGTCATGAAAGCGCCAACTAAAAAAATAGCGTGCTTTATGCATGTGCCCTTTGAGGGACCGGGTAAAATTGCTGACTGGATAAGCGAAAAAGGGCACAAGCTCCATTACACGAAGTTTTATGAGGGGGATGCACTTCCCGATGTTTCAACCGTGGACATGCTGATCATCATGGGCGGACCCATGAATGTATTTGACTACCACATACACCCATGGATGGAGGATGAAATCGAGTGGGTAAAGGAATTCATCGAAACAGGTAAAGCAGTGCTGGGTATCTGCCTGGGTGCTCAGATCATTGCTGCCGCCCTGGGAGAGGAAGTCTATCCCGGTCCGCACAAAGAAATTGGCTGGCATAACCTGCAGTTCCTGCCATCCATGGGAGACTTTAAGATATGCAGGGACCTGCCCGTCACCCGAAAGGTGTTTCACTGGCACGGAGATACCTTTAATATCCCTGCAGGGGCCACACGAATTGCCGGATCCCAGGCCTTCCCTAACCAGGGCTTCGTTTATGCCAATCATGTGGTAGCTCTCCAGTTCCACCTGGAGCTGACTCCCGAATCGGTAAAAGAGCTGGTGGAAAACTGCCGGGACGAGCTGGTGGAGGGCTCATTTATACAATCAGAAAAAGAAATTCTTGCCGCTCAGGCTTCCTTTGAAGCCAATCATCAGGTACTGTATCACTTTCTTGATTATCTTAGCAGCTTAATTTCCTGAAAGCTTCAGCTAGTTCAAATGGTTTGATGATGCGTAAAAGAATCCACGCTATACTGCACTTTCTGTTCGTACTTTCTATTGTGTCTAACGGACAAAATACGCCTGTCAACCGGGCCGACTACAGGCTACAGGCTCTGGAGACCGATCAGGACTTTAATATTGATGGCTTCCTGGATGAGGAAGCCTGGTCCAGGGCAGAAAAGACCAGCCCCTTTTTCCGGATCACCCCAACCGATACCGGCTATGCCAAAGCACAGACCGAAGTAATGGTGGCCTACGATGCCGATTTTATATACATGGGCATCATCTGCTACGATCCCATACCCGGGAAACGGCCCGTTGAATCCTATAAGAGGGACTGGAGTTTTAATAAGAATGATAATTTCTTTGCCGCCATTGATACCTACAACGACCAGACCAATGGTTTTGCCTTCGGTGTGAACGCCGTAGGGGGCCAGTGGGACGGCATGCAGTCCGATGGAGGGAAAGTGGCCAACGAGTGGGATGGGAAATGGTATTCTGCAGTGCAAAATTTCGAGGACCGCTGGGTGGCTGAATTTAAAATCCCCTTCCGGACCATCCGGTATCAGGAAGGAGATACCGAATGGGGAATTAACTTCAGCAGGCTGGATCTGAAGACCAATGAAAAATCGGCCTGGGCCCCGGTACCACGTCAGTTTGCATCTGCCACCCTGGCCTTTACAGGTACCCTGGCCATGGAAAGCCCCCTGCCAAAAGCAGGTGTCAGGTTTTCACTTATTCCCTATGTATCAGGCCGGGCAACCCAGGATAAGGAAGCGGGCGAGCCGGTGGAATATAAAGGAAAGGCCGGACTGGACGCCAAGGTGATCCTCTCCTCATCCATGAATCTCGACCTGACTGTAAATCCCGATTATTCCCAGGTGGAGGTGGACCGTCAGCAGGTCAACCTGGATCGCTTCGAACTCTTCTTTCCTGAAAAGCGGAAGTTTTTCCTGGAAAACAGCGACCTCTTTGCCAACCTGGGTGACGAGAATCTGAGGCCCTTCTTTTCACGGAGGATCGGACTGGACCAGCCTGTAATTGCAGGTGCCAGGCTCAGCGGGAATGTGGGTGAGAACTGGAGAATCGGACTGATGGACATGCAGACAGGTGCTACGGAGGATCAACCCGGCGAAAACTTCGCCGTGGCAGTGCTGCAGCACAAGGTTCTCAGCCGTTCCAATGTGTCTGCCTTTTTTACCAATAAGCAAGTGCTTATAAGCCCCGAAGATTCCGGATCTTACTACGACTATAACCGGGTTGCAGGAGGGGAATTCAACTTTGCCAGCACCGATAACAACTGGACGGGCAAGGCCTTTTACCACTATTCCTTTAATCCGGGAGAGGCAGGCAAGCGCTCTGCCATTGCCGGAATGATCCTGTACAGCACTGAGCAGTTCAAAGCGGGCTGGAACCAGGCCTATGTGGGTGCCAACTACCTGGCCGAGATGGGTTTTGTAAGGCGAACCGCCTACCACCAGACCAACCCTTCAGTGGGCTATCAATTTTATACCAAATCCGGAAGAGTGACCAACCATGGTCCTGAACTGGAAGCGGATTATATCTTTGATCCCGATTTCTCACTCACCGACCGGGAAACAGACCTGAGTTATTCAATGACCTGGAGAGACCGGAGTGTTATCGAAATGGGGCTGGAAGAAGGTTACGTAAAGCTGCTGGAACCCTTCGATCCCTTACATTCAGGAGGCGAGGAAATTCCTGCAGGAACAGAATTTAACTGGACCGAAATATCCCTCTCCTACATGTCCACCCAGAAATGGCTATTCACCTTTATGGTGGAAGGACGCTACGGAGGCTTTTTCGGCGGAACCAAGGCCGGCATTGAAGCGGAAATGAACTACCGTGTCCAGCCCTACGGCAGCCTCTCCCTGATTGGTTCCTACGACCATATTCTGATGCCCGAGCCCTATACCAGCGGGGACCTCTGGCTGGTGGGACCCAAACTCGATATCACCTTTACCGAGAAGCTCTTCTTCTCTACCTTCGTGCAGTACAATAACCAGATCGATAATGTGAATGTGAATATGAGGCTGCAGTGGCGCTATGCCCCTGTCTCTGACCTCTACATTGTCTACACCGAGAATGCATACCCCTCCCACTGGACCACCAAGAACCGGGGAATTGTCCTGAAGCTGTCATATTGGTTTAACTAAATTCTTCAGGTATTCCCGTGAGTAAGCCTTAGCCAGCCATAGGCCGGGTTCAGCGGCGAACGGGAATACCTGATGATTAGTTTATAGAATAGTTGAAGGCTTTCCCACGGCCACCAGGAATTGTTGGGTTCTGAAGAAGATCATATCCTCGGATATGGCCGGGGAGGCCATAAGCAAATCATCCATGGGATTCCGTGCCAGAATCTCAAACTCCGGACCTGCTTTTACCACCACCACATCGCCCTGCTCCAGGGAATAGTATAATTTTCCCCTGGAGGCCACTCCCGAAGCGGTGATTCCCATGGCATCAGAAATCCGTTCCTTGTAGATCACCTCACCGCTTCGGGCA
>CAYWGP010000254.1:0-32534 GCA_964458155.1 uncultured Bacteroides sp.
GTCCCGTCGATAATATCTCTAATAGTCATGCAGGTGTAAATTTAGCTGGCAAATAGGGAAAAGAAAAAGCAGGTTTTCAACAATTGCTTATCTTTGGCTGACCTCAGGGATAAGTATGGATTTTAAAGTATTATACAGGGATAAGAAAAGTAAGGCAAGGGCCGGTACGCTGGTAACGGATCATTCTGAAATCCAGACTCCCATATTTATGCCTGTTGGTACTGCGGGTAGTGTTAAAGGTGTGCATCAGCAGGAATTAATGCAGGATATTCAGACACCTGTCATTCTTGGCAATACCTACCATCTCTACCTGCGACCCGGACTGGAGGTATTAAAGGGAGCTGGAGGACTTCATAGATTTATGAACTGGGACCGGTCCATACTGACCGATAGTGGCGGCTACCAGGTTTTCTCCCTGGCCGCCAATCGAAAGCTTAAACCCGAGGGAGCATGGTTCAGCTCACATATCGATGGATCAAAACACATTTTCACTCCTGAAAATATTGTAGATACCCAGCGAATCATCGGTGCTGATATCATGATGGCTTTTGATGAATGCACACCCTGGCCCTGCGATCTGAAATATGCAAAAGACTCTCTGAAACTTACCCACCAGTGGCTTGACCGGGGATTGAAGCAGTTTCACTCTACGGAAGCTCATTATGATCACAGACAGGCATTTTTTCCTATTGTTCAGGGAAGTGTATTTAAAGAGCTCAGAAAGGAGTCTGCAGCATATGTTGCTGAAAAGGGAGCAGAAGGAAACGCCATTGGAGGTTTGTCCGTAGGCGAACCGGCCGACGAGATGTATGCCATGCTGGAAGTGGTCAATGAAATTCTGCCCGATGATAAGCCAAGATATCTGATGGGTGTTGGAACACCGGTAAATATCCTGGAGGCCATTTCGCTTGGAGTTGACATGTTCGATTGTGTGATGCCAACTCGCAACGGAAGGAATGGTATGTTGTTTACGGCCAAGGGGATCATCAATATCAAGAACAGGAAATGGATGAACGATTTTTCACCCATCGACACTTCTGGCAACAGTATGGTAGATATGCAATATTCCAAAGCTTATCTGCGTCATTTAATTATATCAGGAGAGATGCTTGGTATGCAGATTGCCAGTCTGCATAATCTGGCATTTTATCTCTGGCTGGTCAGGCGGGCATTCCAAGAAATTAAAAGTGGCACATTCACTGCATGGAAGGAAAAAATGATACTGGATTTAAGTACAAGATTATAAGGTTTTTAGGTCTTAAAATCCTGGACATATATGTGATAAGAAAATTTCTGAGCACTTTTCTCCTGTCTATTGCTTTGATCCTTTCTATTGTGGTGATCTTTGACCTGAGTGAGAAAATTGATGATTTTTTGGAAAGCGGGGCCAAGCTGAATGTAATCCTCTTTGATTATTACCTGAATTTCATTCCTTATTTCGCCGTTCTATTCTCTTCACTCTTTGCCTTTCTTGCAGTGATCTACTTCACCAGCAGGATGGCATATAATACAGAGATCATCGCCATTCTGAATAGCGGGATGAGTTTTCGCAGGTTTTTGCTACCCTATTTCATAGCGGCTACACTTATTGCCGGGATTTCCTTTTATTTAAGCGACCAGGTAATTCCAGGTGCCAATAAGGTGAAGCTGGATTTCGAGGAGCGCTATGTCAAAAAGCGCCCCATCCGATTTAAAACCAAGGACTTTCACCGGCAAATTGAGCCTGGTGTTTATGTGTACCTGCATAGCTACAGCAATGTATCCAAGGTGGGATACCAGTTTACCATTGAGAAGTTTGATGATGGGGAACTTGTCTCCAAGATGGTAGCCGACCAGATCAGATGGGATACTACTGTCAATAAGTGGAGGGCCCGGAGGTACTATATTCGTACCATTGATGGCCTTCACGAAACCATAGAAGAGGGTAAACAGATTGACACCACCCTGGCCATGCACCCGGACGATTTTAAAATGAGACTGACCATCGTGGAGACCATGAGTCTGAAAGAGCTGGATGAATTTATACAGAAGCAAAGGATGCAGGGGGAAACCAATATCACCTCCTACCTTATTGAGCGCCACAACCGGATTGCTTTTCCATTCTCAACCTTTATTCTGACGCTCATTGGAGTGGCAGTATCGTCCAAGAAGATGCGGGGAGGCATCGGACTCCAAATTGCCATAGGGGTAATAATTAGCTTTACTTACATTTTATTTATTCAGTTTTCCAAACAATTTGCCATAGGAGGCATGCTACCGGTGATGGCAGCAGTATGGTTGCCCAACGTATTTTTCCTGATCGTATCCTTATTTCTAATGCGAATGGCACCAAAGTAAATTACCTCCCGGCAGTCATGAATGTATTATGTAACAGATTTTCGGACTGTTTTTTTTTGTAAGATTGTAGCACTAATTAAAAGCAATAACAATGTCCTCAAACAAGAAAGTTCAAGAACTTAAGAAACGCCGTAAAGAGGTGCAGCAGGGGGGTGGCGAACAGGCCATTCAAAAACAAATGGCCATGGGTAAGCTGACAGCCCGGGAGCGCATAATCAAACTTCTGGACGAAGGATCCTTTAATGAGTATGATATGTTTGTGGAGCATGAAGCCAGAGATTTCGGAATGGACCGAAAGAAGCTTCATGGCGATGGTGTTATCACCGGAACCGGAAGCATCGGGGGCAGACCGGTATGTATTTATGCCCAGGACTTTACTGTGGCCGGGGGTTCACTTGGTTTCATGCATGCCCGGAAGATTACCAAGATCATGGATCACTCACTGAAGATGCGTATGCCACTCATTGGCATTAATGATTCAGGTGGAGCCAGGATCCAGGAAGGAGTCAACTCCCTTGCCGGTTACGGAGAGATCTTTTTCAGGAATACCCTGGCCTCAGGGGTGATTCCTCAAATTTCAGTTATTCTTGGTCCATGTGCCGGAGGTGCAGTCTATTCACCTGCCCTGACCGACTTTGTTTTTGTGGTGGACAGCATTTCAAAAATGTTTATCACCGGGCCGGAAGTGATCAAGACTGTGCTGGGTGAGGATATCTCCATGGAGGAGCTGGGGGGCGCCCGTGTTCATAGTGAAACTACAGGCAATGCGCACTTTTTTTCTGAATCGGAGGATGAATGTTTTGATCAGATAAAATCACTGCTCAGTTATCTGCCCTGGTCCAATACAGATGTTCCGGCCAGAAAAGAGGTGCTGGAGCCACTTGAGAAATACAATATTTCAGAGATTGTTCCAACAGACAAGCGGCAACCCTATGATGTCCGGAATGTAATCAGGGCTTTAACCGACGGATCTGATTTCTTCGAGATTCAGGAGAACTGGGCCGCAAATATGGTGATCGGATTCGGAACCCTGAGCGGGCGTACTGTTGGATTCGTGGCCAATCAGCCCCTGGTGCTGGCCGGCGTGCTTGATGTGGACTCATCCTGTAAGGCTGGTAGGTTTATCCGCTATTGTGATGCATTTAATATTCCCATCGTGACACTGGTTGACCTGCCTGGATACCTGCCTGGAGTGGACCAGGAGCATGCAGGAGTAATCAGGCACGGTGCTAAGGTCTTGTATGCGTACAGCGAAGCAACAGTTCCAAAAATTACTCTGATCCTTCGAAAGGCTTACGGAGGGGGATATATTGCCATGAATTCAAGGCATCTCAGGGCCGATTTTGTATTTGCATGGCCCGATGCTGAGGTGGCTGTTATGGGACCCGAGGGAGCCGCCAATATTATATTCAGAAAGGAGATTGCCACTGCTGAAGACCCTGATGCAATGAGGACACAGAAGGTACAGGAGTACAAGGAGAAATTTGCAAATCCCTATGTGGCAGCTGCAAAAGGCTATATCGATTCGGTAATTGAGCCATGGGAGACCAGGAAATCATTGCTTCATGCCCTTGAAGTTTCGGGGGGGAAGAGCGTTGGAATGCCAATGAAGAAGCACGGAATACCACCATTTTAATAGCGATTCATGAGCAAGAAAGAAAAAGCTAACACAAAGAGCTCCACCGACGATTCCATGATCGGTTCTCTGGAGATCGGCAATGTTGTATATACAACCAGGCTTACCAACAAGTTCAAAAACAGGGCCTTGTGGAATAAGCCCGATGAGAATAGGATAGAAGCCGTTATTCCCGGGAACATTCAGAAGATTATGGCCAGGGAAGGGGATGAGGTTAGTGCTGGTACCCCGCTGCTGATTCTTGAAGCTATGAAAATGAGAAACGAGGTGCTTTCACCAATTAATGGTGTGGTAAAGAAGATCCATGTGAGTGAAGGAGAAATGGTGCCCAAGTCTCATCTGCTTATTGAGATGGATTAGGCCCATCCTTTCCAAATCACATACTTCTGGATCTCCTCAGGTAGTTCAGGAGCAGATTCAAAGATCCCGAAGAGAGCGGAGCCACTTCCACTCATGGATGCAAATTTAGCTCCGGCATAATACAGGCCAAGCTTCAGGTCATTTAGCAGGGGGTGCCTGATAAAAGCGCTTTCCTCAAAGTCATTCTCAAGCCTGTCCTTCCATTGGTTCACGGGAGCTTCAATCAACTGTCTCAGGTCCGAATCCGGAATGGCAGGTGTGACTGCCGAATAGGCTTCAGTGCTTGAAATATGAATATCCGGAAACAGCAGAACCACATAGCCATGCTCAAGGTCAGGCTTTATATGGCTCAGAAGCTCACCTCTCCCTTCCATGAGCATTGGAACATCATACAGAAAGAAAGGACAATCACTTCCCAGTCTGGCGGCCAGAGCTGACAGGCTTTCATGAGTTGCAGGTGAGTTTGTCAGTTGATTCAATCCTTTTAAGACGGTGGAGGCATTGGAAGATCCTCCTCCAAGTCCCGCTCCAACCGGTATCTGCTTGTGCAGGTGGATGGCTACGGGGGGGAGAGAATGTTCCGATGCCATTAATTTCCATGCCTGCGTACAGAGGTTATTTTCCTCATCTCCCTCAAAACGGATACCTGATTGGGAGAATCGGACCGGAACTTTACCCCCGGCTAGCTGATGGATTTCGATAATATCACATAGACCAATGGGATACATTACCGACCGGAGGTTGTGGAAACCGTCTTCCCTTCGTTCAAGGATCTGTAAGCCCAGGTTGATCTTGGCAGGAGAATAAAGAATCATCTCTTATAAAGGTATTGCATTTTTCAACATTTGTTAATTAAAACTTTGGTGTCTGTGTGCAAAAGTAAAGAGGAGGGTCAAAGCACCCCTGAGGGTGGATTCTTACCTTTACAGCCCAAATCAGAATTTTATGGCCAAACAACAATACAGCAGCCCTAGAAAGAATCCTGCTATTGCCATGGATTATGGCAAAATACCTCCACAGGCTCTGGACCTTGAGGAAGCAGTTCTTGGGGCCATAATGCTTGAAAGGGATGCCATCCTTTCAGTACTTGATATACTGGAGGTGCGCAGTTTTTATAAGGAATCCCACCAGACCATTTTTGAGATTGCCCAATCATTATCCATGGAGGAAAAACCCATCGACCTGCTTACTGTCACAGAGGCACTTCGAAAAGCAGATAAGCTTGAAGCTGTTGGTGGTGCAGTTTATATTTCCCAGCTTACTTCACGGGTGGGATCTGCGGCACACCTGGAATACCACGCCAGGATTGTGGCCCAGAAATATATTCAGCGGGAATTGATACGGGTATCTTCAGATATACAGGAGCGTGCATTTGATGAAGGATCGGATGTGGATGACCTGTTGGATTTTTCTGAAAGGGAACTGCTGAATATTGCCGAGGGACATATTAAGAAGGAGACAATTAAGCTTAACAATCTTTTAAAGACAGCTCTGGAGCAGATTGAAGAGGCCGGCAAAAGGGAAGACAGCCTGAGCGGGGTGCCATCGGGATTTACGCGACTGGACCGGCTGACTTCCGGCTGGCAGAAATCTGACCTGGTGATCCTGGCTGCCCGGCCTTCCATGGGTAAAACGGCCTTTGTTCTCTCCATGGCCAGGAATATGGCGGTGGACCACAGCAGGCCGGTGGCCTTCTTCTCTCTTGAGATGTCTTCAATCCAGCTGGTAAACCGACTGATTATTGGGGAAACGCAACTGCCTTCTGATAAAATCAGGACAGGGCGCCTGGAGAACTATGAGTGGGAACAGCTGGAGTATAAGATTAAGGACCTGGAAAAGGCACCCATCTACGTGGACGACACGCCCGCCATTTCCATATTTGAATTTCGGGCCAAATGCCGAAGGCTGAAGCAGAAGTATGATATCCAGGCTGTGGTGATTGACTACCTTCAGCTGATGACCGGTTCCAAAGATTCGGGCAGCCGGGAGCAGGAGGTAAGTAATATCTCCCGTTCTCTGAAAAGTATTGCCAAGGAGCTGGATATTCCTATCATAGCGCTTTCTCAGCTGAACCGAAGTGTGGAGATGCGTTCCGGAAACAAACGCCCTCAGCTTTCTGACCTGCGTGAATCAGGCGCCATCGAACAGGATGCCGACCTGGTTCTCTTTATTCACCGGCCCGAGTATTACGGCATGGATGTGGATGAAGAAGGCAACTCCCTGAAAGGGGTTGCCGAGATAATCGTGGCCAAACACCGGAATGGTCCCACCGGTGATGTGCTTTTGAAGTTTGTTCGTGAATTTGCCAAGTTTGTGGATATGGACGACGCCCTGGCCATGCTGGATGATGAGGAGAACGGGTTCACACTCTCCTCCAAGATGAACCAGGATGAGAGTGCCGGCCTTGCCAACAAAGATATTAACATGAACAATGGTTTTGACGGACCGGCACCCTTTTAATAAACGGGAAGCTGACTGAAGTACATGGATTCTACCATTCAGTCTGGATACGATTATCAACTTCAAAGGGGCTGATGCATCCTTTCTTTATTTTATTTGTCTTTTTTACAGAAGGATAGATTTACCTTTAATTACATATGATGATGAGAAAAATATGGTTCATGGGGATCGTGGTTGTTATTGCCACACTCTCTGGATGTTACTACGGACCCTGTGTCGATGGATCAGGGCCGGTAGTAAATGAGATTCGTGAGGCGGAAGGTTTTACCGGGGTCAGCAATACAGCATCTTTTGATGTATATGTCACCCAGGCCGAGAGTTTTAGTATTGAAGTGATCGCTCAGGAGAATCTCTTACCAATTATAGAGACCTATGTTTCGGGAAAAACGCTGATTATTCAGACCGACAACAATAGCTGTTACAGATCAGGTGTACCTGTGGAGGTGCATATTACTATGCCTGAAACGGAGCTCCTGTCCCTGGAGGGTTCCGGTGAGGTCTATGCGGATATGCTGTCAAGTACGGAGGTGGAGATTTCCAACTCCGGCTCGGGAATAATGGAGATTGATTCAGCTATGGCCGAATCCCTGGTAGTGAGTAATGCCGGATCTGGTTACATTGCTTTAGAGGGTAGCCATGCAGTTTATGTGGATGCCATACAATCCGGTTCAGGGGACATCCAGTGTGGAATGCTTATGGGAAGCAGTGAGGTAGAAATCCGACACAGCTCCTCGGGGCGTGTCAGTGCTGTAATCCTTGATGGGGTGGCAATTGACACTGATATGAGTGGCTCCGGGCTGATTGAACTGAGTGGAGACTTAGCAGAGGCTGAATTCTCACTAAATTCTTCAGGAAGGATTGATGCCCTCGATCTGATGGCATCAGATGTGGATGCGTCCAATTCGGGCTCCGGGGACATATATCTTTGGGCTACTGAATTCCTGGATGTCACCATAACAGGATCGGGCGATATCATTTATCAGGGCAATCCGCAACTTAACATTAGGATATCGGGATCGGGGAATCTCCGAACCTATTAAACTCCGGATCCTTCTACCACAATTACGATTTCACCTTTCACGCTTCCTCTGCTAAAATATTCAGCAAGCTCCGACAGGGTGCCCCTTCTGGTCTCCTCGTGAACTTTCGTCAGTTCCCTGGAGACTGAACCCTTTCTGTCCTGACCAAAGTGTTCGGCCATCTGGGTCAGAGTTTTTACAAGTCTGTAGGGCGATTCATAGAATACCATGGTACGCTTTTCACCGCTGAGTTCGTTGAATCGCTTTTGCCGCCCTTTTTTTTGCGGAAGGAAGCCTTCAAAAACGAATTTTTCACAGGGAAGCCCGGAGTTTACCAGCGCCGGTACAAAAGCAGTGGGACCCGGGAGTGATTCAACGCTTATCTCTTCTTCTATACAGGCTCTGACCAGAAGGAAACCGGGATCTGAAATTCCAGGTGTTCCTGCATCGGTGATCAGGGCGATGTCTGTCCCACCCTTCAGACGCTGAATAAGGGATTCAATGCTTCGGTGTTCATTAAATTTGTGATGTGAATGAAGGGCTTTGCTGATTTGGAAATGCTTTAAGAGGAAAGCAGATTTTCGTGTATCCTCTGCCAGTATCAGATCCACCTCTTTCAATACATCAAGGGCCCTAAGGGTAATATCTCCAAGGTTTCCAATTGGTGTTGGTACCAGGTAGAGTTTAGACATGGGCTAAGGGATAAATCTTCTTTTAAGCAGGCCGGCAAGGATTTCCACTCCCTCATGATCCGTGGTACCCGCAAACTGCTGATTAAGGATTTCGCTTGCGGCCTGGTAGTTTTCAGCACGGTCAAGTTCATTTATCAGGCTGGTAAAGCGATCTGAATCCCCGTCGAAAAGCTCCCTGATAATCAGGAAGCGGTCATTAATACCTATGTTCCGGCTAATATTTTCGATGGGTTGCCCAAGCACTCTTGCATCAGAAGTATTCCCGGTTATCTCAGCCAGGTTTTCGTTGATACTGGATTCTGAAGAGAATTTCTCTGCCAGGATGGTGGGATCATCCGTATCTTTTCCTGACTCCGGTTCCGGGATTGGTTCCGGTTGAGCTTCCGGCTCTGGTTCCTTCTGTAGTTCCGGCTCTGGTTCCGGCTCTGGTTCCGGTTGAGCTTCCAGCTCTGGTTCCGGCTCTGGTTCCGCCTGTAGTTCCGGTTCCGGGATTGATTCCGGCTCCGGTGAAAACTCTGATTCGGGTTCCGTCTGTGGCTCCATGGAAGATTTTTCCTCCACAGTTTCATCTTTGATCAGTTCATGGAGACGGTCTGCTTTGATCATTGTAAGGATTTCATATACGTTCCTGAGTTTTGATAAGGCCAGGTCAAGTTCTATGGACGAAGCTTCCATCGAATTCCCGAGGTTCGCCACCAGTTTTTCGATTTCTTGTATATCTTTAGTCAGTATTTCAATGGTGTATTTTATCTCCATGATAAGCTGTGATTTTTATACAGGGCTATTACAAAACTAACGATAATCTTCTTATAATCTTGTATCATGTTTCTTGAAAATACTGCAGGCAGTTCAGGCGGACAGGGATGGGTGGAGGTTATCACCGGATCTATGTTTTCAGGAAAAACTGAAGAACTGATCAGGCGGCTCAAAAGAGCCCGGATAGCAAAGCAGAAGGTGGAGATTTTTAAACCCCGTATAGAAGTAAGATATTCTGTTGAAGAGGTGGTCTCCCACGATGAAAACGTCATACACAGCACGCCTGTCGATTCATCTGCCAATATACGGCTCCTGGCCAGTGGGGTGGAGGTAGTAGGAATCGATGAGGCACAGTTTTTTGATGATGGACTGGTAGATGTGTGCAACCAGCTGGCCGATAATGGAATCCGGGTTATAGTGGCCGGATTGGATATGGATTACAAAGGTATTCCATTCGGTCCCATGCCAGGTTTAATGGCCATTGCCGAATATGTGACCAAGGTTCATGCGATCTGTGTCAGATGTGGCAACCTGGCCTCTTACACTCACCGCTTATCAGAAGATGACAAACTGATTGTTCTGGGAGAAACTGATATTTATGAGCCCCTTTGCAGGATCTGTTATGCAAAGAATAACGTGCGAACTTAAGTTTTTATGATAACTGATTGGACACTTGAAAAACTGGGCACCCTTCTTAAAGGGAAGATCCAAGGAAGAAGTGACCTGTCATTTTCACGTCTTTCCATAGACAGCCGCACACTGATCTCTTCGCGGGAAACACTTTTTATAGCTCTAAGCGGTGATCAGCACGATGGCCACGATTACATTACAGAGCTTTACACCCGGGGAGTGCGGGCCTTCCTGGTTTCCAGTCTCCCCGAATATTCAATGTTCCCCGAGGCTGGTTTTTGTCTTGTTGCCGATACCCTGAAGGGCCTGCAGATGATTGCTTCGGCCAGGCGACAAAATTTTAATGGAGAAGTCCTTGCCATTACTGGCAGCAATGGTAAAACCATTGTGAAAGAGTGGATTTATCAGTGTCTTGGTCATAGCATCAGGATCCACAGAAGTCCCAAGAGTTACAACAGCCAGGTGGGTGTTCCCCTTTCTATTTGGGGGATAAACGATGAGCGTCAGCTGGCTGTAATTGAAGCCGGGATATCCCGGCCGGGTGAAATGCAAATATTAGAGCAGTTGATCCGTCCCGATACCGGGATCTTCACCCATTTAGGAACTGCTCACCAGGAGCACTTCGAAAACATGGAAGTAAAGCTCAGGGAGAAACTGCTTTTGTTTTCAGGATGCTCTAAGGTGATCTGCAGAGCCGACATAAGGCTTGGCTCCAGAACACTTCGGTCTTACCTGGAAGATGGTCAGACTGACATAGTGGACTGGAGCCTGGAAGGAAAAGCCAGGTACCAGTACAGGATACGTAAACGGTCATCATCGGGGACCTCCATTGAAACCAGCATTCAAGGAAAAAAAATCAGATTTGACTTAGCTTTTTCCGATGATGCCTCCCTGGAGAATGCCCTGCATGTATTTACCTATTGTATGGAGAAGGGGATTGACCCTGAACAGGTAAAGAAGCATATTGAAATGCTGGAGCCTGTTTCCATGCGACTGGAGATTCTCAAGGGGATTATGGGTAGTACAGTGATCAATGACACCTACAATTCCGATACGGGAGGTGTGCTTGCGGCACTCGATTTGATGGAACAGCAGGATACCCGAAAGGGAAGGGTGCTAATCCTATCAGATTTGCTTCAGAGTGGCATGGAGGAAGAAGAGCTCTATTCAGAAATTGCAGCACTGCTCAAACGCAAGGGGATTGATTTGTTCATTGGAATTGGGCCGGCACTTTTGAAGAACAGAAAACTATTTCCCGATTCATCTCTTTTTTACCCGGACACTGAAGAATTCCTGAAGCAAATGGACAGGACCCTGTTTCAGGAGAAAATCATACTGATCAAGGGATCCAGAAAGTTCGGTTTTGAAAGAGTTGCACAGGAGCTTCAGCTTAAAACCCACCAGACAAGGCTTGAAACCGACCTGGACGCCATGGTCCACAATCTGAATCACTACAGGTCTCTTCTGGCTGAAGGAGTGCTTACCATGGTGATGGTTAAGGCATTGTCCTATGGCAGCGGAAATATCGAAATTGCAAAATTGCTTCAGTATCACCAGGTGGATTACCTGGCGGTAGCTTTCATAGATGAGGGTGTTGAGCTGCGCAAGGCCGGAATCCACCTGCCCATCATGGTATTAAATCCGGATCCCTCTGGTTTCGGTCCCATGCTAGATTATATGCTGGAGCCGGAGATATATAATATGAGAGGTCTGGAAGCAATTCAAAAGCTCCTGCATCAACGGGGGATCAATGAATTTCCACTTCACGTAAAACTGGATACCGGGATGCACCGCCTTGGTTTCAGGGAATCGGACATGGAACAGCTTATTCCCTGGCTCCTAGATCCCGGGATCAGGGTAGCATCTGTATTTAGCCACCTGGCAGCTGCCGGCGATCCCGGCCACGATTCATTTACCCGGGAGCAGATCAGGGGCTTCGATGGAATGAGTTCCCAGTTATCAGAAGCTCTGGGTATAACATTCAAGAGGCATATTCTGAATTCATCGGGCATAGAGCGCTTTCCTGAGGCACAGTTTGATATGGTCAGGCTGGGAATCGGATTGCATGGAATCGGGGAAGATTCATCACTGAAAGTGGTTAGTTCATATCTTACTACGGTCTCGCAGCTCAGGGATGTTGAGGCTGGTGTTTCGGTTGGATACCAGCGCAGCGGGCTTACAAGGGAGCCCAGTTCCATTGCAACCATTCCTGTAGGTTATGCAGATGGATTTCACAGAAGCCTTGGTAATGGGGCTGGCAAGGTTTATGTAAATGGTCTGTTAGCACCTACCATTGGCGAGATATGTATGGACATGACAATGATTGATGTAAGCGGACTGGATGTATCCGAAGGAGATGTGGTGGAACTATTCGGAAAGCATCAGACTGTTACCGAACTGGCCAGGCAGGCCGGGACCATTCCATATGAGATACTGACCGCGGTACCCGAGCGAGTGAAAAGAGTATATGTACAGGAGTAGCCAGGGAGGTTTGTTGCTTATTTAATATTGTGTTCGAGTTTATACTTTTCGTAGGAGTGTTTCCAGCGCTTGTGGGACCATAGCCAGTAGGCAGGCTCTTCCAGGATTAAATCCTCCAGAATTTTCACATGGCGATTGGTGATCTCAAATGGTTCCAATCCTTCGGGGCTTTCACAGATCAGCTCGGCTTCCATTTCGTACCGGCCTCTTTTCAACTTTCGTATTTTTAAGAACACTACGGCAGCATCCAGTTTTCTTGCCAGCTTTTCTGTTCCAAGAAACATGGGAGTATCACGGCCCAGAAATTTGGTCCAGTACTGAATCTGATGATACAGGGGGCGCTGATCGCCAAGGTTGAGGGTAAGAACAGGGGTGTTGTCTTTATTATATTCTATCAGCCTCCTTGCAATCTTTTCCATAGGAATCGTGATCACTCCAAAGGTATTTCTGTTTTTCTGCATCATCCTGTCTATATACTCGTTATGTAGGGGCTTATAAATAGCTACAACAGGAGAATCAATGACCAGTGCAAGGGTGGATAAATATTCCCAGTTTCCGTAATGTCCCAGCACGGCCATCACTTGCTTACCTTTGCCATAAAGATCATTCAGCAACTCGGGATTTTTGTAGGTAATTTTCTTAAGGGCTTTTGATTCCGAATAAAAATGGGACACTGCCGATTCCAGCATCAAATCACAGAGATGGTGATAAAATTTCTTTGCAATATGCTTTATCTCAGACTTCTCTTTTTCCGGGAAGGCTTTTTCAAGATTATCAAACACCACTTTTTTCCTGTAGCCCGCCACATGGTACATGAGCAGGTAAAGGATGTCCGAAAGCAGGTAAAGGATAGTTTCGGGCAGGAGATGAAGCAGCCAGACGAAGCTGTACGTGAAAATATATCCGAGGAATTTCATCTTCTAGCCAAGCTCACTGATGCGTTCCAGCTTGGGCAGGTCCAGGATTCTGATCTTCCGACCATCGATGGAAATCACTCCTTCCTGTGCGAAGGTGGAAAGCGTTCGGATGGCATTGGAGGTGGTCATATTGGATAGATTGGCAACATCTTCCCTGGAGAGGTAAATTTTAATGGTCTTACTGTCATCCTCATACCCGTAGGTATCTTTGAGAAAGATCAATGATTCGGCCAGTCGTCCCCTGATATGTTTTTGAGTCAGGGTAACCGTGCGATCATGGGAAAATCCAAGTTCAGACGCAAATGACTGGATCACACTCATACTCAGCTCTGCGTTGCTTCGCATCACCCTGAACACACTTTCTTTATCGACAATGCATGATACACAATCTTCAATGGCTACCGCAGTGGCCGTATGATTTTCTTCGGCAAACAGTGCACGGTATCCAATAAAACCTACTGGTTTGGCCATTCTCACAATCTGCTCTCTGCCTCCAACTCCTTCTTTGAAAATCTTCACCTTGCCTTCGGCCAGGATCATTAATCCCATGGGTTTGTCCCCCTCCTTGAAAATGATCTCACCCTTCTTGTAGAATGCACATGTATAATTTTGCTTCAGGAATTCTTTTTCTTTGGGAGTAAGTACAGTAAATACAGATTTTGGATTGTCTATGCAATCATCTGCATTAAAGTTCCTTTCCTGCATCGTAATCTTCCGGTTTTGATCTTAGTTATGTTGAATAACAGACAAAATTAGAAAAAATTATCGATTTCCTGTTAATATCTGGCTACCAGTGGAAGGCGTCTTCCAATACCAAATGCCTTTGAAGAGATTCGCAGAATAGGAGGTGTCTGGTATCGTTTGTATTCATTCTGGTTTACCATCCTGATTATCCTTTTTACCAGCTCAGGATCATATCCCATCTCAGCCGCCTTTTCAACAGGTAGCTGTCTCTCAATATAGGCTTCCAGGATCTGGTCCAGTTCTTCATAGGGAGGAAGTGAATCACTGTCTTTCTGATCGGGCCTCAATTCAGCCGAGGGTGCTTTGGTGATAATGTTGGCAGGAATTACTTCCTTTTCCCTGTTCAGGTATTGAGCAAGCCTGTATACATCGGTTTTATATACATCGCCCAGTACGGAAAGTCCGCCACTCATATCTCCATACAGGGTTCCGTAACCCACGGCAGTCTCACTTTTATTGCTGGTATTCAGCAGGATATTCCCAAACTTATTGGAGAGAGCCATCAGGAGTGTTCCCCTGATCCGGGCCTGGATATTCTCTTCGGCAATATCTTCCGGAAGCTTATTAAACAGTGGATCAAGGGTTTCCCGAAACTGATTAAAAAGGTTTTCAATGGGGAGGATGTTATATTTAATTCCCAGGTTCCGGGCCATCTGAACCGAGTCGTTAACACTATGATCCGAAGAATACTGCGAAGGGAGCAGGAGAACATGAAGGTTTACCGGATCAAGTGCCTCAGCCGCCAGTGCCAGCGTAACTGCCGAATCGATTCCCCCAGATAGGCCCAGAGTCGCAGTTCTAAAACCCATTTTCCCGAAGTAATCACTTATGCCACAGATTAATGCATCGGCCATGCTTCCAATCCGGTCAGGGATATAGCTTATTGTTAAGGGGGGGTCAGAAACAGTAAGTTCGTCCAGATCCGAGATAAGAATATCTTCCTGGAAGAATGGAAGCCTGGCAGCAACCTTCCCCGAAGGGTTAATGGCCATGGAACCTCCTTCGAATATAAGTTCCGTCTGTGCACCAACCTGATTGCAATAGAGTAAAGGGAGCTTATACCTGGCTGCTTTCCCTGTGAAGATTGCTTGCTTGATCTCCATTTTCCTGTGTGCAAATGGTGATGCGGCTATATTTATTATTGCATCCGGTTCCTGTGTAAACAACTCCTCCAGTGGATTGATGGTATAAAGCCGGCTGCGCGAAAACTCGTTTTCGAAGGGTTGTTCATCCCAGAGGTCCTCACAAATGCTAATGGCCAGCTTTTTGTTTTTAAATTGGAGAATATTGAATTCCTTATTGGGCTCAAAGTAGCGGTATTCATCAAAAATATCATAGGTTGGGAGCAGGGCTTTCCGGAATACCTGTTGAATTTTTCCTTCGAAGAGGAAAAAGGCTGAGTTGTAAAGTAATTTACCGTCCTTGTTGGAATTGAATTCGGGACCTCCCACCAGCACTCCTGTGGCAGGGTCTACCATGGCGGCCAGTTTTTCAATACTTTGCATGCAGGTATGGATGAACTCCTTCCTTTCCAGCAGATCCAGGGGAGGATATCCACAGATGGCGAGCTCAGAAAAAACCACCAGGTCGGCACCCTGACCTGTGGCTTCAGATACAGCACCTGCTATTTTAACGAGGTTAGTGTCAAAATCACCGATGTGATAGTTAAGCTGTGCTAGTGCAATCTTCATGGCAAATCAGAAGAGTATTCCAAGATTAAGTGATAAAACATTCGTTTTCACATTGGCCCTGTCGTTGTTTGTAACATCTGTAAGTCCGGATGACCATCGGATACCCCCGATGAGCGCGGTACTTCCGCCAAGCTTATACTCAACACCAATTCCCACATGGTAGCAAAGATTAAAAAGGATAGTACTCTCACTAATGTCCTCCTTGTCGAAAGATGCTTCTTCAGAAGTGGCTTTGGCATTCAGCCTGAACATGGGGTTGAATCCCAGCTGTAGAAAATAGGTGGCATATCCCATTTCTTCAGTTTTGAGTTTAAGCCCGATGGGTACATCAATGTACTGCAGGTTTATTTTGGCTGACTGGCCGGGCTCAAGGTACAGGGAATCACCTTTGGACAGGAAGAGGGTAGAATCGGCATAAAGCAGATATCCCCCCAGGTTATTGATCCCGAAACCCAGTACAAAAGCATAATTCTCGGCAAAAAAATAGTCCATATTCAGCCCGGCATTTATATGCATGATGGATCCGTCGGGATCCACCTCAGTCTCATCCGAATTGAACCAGGCTGCCTGTGGATCCACGTGAACACTGAATCTTATGGGAGATGTCTGGGCCTGGGCGGTGAGCAATGCACCCAGAAGAAAAATAAGAAGGAGTATTCGTTGCATATTTTATACTTTTGCTTTTGGTTTTAAAACTCAAATTTAATGATATTATTATGATGAGACCGGTTCAGGCGATTATGCTTTTTCTCTTTAGTATTGCATTGGCAGTATCCGGATGCAAGAACAATGCTCTGGATGTGGATGTTTCAGGAATTGACATTAAAATGGAGCTGGAACGATTCGACAGGGATCTGTTTGGTATGGATCAGGATACCATGGATGCTTCCATAGGGGCATTGTACAGCCGGTATGGCGATTTTTTTGATGTATTTAATGTTCATGTGATCAGCATCGGGCAGGCTTCCTCACGCAGGTATTCATCCTATCTCTCCATGTTTATAAATGATCCCACAAACAGGGAAGTATATGAATATACCAATAATATTTATGCCTCTACCACAGACATTGAGGATCGTCTAAACAAGGGATTCAGACATTATCTGTATCACTATCCGGATTCTCTGCCTCCCAGGGTCGTGGCTTATGTGAGCAGGTTTAACCAGGGACTTTTAACAGTGGGTCAATTTGTTGGGGTGGGTCTTGATCAGTACCTGGGGAGTGATTGCGATTATTACCAGCAGATGGGGACCCCCGCCTACCTGGTGCGAAAGAAGGAGCCAGCCAGGGTTCCGGTTGATGTGATGCTGGCCTGGGCCACCCAGCTCTATCCCTATAATGATTCCCTTGACAATGTGCTCTCCAGGATGATTTATCACGGCCAGCTCTCCTGGTTTGTGGGCGCCATGTACCCTGAACTTGAAGAGCAGATGATTATGGGCTTCACGGACGATCAGATGAAGTGGTGCAGGAACAATGAGGAGCAAATGTGGACCCGTCTGGTGGAAGAGAAGCTACTCTTCTCCAGCGATCCCATGAATATCCGCAAACTTGTGGAAGATGCTCCCTCTACAAGGTTCTATACCCCGGAATCTCCAGGAATGGCAGCAGTCTGGCAGGGGTGGCAAATTGTAAACGCCTACGCAGAGCGGAATCCAAAGCTAAGCGTTCACCAGGTGATGGCACAGCGCAACTACCAGGAACTGCTCAGATTGTCAAAATACAATCCATAAGTTGGCACATAAGTGCTTTACTTATATTTGCTTACCCTAAAATCACTGATTACACCACTCCAGTTCAGTCCGAAGGCAAAATCATAGGTGTTGCCCTCCGAGTCGGTATAACACTCCATATCGCGTGGGACATCTTCGAATTGCTCCTCCACCGTCTTCATCTGGGCCGGCATCTGGAATGGAAGCAAAGCTGAGGGCTCCGCTGCCCCGGTAATCAGATCCATCAGGGCCTGGTCCTGTACGCCCATATGAACCAGGATTGCACTGGCTGCGCTTTCGATCTCTGCAAAAACCATTGGTTTGGACACATTCACCACCACCACCAATGGTTTGTCACCCATAAGTTCGCGGGTTTCATTCACCAGCTTCATATCCGGAACATTGCCGGCCGTGATGCTTTTATCCTTGTAGCTGCGGTTGGTGAAATCCTCAAGCGGACTTCCTCCGGCCAGACTGGTCTCCCTGGCATATTCTGCTGTATACGGTCCGTATTGCAGGCTGATGGGAACATAACCATTTCCTCCCTTCTCCAGATCCTTACTATCATAGCCACTCCCCCCGTTCGGACTCTGGATACCCACCAGGGCAAAGTCAGCCTCTTCCGGAGTATCCACTACCTGAAATGATTTAGAAACAATTTCCTTGCTGAATGCATCCACCCATCTCTCCGGGGTACTTCTGCCAAACCAGTTGGAGGAGGCTGGAATGTAGCGCTGAGGAATATAGACTTTCAATTGTTTCTCAAGAGGAAGGACCTTTTGCTTGTTTTTCAACATGACCACGGTGCGCAACTGGGCCTCATAGCCGGCCTCCATAAATTCCGGCTTGCCAACTATTGCGTCTGTTTCTGCAGGATCCAGGTAAGCATTCTCAAAGAGCCCGGTCCTGAATATATTTCGAAGCAATCTGATGGCAGATTGGTCAAAACGCTTTCTCATGGCTTCCTCGCCATGTTCGTCAATCCCCATTTGATAGGCTTCCAGCACCGGTCCCATATCGTTATTCCCGCCAAACTGGTCTATACCTGCATCAATGGCCTTGTAGTGTCTTGCAGCCACACTTAGGGTTTCCACTCCCCAGCACATACCTCCAAAACTTTCAATGCTGGCCGCATCTCTTGTAATACCCCAGTCGGAACAGACCACGCCATCGTATCCATATTCCTTACGCAGGAGATCAGTAATGATATACTTGTTATAGGCATTGCCTACATTTTCTCCGTTTTTGGTATCGATGCCGGTTGAAATGGTATAGTAGGGCATCACCGCGGAGGCCATGCCGGTGGCACCGGACAGTTTAAAGGCTCCTTCAGTAAAGGGCTGAAGATGATCCTTAAGGTTGTTCCCCGGGTAAACTGCATAGGCGCCGTATCCAAAGTGAGCATCGCGTCCGCCCTCCTCGGGACCTCCGCCGGGCCAGTGTTTGACCATGGCATTTACACTGTGATAGCCCCAGCCATTCCTGATCTCGTATTCTCCGTATGAGGTCTGGAAGCCATCCACATAGGCACGGGCCATATCGGTGGCCAGGCCTGGATCTTCACCCATGGTTCCGTTAAAACGGCTCCAGCGGGGTTCGCTGGCCAGGTCAATCTGGGGAGAAAGGGCGGTGGCAATACCCAGGGCCCTGTATTCGGTGGAAGCGATCTCTCCAAATTGTTTCATCAATTCAGGATCAAAGGAGGCTGCTAATCCCAGGGTGGCCGGCCACATGGATATGTCCCCTCCCGATCCGAAATCAAATTCGGCGCTTGCAATAGTTCTGTGGCGGGGGTCCGAGCTGGTGTTCACAGGAATTCCCAGCCCCAGTCCTTCCACAAGTTTCTGAGCATTGTTATTCCACTGTGCGGCAACGGCCGGACTGGCCACTGAGGTGATCAGCACATGCCGGAGGTGATCCTCGCTAAGGAATTGCTTTTGCTGATCAGAGAGATCAGACTCAGCGGCACCACTCTCCTGGAAGGATTTACCATTATAGGTGGCACCTCCGCCAAATCCACGGCCCCGGGAGGGAATACTCTGGTGTGCACTGTAAAGCATCAGGCCTGCCATCTGCTCCACGCTCATCTGGCTTACCAGGTCCATGGCCCTTTTATCCACCGGAAGACGCCAGTCTTCATAGCTGTCCAGCCGACCGTTCTTATTCAGGTCCTTGAAAGCAAAGCCGTTTTTCTCGATCAGGGTAACTCCGGAGGAGGAAGCATAAGCCAGGATATGGCCTCCCTTATTTTGCACGATTGAGATACCGTCGTGCACCTCAATAGTATATTTTGGGCCACATCCTCCGAGGAAGAGAATGGAGATCCCTGCAAACAGAAAAATAGCCAGTTTGAATGATTTCATAGTTACGTATTTTGGGTTTAGGATAGCTTACATTTTATTCAGGATGATTCCCAGTCCGAATTCACCGGCCCCGCTCCAGTAAAAATGAGAATCGCCATAGGTAAATCCGGGCCCAAGGCTGATATTCCAGTACCAGCGCCGGCCCATGGTATACTGGAAACCTATGGTTCCACCCATGGAGTATTGAAAATCAGGAAACTCTATATTAAATGGAAGGCTGATATACCAGCCTGAATAATACCGGGTTGTTTTACCCTTATTATGTCTGTCATTCAGGTTGAAGTAATACCGGGGCGCCAGCGTAAAACTCGGGGAAACATAGGGTGCTGAGGCCGGGGTCCAGTCATCCCAATCCCAGAAATCGGTTTTCAACCAGAATCCAATGGAAAGTGTAAAATGGTCGGAAGGTGCAATCTCGGCAATAACTCTGGGAGCGATAAAACTGATTCTGGCAATAATAGAGGGAGACTCAGGTTCCAGGCTGAAGGAATTGTCCTGGGCCTGCAAAGGCAATATGAACAGGGCACCAATCAGTGTTGGAATAAGTATTTTCATAGCCTGTTACCGCATATTTTACAAAAACGCGCATCACTGTCATGCTGCTCATGTCCACAGTTAGAACATTTCAACAGCCTGGTATTTCCCGCTGTTTTGGCAGCCTTCCCCATTTCAATAGTAATGATTCCTGTTGGAACAGCAATTATGGAGTAACCTGTGAGCATGGCAATAGAAGCCAGGATTTTTCCCGGAACCGTTGCCGGGGCGATATCACCATAGCCCACCGTGGTGATAGTGACGATGGCCCAGTAGATACTCTGGGGAATGGAGGTGAATCCGTTTTCTTCGCCTTCAACCAGGTAGAGGATGGAGCCCAGGATGAGTACCAGAGTCAGTACAACACCAAAAAAAACAATGATTTTACGTAAGCTCAGGCGCAGTGCCTGTAATAGCGCCGCAGCTTCCTTAATATATCTCCCCAGTTTAAAAACTCTGAACATTCGTAGCAGTCTCAGTGCCCGGAAGGTCAGCAGGAAGGTGGTCTGATCAAAAAATAAACCCAGGTAGGTAGGTAGTATTGCCAGCAGATCAATGATCCCGTAGAAGCTGGTAATATATTTCCAGGGCCGGGGAGAAGAGAATATCCTGAGGAGATATTCCAGTGAAAAGATTATGGTAAAGAACCATTCCAGGGAGATAAAAATCTGGTGATAAGATTCTCTCATGGTGGAGACACTTTCCAGCACCACAACAGTCACACTGAGAATGATCATCCAGAGCAGGATTATATCAAATGTTTTTCCTGCGCGGGTACCGGTGCCGAAAATGGTTATATAGATCCTTCTTCTCAAATTCACTTCAAACAAAGTTATAAAAAAAAAGACCGCCCTTTGGAGGCAGTCTTTTTTCATGTTTTAAATTCCCGGCCCTATTCAGGGCTGATTGCTTCAACGGGACAAACATCGGCGCAAGCGCCACAGTCAGTACACAGTTCCGGGTCAATCACATAAATATCTCCTTCGCTGATCGCTTCAACCGGGCACTCATCAATGCAGGTGCCACATGCAGTACAATCATCTGAAATTACGTAAGCCATATCTTATTGTTTTTAATTCTTAAGGGGCAAATTTAGTGTCTAATTTCTATTAAGCAATCCCTGCCGGCTATTTATTTTTAAAAAGCCTTTATTTTTGGTAATTCTATGGCCAGGTAGGCCATCAGGGATATTCCGGTTTTCAAGGCAGATTCATTGACTTTGAACCGGGGCGAATGGAGGGAGCAGGTCTGTTCAGGACCAGGATTCCCCACGCCAAGCCTGTACATCATACCTGGAATACGCTGGGTAAACCAGGCAAAGTCTTCCGCAGTCATCCGGATATCCATATCCTCCACCTTCTCTTCTCCCAGCAGGAGAATGGCCAGTTTTTTGGATTCCCTGGTGATCGTTTCGTCGTTATGCAGGAAGGGGTAACCGTGCCTGATCTCCAGATCCACAGAACCTCCCATAGCAGATGCTGTAGTTGAGGCCAGGCTTTCAATAAGCCCGTGTGCTTTTTTCCGCCATTCCTCGTTCATGGTCCGGAAGGTCCCTTCCAGGATCACCTCATCGGGGATAACATTTGTTGCACCATCGGCAAGAACTTTCCCAAAAGAGAGAACGGTAGGTGAATCCACCGGGGCTTTGTTCATTATCTCCTCCTGGAGATTAAGCAGGATTTGGGAGGCCATCAGAATCGGATCCTTGATATGTTGCCGCAATGCACCGTGCCCGCCTTTGCCTTTGACCCTGATATAAATCTCATCATTGGCAGCCATGTACATCCCGGCTTTAAATCCCACATGTCCGGCTACCATCTCGGGAAGTACATGCTGGGCAATAATCATATGAGGCTCACGACCCGTAAAAACACCTTCCTCCAACATTAAATTGGCACCACCCGGAAGAAGCTCTTCACCAGGCTGAAAAAGGATGAGAACTTCCCCCTGAATCTCATGTTTCAAGAGATTCAGCACTCGGATTGTCCCCAGCATGGAGGCCATGTGCATGTCGTGGCCGCAGGCGTGCATCACACCCTTGTTCCTGGATGAAAAGGCAAGCCCGGATTTTTCAGTTATGGGAAGGGCATCCATATCTGTGCGCAGGGCAATTCGTTTGCCCGGATTGTCTCCCGTGATGTGTGCCACGATCCCTGTTTCCACATGAGGAAAGGTATATGAGATTCCCCATCGGTCGAGATATTCCCTGATTGTTTCGGAGGTTGAGTATTCCTTGAAAGATAGTTCAGGATACTGGTGAAGCTGGCGCCTTATGCCAAGGATCTCCTCCAACATTTGTTCGCTAAGGATGTTGGCTATCTGCTCTTCCAGGTTCATAAGACAGTGTGTGGAATAATTAAAAATCGAGACTCAGTGACAGGTAGAACATCCGGGGTTGCACCTCCATGTTCTCAACTCCCCAGGCCCAGTCGAAGCGTATAAAATAACCCAGTAATTGGGCCCTTAAGCCAAATCCATATCCTGCAACGATGGGATCCCTGTTTGCATCGATTGTGATGGTCATGGGACCATTACGGATAACCTCTGTATTCCATGCATTTTCTTCGCTAAATGGATGCAGACCGGTCCAGGCAGTTCCAATATCCGCAAAACCAACAACCTGGAAATTGTTCAGGAAGCCAGAACCCAGGGGATGTCCAGCAAGGTAGCGGAAAATAGGCCACCTGAGCTCTGTATTGATGACCATAAAATTACTGCCGTTCCTGATATTTTGTGAGAAACCCCTCAGATTGGTTGCAAGGGCCTGGTAGGCATAATTCTGGGAATAATCAATGGCAACAGACTCATTAAAAGTGGGATTTTCCGACTGGTTAAGGTTGATCCAGTTGTCTTCGCTCCCCAGGTAATAGATCAACGGACTTCTGCCAAAAGATCCACTGCCTGCAATCCTGCTGGCCCAGATAAGGGTTCGATGGATACGAAGATAATACCTGAAGTCACCCCCGACTACAAAGAGATCAGATTTAGCTTCATTGATCTGACGGTAGGCTTCTCCGAATACTTTCCAGCGCATTCCGCTGTACAGATTGGTTCCCAGCTTTCTGGTATTATCGAAAATTACCTCTCCCTTCAGTCCTCCCCAGACTTTTACCATGTCTGGCTGGTTAAGGCTCACAATATCAGTGGAGAGATACACTGTTTCGTCATGCCTGAATGAAGCAGTACCTTTTAGTGCTAGAGTCTGGCTTAAGGGATATTTTAAGGAAGCCAGCAGTTCGTTGGTGTAGGTTTTGACCACATTATAAAAATCGATGTAATTCTTAAAAACCTGGCGGTGAAATACCAGCTGCTTATCCAGCTGATGCTTCAGGTTCTCAAAACTGAGCAGGTATTCATTGCTGTCAAAATCTGTTGCAAAGCGGACTCCTCCTACCAGTCTGTAATCTTCGAAAAGGTCGTTGGCACCCACCTTGAATAGGAGATTCAGACCAGGATTGAAGTAAAATGCCCCTCCGGTAAAGGCCTGGTAGGAAGCGTTCAGGAAGCTGAAATCGATCTGATTGACCAGTTTGATGGGATAGAATGCGGTTGAGTAATCGATATACATCATCCTTTTATTCTCGGTGGAGTCCAGTACCAGGTTCAGATTTCTGTCCACTAGCTGGTTATTGTAGTAATTAAGTTTCTCCCGCTCGAAAATATAGTTATCGATATCAATTTTGAACTCCTGTAATTCAATGGTATCGCCCTGGTGTACCAACTGGTTGTCGGCAATATCTTTCATGGAGATTACCTTCTTTTCCACGTGATGGATGGAGTCCTCTGCGGTCAGCCGTTCCACATGCCTGTCCCTGTATAATGTGGTTTCCAGCTCATCCCCGAATTTCCGCTCAAATACCATGGGGTATTTATACATGTTGTACCTGCCATCGTCGTAGATAATCTCCGCAATTTCCTTTGTTTCGGTATTGATATCATGGGACAGGATATTTCGTTTATAGTTGGAGAGCGGAAAACTATTGGCAAAATACCTGTAGTGAATTGTTGTATCGACCAGGCTGATGGTGCTGTCGTACTGTGCATAATAGCGGTTTAAAATACCGTTCTTATCGCTCAGGTAAAAGAACTCATTGCGTCCGGGCGACAGGGGTTGGGCATGATTGAAGTATTCACCTTCGCTTATTCTCTGTAACACCGCGCTTTTGCCGGAATAATCGTATACAAATACAGCAAAGGCCGTAGTAGTATTGTTTTCCGGATCATTTTCCATATAAATGGTATCGCTTCGCCTGTTGGAGACAAAGGAGATGCTGTTCATATCATTTATGAACTTTGGGTTGAAGTCGTCGGCCAGATCATTGGTAATCCGGTCATTGGTCGAAGCCGAAATGTCAAATACCCAGATATCGGTCTGACCATCAACCACTGCCGAGAATACAAGTTTCCTTCCATCGGGGGAAAAACTTAAATCCAGAACCTTCTCGAAGTTAAGCAGATTCCTGGTGGTGATCACTTTTGTATCCAGATTGTATATATGGAACTTAAGTTCACCCTTCTCCTCAGTCACAAAACCAAGAATCTGTGAAGAAGGGTGCCAGGCTAATTCGGGAAAAGAGTAGTCATGTATCTGGTCCAGCTTCTCACCTTTTTTATAGATCCGTTTGTGCTCGTCGGCGGCTTCATCATGAAGCCAGATCTTATATTGCCCTTTCTGGTTGGTTACATAGGCTACCATCCTTCCGTCCGGACTGATCTTAATATTCTGGTAAACCCTTTTCTTTTTGGGTTTTTCAATAATCTTACCCTGATCCGGCAGCCCTGCACTTTCTTCTGTGGCGTTGTAGAGTCCCATGTAATAGGCCGACCAGTCAGTTGAAAGCTCCTTCAGTTTGCTTCCAAGAACATAATGAAAGCCGCTTTCAGCGTTCTTGTTAATTTTTGTAATATAGAGTATCTGAGGAATGATGGATACCCCGTAAAGATCTGCCACATATTTCCAGAATGAATGTCCCGCATAACGGGCATCATCATCCTGCAGATTCACAAATTTGCTGTATTTCCCGGAGACAATCCCATCTTTTACCCGGTTCTCCAGCTCGTAGTCCCAGGGATTGGAAACAAAAGAAATGAGGCCCTCCAGGTACCATTCAGGGAGATTAATCATGGTAGAGCTGGTCATGTTGTCTCTCAGCCCCTTCCCAAACATCATCTCTGTAACCAGAACCTCTGCAATGGCAGCTCTGATCTGCCTTTCAAAATTCATATGATCCCCGTCAAAATAGAGAAAGACCTTATTTTGAATAATCTTGGTTGTACCGCCAATATTGTATTCTTCAGCCTCTGAGACCAGGCCTATATTACTCTGTCTGAAATCGGAAAGCTTATTGTAGGTCAGGAAAATCAGGCGCCTTTCAATATCATAATCGAAGAAGCGCTCAATCAGTGCGAGCTCCTTTTCCACAAAATCGGCCACGTATAGAGAAAGATCGGTTCCGTTCTCATACGAATAGACATCGAATCTGTCAAATCGATAATACTTCCAGTACCGGTTGTTATACTGTACCCTGTTCTTTCCAAAATTCATCTGCATCCCGTTGTAAAACTGGGCTGACAATCCGGTAGAACAGAGCATCAGGAATAACAGGAGCCCTATCTTTCCAATGCTTCTCATTTCCTGTTTTGGCTCTTTAAAAGTAAACATTATTCGTAGAAAAAGGTTTTTTTAAATGGCCCGATAATTGCATTCTTATGCTTACCTCAAAAATTGTGCAACTATTTAATGGTATTTTGTGTTAATTTTACAGTCATAAATGATTCAAATATTATTCAATCAAAAAGTCAGAATATGAAGCGGATATTGTTAATCATCAGTTTGGCCGTTTTCATTGTACCTCTGATGTCGCAGACGGTGCAACCAAAGATATCTTTTAATGAAACGACCCACGATTTCGGGAAATTTGAGGAGGCCGATGGGAAAGTCACTCATAAGTTTGAATTTGTGAATACCGGTGGCAGTGCCCTGATTATTCAGAATGTCTCTGCTTCCTGTGGATGCACAGCCCCCAGCTGGACCCGTGAACCGGTCCCTCCGGGAGGCAAAGGTTATGTGGCTGCAACCTATAACCCGGCTGGCAGACCAGGTGCTTTCAGGAAATATGTAACTGTTATTTCCAATTCCGATCCCGGGAGTGAAAGACTTATCATCGCCGGAGAAGTAGAGCCCAAACCCAAAACCATAGCAGATGATTACCCCTATGCCATGGGTCCCATGCGGCTGAAGTCAAATCACCTGGCCTTTGGGAACCTCAAAAATACGTCCAAAAGCGAGAAATCACTGGAAGTTATTAACACTACGGGCAAGGATATTAAGGTAGTTTTTCAAAGGGTTCCCCAACATGTTACCATTAAATTGGTACCTGCCGTGCTGAAAGCGAATCAAAAGGGTATGATCGTTGCCACCTATAACACTCCGGCAAGAAATGACTGGGGATTTGTAATTGACCGGATGAATCTCGATATTAACGGAACTACAGACAGGGCCTACAGCCTGGTGGTCAGTGCGAATATTGAAGAGGATTTCTCTTCGCTTTCAGAGGCGGATCTGGCCAAAGCACCGGTTTTGAGCGTGGACAATACAGAGTTCAATTTCGGAAAGATCACTCAGGGAGACAAGGTAGACCATACCTATGTGATTACAAATTCAGGAAAAACGAATCTTATTATACGTTCGGTGAAAGCATCCTGTGGTTGCACTGCTGTTCAGCCTGAAAAGAAGGTCATCAGCCCCGGTGAATCGGTTAATATTAAGACCGTTTTCAATTCGGCAGGCAAGGTGGGAAATCAAAACAAAACGGTTACCATCATTACCAACGATCCAAAGCAAAGCAAAATGATCCTCTGGGTGAAGGGAGAGGTACTGAAAAGCACCTAGTTCCATTCCAGGGAATAACATAAGAGAGCCGGTCGCATATGCGCCGGCTCTCTTTTATTTTACTAAAAATTGCTTACTGCTACTGTACTACAGGAGTGATTCGATAGCTTCCCTGAGATCGTCTCCGTGCAGGTTCTTGGCGGTGATAGTACCATCCCTGTCGATCAGGACCGTATGGGGGATGGAAGCTACACCGTAGAGTTCAGCACCTTCCGAGTTCCAGTATTTCAGATCTGAAATATGGCTCCAGGTAAGCTGATCGTCGGCAATGGCTTTTACCCAGCTTGCAGAATCGCGGTCCAGGGAGACACCCAGGATCTCAAAACCCTGATCGTGGTATTCATTATAAATTTCCACTACTTCGGGATTGGCCTGGCGGCAGGGACCACACCAGCTGGCCCAGAAGTCCATCAAGAGCACATTTCCCTGATGTACTTCAGATACCTTCAGGAGTTCACCCTCGGGGGTTTTAAGTCCAAAATCGGTATACTTCTTTCCAACAGCCACAGCCTTCATTCGTTCCAGCTTGCCATTCATGTAAGTATATTCTTCCATCTGGTGAAGAGGCGCATCCAGCCTGGTAAGAGCCGCATCAAGCTGGTCCGCATCCAGCATATAGAATGTATTCCTTAAAGCAAGGACGGTAGCATAGGAAGAGGGATTGTCTGCAACGTACGTGGAATCAATGGCATTCTGTTCTTCGTAGAGTGCATAATAATCATCACGAAGACTGTCATATTCCTGCTGTTTTCCAGGATCGGGACCCTTTCTGAGAACCGCAACCATAGCGCTCATCTTGTCCTGAAGGGGCCTGAGCATTTCATTATAAGCATTCAGGTCATTCTGAGCCTTACTATTTGTTTTGATTACCGGTGATTCCATGCTCCCGGTGATGGTGTAATTATTATTATCCGCCAGCATCTGAATGGATCCGTCCATTTCATCCACTGTGAGATACATGGTATTTACACCTTCAACACCCCTGGTAAGAACTGCAGGACTGCCTGCTTCTGCAAATGCAGAATCATAGGTCACATAAGAACGGTCGACACGGGCCATCAGTTTAACCCACTTACCCTCGGAACCATCCAGGTTGACCTCAATATTATAGACTTCTTTGTTTTGATCGCAGGCCTGAAAGGCAATGATGGCCAGCATGATCCAGATTAATTTACGCATATCAGATTGAGTTTAAAATTTGAAGCGCAATTATACAACTTATTATTTAAGAAGGGAAAAGTCCGGAGTATTAATTACCTGATTTATACTTATTCAAGATAGAGGAGGCGGCCATGAAGGAGGTGATACGTCCTTCGGAAATGGCCTGTTCGTGTTTGTCCAGCTCTTTTTGCATGTCCGGGTCATTAAATACCAGGCTGTAAATCCCATCCCTGATGCTCTCATATAACCAGTACCTGGATTGCTCAAGTCTCTTCTTTTTCAGGAAGCCGCTTTCTGTTACGAAGGCTTCGTAATCCCTGGCCATTTCCCAGACCTCAGCGATCCCCTTGTTGTAAAGTGAAGAACAGGTAAGTACCAGTGGAATCCATCCCGAGGGGGAAGGAGGGAAGAGGTGAAGGGCATTGGCAAACTCTGCCTGGGCGCGCCTGGCCCTGGTAATATTATTGCCGTCGGCTTTGTTAATAACGATGGCATCGGCCATCTCCATGATCCCTCTTTTAATTCCCTGCAGCTCATCGCCTGCTCCTGCAAGCATAAGCAGCAGAAAGAAATCCACCATACTGTGCACCGCCGTTTCTGATTGTCCAACACCTACTGTTTCCACAAAAATGGTATCGAATCCGGCAGCCTCACACAGGATAATGCTTTCTCTTGTTTTCCTGGCCACCCCGCCAAGGGTTCCTCCCGAGGGTGAAGGTCTTATATAGGCCCGGTGACTGCCTGCCAGCTCTTCCATGCGGGTTTTATCACCCAGGATGCTCCCCCTGGAACGTTCGCTGCTTGGGTCAATGGCCAGAACTGCAAGTTTCCCCCCTTTATCAAGAATATACTTGCCCAGGGATTCAATAAAGGTGCTTTTTCCTGCGCCTGGTACTCCGGTAATACCCACACGGAAGGCATTACCTGAATATGGCAGACATGCAGCAATGAGTTCCTGGGCAGCCTCCTGGTGGCTTTCAAGAGAGCTTTCCACAAGCGTAATGGCCTGCCCCAGCAAGCTGATATCGCCCCCGCGAATTCCACTTAACAGTTCCTCAGTCTTATACTGCTTTTTTTTCACCTTCTTCAGCTGATCGACCGCCTTAAGGTTTATTGATTCAGGTTGACTGACACCCTCTGAGACGGAAAGTGCAGATTTCTTCTTTTTGCGCTCCGGCATAAGCTGATTAAAAGTACTGTTTAAGTATGGCTTCAACCTGATCCTGGGTCTGGATGCTGGTGGTGGCCTTGATCACCTCCCCGTTTTTGAAGTAAACCGTAAAAGGGAGCCCCATAAATCCGCTGCATTCCGGCAGGCTGCGGATCACATTTGCTTCGGGATGATCAAAGGGCATATCACAGAAAGTCACTTCCGGGTAACGCTCCTTCAGGATCTCCATGGCAGAATAAACCGGCAGGCACATGGGGCCCATCCGGCCACAGCAGATCATCACATTAGTGTTCTTATCAATGACCTGCTTAAATTCAGTTTCTGAATGGATGTGCCTGAGCCTGGTCTGAAGTTCCATTTGTTTGGGATTGTTCAAACTTTCTCTGAATATTTAGGCATGGTATATTTATTTTTAAAATACTCGTATATAGATATTTGAGCCCTGATATCCGGACCCTTGGTCACGATTCTCACGTTTTTCAGGTGTTTGTCGATCTCACATGCTTTCACATTGTCGGAGAGCTGAATATTCAGAATATTCAGCAACTCTTTTTTAAGGTCGGGATCATAAACGGGGAAGGAACACTCTACCCTGCTCCTGAGGTTGCGTTTCATCCAGTCGGCCGAACCCAGAAAAACACGGTGGTCACCATTGTTAAGGAAGACAAAGACCCTGGCATGTTCAAGGTACCTGTCCACAATTCGTATGACCCTGATATTTTTGCTGTAGGACATCCCCGTTTTAAGAGTACAGACTCCTCGGATGATCAGGTCCACTTTCACACCGGCTTCACTGGCCTTATAGAGACTGTCAACCATTTCCTTGTCCTGAAGCCCGTTCATTTTAAGCAGAATATATCCAATCTTACCCTGTTTCACATTGGTGATCTCCTGATTGATCATCTCCAAAAACGAGGAAACCATGTTAAATCCAGGCACCAGAATATGTTTGAATTCCGGACGTAGTTTTTGATCTTCCAGGTGCTTGTATAGATCTTTTACCTCCCCGACTACCTCCGGATTTGAAGTAAACAGACCGTGATCGCAATAGAGGCGGGCCGTTTTTTCATTAAAATTTCCTGTCCCCAGATATACCTGGTCGCCATATTTTGCACCCTTTTTCCGAATGATCATGGCGAGCTTGGCATGAACTTTCAGTTTGGGGAAGCTGTAAATTATACGGATTCCGGCCTTGGTCATTTCGTAGGCCCATTTCAGATTGGCCTCTTCGTCGAAGCGTGCCTTCAATTCAACAAATACGGTAACTTTTTTCCCGTTTTCAGCAGCTGCAATCAGGGAGTTCACCACCACCGAATGATCCGATACCCTGTACTGGGTGGTTTTAATTTCTTTGACAGAGGGATCAGTGGATGCTTCCCGAAGGAACCTGAGGTAATGCTCAAAGGGCTGATAGGGAGGACTCAGTAAGAAATCTTTCTTGCTGATAAGACTGGCTATGGTTTTCTTCTGGTTCGCCAGTGCAGGGATAGGGACCGGTGGCAGGCTCTGAATTTCAAGTTTGGGATAGACAGGGTTCGGGAAAGAGAAAAAATCCCTGAAGTTATGCCTGTTTCCTCCCATGACCATGATGTTTTTGGGAATATAAAAGGAGGTTGTCAGATAATCAAGTAATTTCTGTGGCATGGCCCTGTCAAATTGGAAACGGTTGGGTTTGCCTAACGAACGAACCGATCTGATCCTGAAAATGGCATCTATGAGGTCATCACCCACATAATCGTCATACTCCATATCGGCATCCCTGGTGAGTTTCAGGGAGTAGCTGCCTTTGACCTTGTAACCCGGGAAGATGGCATCGATATGTTTCATGATCACATCTTCAAGGAACATGATATAATTCTGGCCCTTAAATTCCGGAAGCTCCACAAACCTGGAGATGTTGTGATCTGTCGGGATCTTAATTATTGCATAACGTTCCTGCTGATTGCGCTTGTTACTGTCGCGGCTGACCATTTCCACGGCCATGTAAGGCTGCCCGGTTTTCATAAAGGGCCGTACCTTCTTTTTTACCAGTAGAACTGGTTGAACGGAAGTAATAATGTTGGAATAAAACACATCCCGGACAAAGCTGAGCTGCTCATCTGTTAGCTCATCCTTTTCCGATACGACTATGATACCATTCTTTCTGAGTTCGGGGATAATTTCCTCCTCAAAAATCAGGTGAAAGATAGATTGCTGGTTGGTCACAATCTCATTGATCTGCTTTACAATGCGAGCCGGGTTAACATTTTTGAAATGCTGCCTGGGGAACTCAGATTCATGCCTGAGCATCTGCCTGTAGTAACTGACCCTTACCTGGTAGAATTCCTCTGTGTTATTGGAGTAGATGGCCAGGAATTTAATGCGTTCGTAAAGGGGCAGGGTTTTGTCCATGGCTTCCTGGAGAACCCTGAAATTAAATGAGAGCCAGCTGATGTCACGGTTGGTATAGTCGTATTTCCCCATAAAGTATAGATGAATATACAAAATTAAGGATAGTTTGCAAATAGATCAGCATGTGTAAGGCTGTACCTGTCTTAAAATAGAGGGAAATCATATGGGGCTTATGATGGTTTTTCGTATTTTAGTAAAAAACACCCTGATATGGATATTTTATCTGACCCGGCAGTGATCTGGTTCCTCATAGGACTGGGTTTGCTGCTACTGGAGTTAGTCCTGCCCGGACTTGTAATTCTGTTTTTTGGTGTCGGTGCCTGGGTAACAGCCCTGGTGTGTACCTTCTCCAGTATAAACCTGAACTTTCAGATCCTGATATTTCTTGTGGCCTCCCTGCTGGGCCTTGTATTGCTTCGAAAATACCTGAAAAATCGATTTTTTAACAGAAGCGATAAGGAGATCGCTGATCAGCTTGAAGAATTTATTGGTAGAGAAGGAAAGGCTATAAGTGATTTTAAAGATGGTTCCGGTCAGATTGAATTTAAAGGAACCAACTGGTCTGCAAGCTGTGAAGAGCCTGTCGC
>CAYWGP010000255.1:0-1545 GCA_964458155.1 uncultured Bacteroides sp.
AGAACAGAAGCAGGGTGGGCCCTGGACTGGTTGTGGAAGCAGCCAGGGGTGACTATGGTATTAAGCGGCATGTCTCACCTCGATCATGTGAAGGAGAACCTTCAACTGGCGGGAGAAACCGGTCAGAAGCAGTGGACAGAACAGGATGAGGCTACTTTGACGAAAGTAATTGGAATAATCAGGGGCAGAAAAATGGTGGATTGCACAGCGTGCAGCTATTGTATGCCCTGCCCGGAAGGGGTAAATATTCCCCAGAATTTTGCGCTAAGCAACGATTATCACATGCTTCAGGATCCTGGCGCCAAGCTCAGGTACCAGCGCCTACTGAGTGAAACTGCCAAGGCATCCAACTGTATTCAGTGTGGTCTCTGTGAGCCACAATGCCCTCAGAATATTCCCATTCGGGCAGAACTTGAACATGTAGACGAGCTTTTAAGCACTTAGGGTAGCAGTACTACATCAGGATGATGCCCGATTTGCGGCAATGATCATGCATCTGTCCGGGCCACAAACTGGCCTGAACTTCACCAATATGTGCTTTCCTGAGAAAATACATGCAAAGCCTGGATTGCCCTATTCCACCTCCTATGGATTCAGGATACTCACCTGCCAGCAACCTTTTATGGAAGAGCAATTCTTTGCGCTCAGCCTTTCCCTGGATGTCAAGTTGCCTGAGCAGGGCATTGCTATCAACCCGGATCCCCATGGAGGAAAGCTCAAAGGCACTTTCCAGGATGGGATTCCAAACCACAATATCCCCGTTCAGGCCCCTGTAGCCATTGGATGTTGGAGTTGACCAGTCATCGTAATCGGGAGCCCGGCCATCGTGGGGCTGACCATTGGCCAGCTCAGCGCCAATACCAATAATAAAAACGGCCCCTTTTTCCTTGGCAATCTCATATTCCCTCTCTTTGGGATTCATATCCGGGTACCTTTCTAGCAACTCTTCTGCGTGTATGAAATGAATGTTATCAGGAAGAATGGGTATAATATCCGGATGGTTTTCATATACGATGAACTCGGTTCGTTTGATTACGGCATAAATCTGGTTCACCACAGCCTTCAGTGTTGCAATATTCCGGTCTTCGGGGTCAAGGATTTTTTCCCAGTCCCACTGGTCTACGTAGATAGAGTGAATATTATCCAGCTCCTCGTCGGGCCGGAGTGCATTCATATCTGTATAGAGACCATAGTTATTGGCAATCTCGTAATCGGCAAGCATCATCCGTTTCCATTTGGCCAGGGAATGGACAATTTCCGCGGTGGTACCTTCCATATCTTTAACTTCGAAAGATACAGGTCGCTCCGTACCGTTCAGATCATCATTGATTCCGGTTCCTCTCTGTACAAAGAGGGGTGCGGTGACCCTTCTTAACTTCAGCTCGGCTGCCAGGTTTAACTCAAAGAAATCCTTTACCATTTTAATGGCTCGTTCCGTTTCCTTCAGTGTAAGGATGGAATTGTAGTTACTGGGAATATAAAGCTTCATAAGATAAATAAAAGACTTATAAAGCAGATTTCAAAATATGCTTAATGGAAGAAGGT
>CAYWGP010000256.1:0-10794 GCA_964458155.1 uncultured Bacteroides sp.
CCACGGGAAAGCCCGAAACAAGCCGTCCCCAATCCCCCGGAAATATGTGGTGGAAATTCCCACCCGAACATCAGTACCCTCATAGACTGACAATTAAAATTATTATTTAAAAACCCTCTATCATTTCGCTGATTCTCAGAAGAGCGGCCACACCGGTGGCCTGTGAAATGGCTCCCCTGCCATAATGGGGAGGATTCCCATCATATATTTCAGAGATGCTGCCAATGCCCCTTTTACTCATCTCTTTATCAAATCCCTCGTATATATCTTTAATATGGCTCTGACCGGATTTTTTATGTACTTCCAGCACCCCTATGGCATAATGCTCCAGGAACCATGGCCACACAGTTCCCTGGTGGTAAGCTCTGTTGCGCTTCTCCTGGTTGCCTTCGTAAACACCTTTATATGCTTCATTTTTAGGACTAAGGCTTCTCAATCCACGGGGAGTTAACAGCTCTCCCTTTACCACATCAAGAACTGATTTTTTCATTTCGTTTGTTAGTGGACTGTGGTCGACCGATACCGCAATCACCTGACTGGGTCTGACCGAAAAGTCCATGCAATCGTCAATCACATAATCGGCCAGGTAACCCTTCTCCTCATTCCAGAACTGATCAACAAATGAGCCCCTGATTAGTTCAGGAAGGTAGCTCCATGATTTATAAAAAGCCTTGTCTTTCTTCTCAGCCCATTGCAAAGCCTGGCATACGGCATTGTACCAGAGAGCATTCACCTCAACAACCAGGCCGGGCCTGGGGGTAACCATGCGGCCATCGATTACCCCATCCATCCATGTAAGCGGCTTCCCCTCTTCCTCAGCATATATAAGACCATTTTCAAGCATCCTGATGATACCTGAACTCCCGCTGCGGTATGTGTCCAGGACCTCTTTTATGGCTTTCCCATAATTTTTCCAGATATCAAACTCCGGATCATATTTTTCATATTGCTGAAGAGCCCTGATAAACCAGAGCGGTGCATCAGAAGAGTTAAATGCAGGCTTGCCATGAATGGCAGTATTAGGGAACAGTCCATGCTTCATTTTTGCAACCATGGAATCAATAACCTTAAGAGCAGTGGGAAACTCCCCGGTGGTTAGTGTAAGTCCCGGCAGCGCCATGAATGTATCCCTGCCCCAGGTCCCAAACCAGGGGAATCCGGCCTTAATCTCTGTACTCTCCTTTTTGCGTACGATAAACTGCTGGGCCGCATTCTGCAGGCAATCCTTCAAACTATTTTTGGAAATCCGGTTTTTTTGTTCGGATGTAAACTCCTTCTTCAATCCACCGGGAGTCACTTTGCTGGTCGATGCAGAAAATACGACTGATTCTCCCTTTTTCATGGGCATCTCGAAATAGCCGGGAACATAGAGATCTTCCTTGTAATCATAGCCACGTTTCTGCTCCTCCATATACTCAACATTGAAATACCAATCGGGAACCGGGATAAAATCGACCGGTTTAGAACACTGCATGTAAATTCCGGGGTAGCCCTTGTAAAGCTTTGACATGATTCCGTTATCCACTTCCGTATACCTGGTATTGGCATCAAGATTGGCTTTCCCTAAGGTGTGAAAATTGCGACAGGCCAGAAATGGCTGCAGACGCAGTATGGTATCTGAATGGGCATCAAGCAGTGTAAATTTGACCAGTACCTGTTCGGCCTCCGATACCAGCATAACCTCTCTGGAAAGAATCACTCCCCCTACACGGTACAGCAGATATGAAGCCTTTGTAATTTCAAATTCTCTAACATACTTGTGCCCTTTAGGCACATAATGATCCCCCTCATATTTATGTATTCCCAGGTTGAACTCCTTGTTGTGCTGAACAATGGTGGCATCCAGCGTGGAGAGCAGCACATGGTGCTCACCATCAACCTCCTCCAGGGGGCAAACAAGCAAGCCATGATACTTTCTTGTATTGCATCCGATAATGGTGGTCGAGGCGTAAGAACCTGCACGGTTTGATCTTATCATCTCCCTGGAAAGGGAATATTCCAGATTGACCAGTTCGGCTTTGTCAAACTTCAGGTAACTCATCTAGCTTAGAATTAAACTGTAAAGTACAAAAAATTGAATTTCTATAAAAGACCTAATGCTCAAGAATTATTGTGCAAAATAAGAAACTAATCCGTACATATTTCATTCTTATTATTTTTATAGCAAATTTTTGATCATGATCAGACAATCCGTTTTACATATTCTGATTTTCCTGCTGCTCGCCACAGCCGGATGTAAGCAGAAATCAGCTGCAGAAAACAATGGGCTTAACCAGGAGAATACCACCCAGATAAGGGGCGCACTTGGCTCTGCTGCAGGTGAAAAAGTATTGCTGGAGGAGATGGGGGCCCGGGAGTATATACCTGTGGACACCGTCTTTTGTGATGATTCGGGAGAATTCACCATCACCTTTTTACAGGAAAAGATCTCTTTTTATGTACTCAGGTACGGACCCTCCGGTTATATTACACTCTTAACAGAGCCGGGCGAGTCCATAAATTTTAGTGGTCAGCTGGAGGACAAGGACACATATTCCATTAAGGGATCCCCTGGTTCGGCTCTGCTTCAAACCCTTGCTGCCGAGCATAAAAAAGCCCTGGATGCTCTTGGTGAGATTGCAAGAAAGAATCGTGAGCTTGTCTCCTCTCCCGCATATACTCAGCTGAAACAGGAGCTGGATCTTCAATTTGATTCCATCACTTCTGCATTTCAAAACTATTCCATAAGCTTTATTCATAAGAATCCCGGCTCGCCAGCCATCCTGATAGCCCTTTATAATCTGTATGGGCAGGGAATTCCTGTGTTTCACCCCGGAAACGATTTCTCTGTTTACAGCTTCGTGGATTCGCTTATGATGGACCAGCACAGCGACATGGAAGCCGTACAACTGCTGCATGCCCAGGTGGCAGAAGCAAAACTGTTTATGGCAAGCGATCAACAGACCAATTGGCTAAAAAAAGGAGAGATCGCTCCCGATTTTGTATCTTCACGCCCTGATGGAACCAAAATGGAACTGTCAAGCCTGAAAGGAAATTATGTACTGCTGGGCTTCTGGGCCTCCTGGAGCAATCTGTGCAGAGAGGACAATGCAAGCCTGAAAAAGGCCAGTGAGCGTTTTGGCTTGAAGAATTTCAGGATCTTGCAGGTCTCTGTCGATGATGAGAGGGAAGCCTGGACAGGGGCCATTGAGGAGGATGGACTGGATTGGGATCATGTAAGTGATTTACAACGTTGGGAAACTCCGCTTGTGGATCTTTATGGTGTGGAGAAAATCCCATTTAATGTGCTGATTGATCCTTCGGGAAAAATCATAGAAACAGATTTATTCGGAGAAGAATTATTAAGTAAACTGGACCAAATATTGAACAATAGATGAACAGAAGCATCCCATTTACAATTGTGCTGATCGTGGCTATCACAGCCTTTGCCTGTAACAGCACCCGTACAGAGATTAGTGGCCTGATCCATGGAGGGGAGGAAATAAACCTGACACTTGAAAGACTTGATGTGAACCGCACCTCTGTGATCGATTCGATAGTTACAGGTATAGATGGCTCATTCTCAATAAAGGCGGTACTTGAAGAACCTGAACTCTATGTATTAAAGGATGAAAATGGGGAGATTATTAATCTTCTGGTTTCGCCCGGCGATAAGATCTTTCTTGAAAGCAGCTCTGAATCTTTTGGGAAGGCATATTCCGTATCAGGTTCCAAGGAGTCTGAAGGAATCCAGATGCTGGTGGAGCAACTGGAGTTGACCCGTAAGGATCTTGACTCACTTCAGCTTGTGGCCGGGGAGATTGGTGATCCGGAAAGCCCGCAATTTGAGCTGGTCAAAAATACCTATACCCAGGCCATCATCAGGCAAAAACGTTTTACCATAAAATACCTGGTGGAGCACATGGGCTCTCTTTCAAGTGTTTATGCTCTCTATCAAAAATATAATGAGGAGACTCTTATTCTGAACCAGGAAAACGATCTGCAGTATTTTAAGGCTGTGGCGGACTCCCTGGAGGTCACTTACCCGAATTCATCGCTGACCTTATCGCTCCTCGCAGATATTCAACAGCGGGAAGCCGCCTTCCAGGAAGCCCAACAGTTGAATACCCTGATGGAAATGGCAGAAGAGGCTACCGGGATGCTTGATCTTTCCATTCCCGACAGGGATGGTCAGGAGATCGCCCTGTCAACTCTCCTGGGAAAAGTAACCCTTATTAGCTTCTGGGCCTCCGGAAACAGTGAAAGTATTCAATCCCTGCTCCAGTTACAATCCACGTATAATAAATATCATGCAAAGGGATTTGAAGTCTATGCCATCTCCCTTGACAACAATAAAATCAACTGGATGAACGCCATCGATTTCAATGAATTCAAATGGATCAATGTATCGGAACTCTCTTTTCCTGAATCCAATGCGGCTGTTCTCTACAATGTGACCGGGCTACCCACTACCTTCCTGATCAATCGTGATGGCGATATCGTGGCTAAAAATCTTTATGGCAGGACACTGGAAACCTGGTTGGACAATCTGATTTAAACACATTGGCTGAACGGAGTAAGATATACTTTGCATCTGACCTGCACCTGGGGATGCAGCCTGCGGAAGAGAGCCTCCGTCGCGAAAAGCTTTTCATCGAGTGGCTGGAAGAGATTCGCAGGGACGCCCGTGAGCTTTGGCTGCTGGGCGATGTATTTGACTATTGGTTTGAATACAAAAAGGTGGTGCCACGGGGCTTTACCCGTTTTCTGGGCACTCTGGCCTCTCTCAGTGACGAGGGTGTGGAACTTCACCTGATTCCGGGCAATCATGATATCTGGGTCTTCGATTATCTGCCGTCAGAAATCAACCTGAAGGTGCACCGGAAAAGTATTAGGCGGGAGTGGAACAAACACCAGTTCTTCCTGGGGCATGGCGATGGTTTGTATCGTGGCGACCATTCCTACAAGATGCTCCAGAGTTTATTCAAGAACCGGATCATTCAGTGGTTTTATGCGCGCATTCATCCCAACGGATCCATGTCATTTGCCCACTGGTGGTCGGCAAAAAGCCGGATCAAACACGGAGCTCTTGGTTCCTTCCTGGGTGCTGACCAGGAACACCAGGTGCAGTATGCCCGGCAAAAACTGGAGAAGCACCCGGAAATCGAATACTTTGTATTCGGTCACCGGCACATCCCCTATGATATTTCTATTGCTGAAAACAGCCGGGTAATCTGCCTGGGCGACTGGATCGGCAACTTCACCTATGGCGTGTTTGATGGTAATGAATTCCGCCTGGAGCTCTTCCTTCCCGGGAAGGGAGAAATCATCCGGCTGTAAGCCCTTTCATTGTCAGGTGCAAAATGCAAAGGGGCTGCCTCAATTGAGACAGCCCCTTATTAATATAGTTTTAATTCTCCCTAGAAAATTCCGAAGGCTACAGTAAGACCTGCCATTACAACAGATACCATAGTCATCAGTTTGATCAGGATATTCAGTGAAGGACCAGAGGTATCCTTGAAAGGATCACCTACAGTATCACCAACAACTGCGGCATGATGAGCTTCGCTTCCTTTTCCACCGAAATTACCTTTCTCGATGTATTTTTTGGCATTGTCCCAGGCTCCACCGGCGTTGTTCAACATCACAGCCAGGGTGAATCCTGTGGTCAGGCCACCAACCAGCAATCCAATTACACCGGCTACTCCAAGAATCAGACCAATGGCGATAGGAACGGCGATAGCCAGCAGGGATGGAAGAAGCATCTCCTTCTGAGCACCTTTGGTGGAAATCTCCACACACCTGGCATACTCAGGAGTGGCTTTGCCTTCCATGATACCGGGAATCTCACGAAACTGCCTGCGCACTTCATCAACCATTGCACCGGCGGCACGACCCACAGCCTTCATGGTCATGGCACAGAATACAAATGCCATCATGGCTCCCAGGAAGATTCCTCCCAGCACCATGGGATTAAAGATCGAAAGGTCATATGCACCCACAAAATCGTGAATGGTAGCCTGGCTCAACTGAATGGTAGTCAGTCCATCGGCAGCAGCCGGAGCATGATCTGTATAAAAAAGCGTGTTACCTACCCGCTCGAATCCATCGACGGCCTTATCTGCCAGTCTGCCGAGCCAGAGCCTTACCTCTTCCATATAAGCAGCCATAAGCGCCATGGCAGTCAGAGCAGCAGAACCAATGGCAAAACCTTTACCAGTGGCTGCAGTGGTATTTCCAAGCATATCCAGGGCATCGGTCCGTTCCCGAACTTCCGGGGGAAGCTCAGCCATTTCAGCGTTTCCTCCTGCGTTATCAGCAATAGGTCCGAAAGCATCGGTGGCCAGGGTAATACCCAGTGTGGAGAGCATACCTACGGCAGCAAAACCGATTCCGTAAACACCACTGGAGAATGAAGCAAATCCGCCAGAAAATCCAAAGGCAGCAATGATCGCAATAACAATTGTTACTACAGGAATCCAGGTAGAGTACATCCCCACAGCCATACCATCGATGATGGTGGTAGCAGGTCCCTGTTGAGTTGCTGAAGCAATACCCCTGGTAGATTTATACTCATCTGATGTAAAAAGTTCTGTTCCCTGTCCGATGATCACACCGGCAGAGAGACCTGCAACCACGGCACCAAAGACACCCCAGCTTACCCAGCCAAGAGCAGCCATTCCGGCCATTGCGGCGAGGATCAATACTGAACTGCCTCCTGTACCAAGCAGAAGCGCGTTGAGCAGGTTTTTCTGGGTGGCCGAATCCTTGGCTCGTACCATAAATATTCCAATTATGGAAAGAACAATTCCGATGGCGGCAACGATCATGGGAGCCACAACGGCCATGCCCTGGTCTACTCCCGAGAGTCCGGGTAAAGCAGCACCAAGTGCGGCGGTAGCCAGGATTGAACCAGCATATGATTCATAAAGGTCAGCACCCATACCGGCTACATCACCCACGTTGTCTCCAACGTTATCAGCAATGGTAGCAGGGTTACGAGGATCGTCCTCAGGAATGCCGGCTTCCACTTTACCTACCAGGTCAGCACCCACATCGGCAGCCTTGGTAAATATTCCACCACCCACACGGGCAAAGAGTGCCTGTGTAGATGCACCCATACCAAAGGTAAGCATCACAGCAGTGATCTCAATCAGTTTTTCCTGTTCAGTAGTTCCTTCATGAACGAAGGTCAGGCCCAGCCAATGAAGGCCATGCTCCATGTTTTCGGGGCTGAAGACAAATTTATTCAGGGCCCAGAACCAGCCGGTGATATCCAGCAGTCCGAAACCTACTACAACCAGGCCCATTACCGCACCACTACGTAAAGCCACCTGCAAGCCCTTATTCAGGGATTGAGAGGCTCCCTGAGCAGTCCTTGCGGAAGCAAAGGTTGCAGTTTTCATTCCCAGGAATCCACAAAGTCCCGAGAAGAAACCACCAGTCAGAAAGGCAACTGGTACAAAAGGATTCTGAACTCCCAGGTATGCCAGGAAGATCAGGATAATCAGCAAAACGCCGAATACCATACCAACAACTTTGTACTGGCGCTTCAGGTAGGCCATGGCACCCTCACGTACATATTGTGCAATCTCTTTCATCCGGTCGGTTCCCTCGGAATTCTTCATCATGTTCTTAAAGAACAACCAGGCGAAAACCAGTGCCACAACTGCTGCAAGCGGAAGCAACCAGAACAGTGCAAAAATATTACTCATAACTCTTATCTTTAAGTGTTTAGTTTGGAAGAACAAGCAAAGATATGGAAAATGCTTTTAGAATGATATTAAATTAAAACCATTGCTAATATATTGACAATGGATTGAATTGATGGTATATTTAGTTCCTAAACAATCCGCAAACCAATGAAGAGAACTACGATTCTTTTGGCCACCATGATAATTGGATTGTTAATCTCCGCGCAATTATCGGCTCAGTGTGACCCCGATACAGTAAACTGTGAAGACATAGGGAATCCTGGCCAATTCTGCCCGCTTATACTACCCCATGCGGGGTTAAATGTTCTCTATGATGAAACTGTCACTGTGATTCCTCCCGGGGCCTTTGTCTTTGAGGGAATACAATTGAACATCATCCATATCAGGATAGACTCGGTAGAAAACATGCCTCCTGGAATCGATTATTTCCCTAATGCAGATACACTTTATCCGGATACAGCCTATTGCATTCAGCTTACCGGTATCCCCACAGAGGTGGGAGTAGATACATTTAAAATCTACATTACAGCCCTGGTTGATATCCTTGATGGGATTGAATACCAGGTAGTGGATGATTCTTCCGTCGTCCTGAAGGTAGTAGAAGTGTTGGGAAGCGATCCTAAGACGCTGACAGAATTTAGAGTAAGCCCGAATGTTCCCAATCCCTTTTCGGATTTCACACGCCTGGGATACTATTCGCCATCTGAAAAAAGGGTTGAACTGTGTGTATACAATATTCTTGGTGTTCGGGTACACCAGGAATTTGAAATTGCTGCTCCCGGGGAACATAATTTCGGCTTCGATGGCAGAAACCTGGAGCCCGGAATTTACCTCTACAGCGTATCAAGCAGCGACGCTTACTTTACAGGTAAGCTTATCAAATCCAGATAAGAGGCCCCTGAACTAAAATTCCAGGCGCAATTGCATGGTGATGTTGCGTGGAGGACCAATATCACCCGGTCGTCCCAGGTATTCCACATTGAAGGCATTCTTCAAAATAGTAGTAATCCTGATCATCTCTGTGATATTCCACCCCAGCCTGAAATCCAGCAAGGTGTAGGAAGTTGAATGATCCTCCCAGTAGTGGGGGAATCCCGGCAGAAGAATGTTTCCGATTACAGGGTCAAGAAATACTTCATCCACATTAATCATCCTTGAATAAAACTGCAGATTCACACCGGCAAATAACTTCCAGGCTTCCGCTTCCAGATCCAGCTTAAGTAAATGTCGTCGCCGGTAGTTCAGGATCTGTCCATCCTCTTCCACAATCTCGGCAGAATCCAGTAGTGAAGGGTCGACCGGATTCATCAGCGTATAGCCGCCGGAAAAATGAAATTCCACCGGACCGGCCTTCCCTGTGGCAGAAAGGGTGGCCTCTATGCCATAGATCCGGGCTGAAGCTACATTCAGGGTTTTAAAACCCACATCTTCAAAGGTGGGAACATCGTCCGGGTTGGGAGGGTAGGCACCAAAGGTGTACTCGATCATATTGCTATATTCCGTCCAGAAAAGGGCCAGATCGGCAAATCCATTCCAGCTTCCCAGATTCAGCCCCTGCTTAATACCCAGTTCAGTGGCCCAGCCCCGTTCGGGCTCCAGATCGGGATTTGGAAAGATTCTCAATGCGCCAATATTTGTATCAGTAAACATCTCGGCCACCGATGGGAAACGGAAGCCCTGTCCGAATGAAGCCCTCAGGAATGTAGTTTTTCCTGCCTGGAAATTCAGCCCTGCCCTCAGCACAGGAATAGAAAAGTCCATTTCACCATCCAGGGTATTGATCTCCCAACGTAAACCTGCGGAAAGCTTCAGCTTTTTTAGAAGGTTTGCATCCAGCTGGGAGTAAACCGACGCATTGGATCCCGCATGATCCTCAAAAAGGTTAGAGGTCACTATATTCCTTGTGAAGGTGGCGCCACTGGACCAATTGGCGCCTGATGGAAAGCGTTTCATGTATCGGTATTCGGCGTACCATAATTTTGAAGCACTGTTCCGGTCCTCATTCAAAGTGGAATTCTTCACACCGTATAACCTGGTTTTTAATGAGTGCCTGTTACCTCCCCTGGTTGAATATGCAACTTCAGGATCAATGTTATACCTGTAGCCTGTCAGGGGTGTCATGGATTCAGGATTTTGCCTGTATGCACCGGAATCTGCATCCTGCCACAGCAGAAAATCACTCTTGTCCACATACATGGCACTTGCGGCCAGTCCCACGGTGAGCCCTTCGATTTTTGCAAACCTGTACCTGAGTCCCACGTTCCCCCTGATCCTGTTTTCATAGTCCTCCTCCCTGTACCCTTCATTTTTAAAATAATTCCCTCCCAGAGTCAGGTCCAACTTACCGATCTTTCGAAGATGACTGAAGGAAGCTCCGGCAAACCAGGGCTGACTGTCCCACCAGATCAGCTCTTTCCTTGAGGGATTCATGTATGCACCACCAAACAGGGTAAGTTCTGTGGCCGGATCACTTCCCGGGAAGCGTGTACGGAGGTTGACCACTCCATTCAAAGCTGAAGAGCCGTACAATACCGAAGAGGCACCTTTGATCACCTCCACCTGGTTCAGGTTTTCCACAGGCAAGTAACTCCATTTAACATCCCCGGCATCGGCTGAGATCATTGGCAGGTCATCCACCAGCATAAGCACCCTGCTCCCGGCACCATAGCTAAATCCACTCCCTCCCCTGATGCTGGGCTGACCATCCAGGATACTGAACCCGGGAGTCTTCTCCAGGATCTTATCCAGTGACACGATATTCTGGTTTGACAGCTGATAAGGCTTGATTACCTCCATGGAAACAGTCAGATCTGACAGCTTCTGCTCATACTTCCCTGCACTGACTACCACTTCATCAAGCATTTCGCTGCCTGGACTCATCCCGATTTCCAACTGAAGGGTCTGGCCGTCACTAAGGGTGATCTCCGTTTTTTGATCTGAATATCCAATATAGGAAAACTCCAGGATGTGATCGCCCGCCTCCAGTGTAAGTGAAAATGCTCCATGAAGGTCGGTGGCTGTACCCGAGCTCCTGTCGGCAGTGACATGAACAGCCAGCAAAGGCTCCTTTGAACCAGCATCGTAAACCCTGCCGGAAATA
>CAYWGP010000257.1:0-23048 GCA_964458155.1 uncultured Bacteroides sp.
GTGGGGCGAGATTGGCGACGTGCAAGCAACCAGGTTTTTAGTTTGTCGATTTCTCCCGCATAGGTCTCGGGATAGGGTTCAATGGCCGGCCAGACATAATTTCCAAGTGTCGGGAACCTGGCAAAGTTACGATCAACCGCATCCCCTAAATAATAAATACAACTGTCAATAAGCGACATTACATTCTCATCGCTAAAAACACTATCCCGGTGTTCTGTCCACCTGCAGTAGGTTTTGTTCACATAATGATCATCCTCCATCAGGCGTTCAAACCAGTATACACGGCCTCCCTGGGGATAACACCAGCCATAGCTCTCCTTTGCATTCCAGCCATCCCCGTAATTCAGGTTCCCATAACCCAGGTTATAATCCCATGGCGGTCCTGCGACCAGCTGCCCTCCGTCCGCATCATTTTCTTTATAGAAATAGGTGCTGAATAAGTAATTATCAATCCCTTTGGAGATCTCATTTATAAACATCAGATCAATAAAAGACCTGGTTTTAATAAATGGGCGGTATCCGTTTTCAGGATCTGTAAAACCCGAACCTGACATAGCTTCATCAAAATCCTGCATCCAGTCACGGATATAGCTGGCCTGATCCTGGGTAAGTTCATCATATTCCGGATCGTAATACTCATACCAGATCCTTTGATGATAGGGCTGAACAACCGGTGATTCCCACCACTCTTCATCAGCCAATTTGTTTTTCTTATCCCTTCGCAATATGTAGCCACCGGTCATCTCGGGGGCTGCAACATCCTCACTGGTGAGCTTATCGATATCCACCCGGTTTTCGTCACGTTTTAATTTTTCCGTTAAAACATAAATACCTTCATAATCGCCATTGAGAATTACTTCAATAAATTTTGTCCGCGGAGCCCACCGGCCTGTTCTTCTGAACAGCTCGTAAGTCAGTACGTTTTTTAACAGGGTCTGATCGCTGAATGGTCCATTGAGTACAAAATCGTTTTCTTCCGGTAAACCAAGCAGGGAGGTATTGTTATTAGATCCATCGGCATTCTGAAGTTCGATGCTGAAAGACTTCTTCGCAAACTCTATGGAAGATTCCCCGCGTAGTTCTATACTGATATTCCCGGAATATTCGTTCCAGGGGTCATCAATATGGTTCATGACTCCTTCCCCGTTGTATATCAATCCCATATCAGCCACAATTCGTGGTTCATCAGGAATTTTCTGACCATTTGTATTGATAATCATCAGAGGAAGATTCCCTTCCGTGTATGAAACAGTATCATCGAACCATTCCGGTACCGGACCATAAATGCTTTCAGAGCCCGATATTCCTGCATGCAGGAAAAAATTCGCTGAGAAATCGTTCGAAGTAGCGTTCTGGTTATGAACCTCCACGGCCAGTACATTAGTGCCTGTATTTAAAGCAGAAGAGATATACTCACCAATCTTAAACCTGTAGGGATTCACCCCGGTATACATGATGGCTTCACGATAATTCTCCAGTTCCATATTCCATGATATGGGGTCCTGAACATTTTCACGAGCCACCTCAATACCATTCAAATACGCTACAAAACCATCATCATAATCCACATCAAGGTACATGTCGGTAATATCGGATATATTATTAACTGTAAATTCAACGCGCATGTATATACTCTGGGTTCCATAGGGTAGTATGGTTACATCATCATCATCTTCATAACCGAAACCCGGCAGTCCGATCTCCCAGCCATTGTCATCAAAACCTGTATTTCGCCATGCCGTTCCTATGTCTTGATCAGGCACTAAATAGGGGCAACTGTCGCCATCACCAAAGATGCTTTCCCAGTGATCAGTTGTTTGGGAATATAAACTGAAATGTACAACAGTAGCAAGGATTAAGAGGATGTAGCGCATGAATTTGATTTTCAAAAATGAAATTAAGACAGATGCCTGGAACTTGTTCAGGTCATGTTACCGTTTTTCAATTTTGTAAAGAAAACAAAGCATAATTAATTTACTATTAATTAATAATTAAGCACATTGAATGATCTTAGCTGAATGAAGAAAATATTAGCAGTTTTATGTACTTGCCTTCTTTTCATATCACGGGGCCGGACTGTGATTCAGCCCACAGATTTATCCTCTCTGTAATTTAACCTTATCGTGGTGGAAATACTTGAAGCTGCACGTGAAAGCAACTGTTACGGGAAGGCCGTAAAATTGAAAGATTAATCAGGCAATTATGAAAAAAGGACTTAGAGTAATGCTGACTATCCTGATGCTATGTGCATCCGGGACCGCCCTGAGGGCTCAGACGAATCCCAATATTGTATTCATCCTGGCCGACGATTTTGGCTACACCAGCCTGAATTGCTACGGGGCAGATAAAAGCCTGGTCAGAACCCCGAATATCGACAGGATAGCGGATAAGGGTATGAGCTTTAGCAATGCCTATACCGCCGCTTCACTTTGTACACCAACCCGCTACAGTTTCCTAATGGGACGCTACCCCTGGCGTTCTCAATTAAAATATGGAGTCTGGGGTGTTGAAAGTCCCTTATTGCCCGATCCCGAAAGCGTTACCATTGCCGACTGGCTGAAGGACCTGGGATATAACACCGCTGCCATTGGTAAATGGCACCTTGGTTACGGGAAGACCGGTGAGATTGAGGAATACACCGGGACTTTAAAACCAGGGCCCCTGGACCTGGGATTTGACTATCATTTTGGCGTTCCCCAGAATCATGGGGATAAAATGGGAGTATACATTGAGAATGACCATATATATGGTATTCGGAGTGCCAAGATCCAGCCCTATTCCCGGACCTTCTACGGACCTCAGTATTATGGCTTTGATGCACCCCAGCGCAAAAATATAGAATGCATGGAGATGTTGACGGAAAAAACCATTGACTGGTTATCGATTCAAAGCAGTGAAGAACCTTTCTTTCTCTACTTTGCGCCTGTGGCGGTACATCACCCAATTACTCCCTCCAATTATATGAGAGGAACGAGCGATTGCGGACCCTATGGGGATTTTATACAGGATCTGGACTGGAGCGTGGGGCGTATCATCCAAACCCTGGAATACATGGGTTTAATGGATAATACCATCATCATATTTACCAGCGACAATGGAGGGGAGATCCCCGGTAACAAGCCTGAGGCCCCTGAAATTCAGGCGATCAATGCAGGGCTTAAAATTAATGGAGATTTACGGGGTGATAAGCATACCATCTGGGAAGGCGGAACACGTGTCCCCTTCATTGTATCCTGGCCCGGAAGGGTTGAAGAAGGAGCGAAGTCTGACCATATCATCGCTGTGATGGATATGTTTGGAACCATTGCGGATATCACGGCGAAGGGGCTGCCGGAAGATAAAAACGTGGGCCCCGACAGTTATAGTTTTCTTGCTTCCCTGATGGGACAAAAAAAGGAGCCTGCAAGGAGGTCGGTGGTGACGGCCGATGCGCATGGTATGCAGGCCATAAGGGTGGGTGACTGGAAATACATCGACATGGTACTTCCTGAAGAATTACCGGAGAACCGGAGACTGAGCATTAAGATGCCTCTGGAGCCCCAACTGTACAATTTGTCAGAAGATCCGGCAGAAAGCAATAATCTCTATGATGCAAACCCGGAAATCGTAAAACAACTTAGAGAAGAATTAAAGAGGATCCGGGAAGCATCAGCGACACGATAGTTTTGCATGTATAATCTCATTAACAGGATAGATATGAAAAAAAACTTTATCAAACTCAGTCTGGTCAATCTGCATGGAATGCTTGCCATTCTTGCTATTCTTGCTACATCCTGCAGCGATACAAAGGACTACTTATTTAACGGTAAAAATCTGGATGGATGGACAATCTTTGTAAGTGATTCCACGGTGAGTCCGGAAGACTTTTTTTACGTAAAGGAGGGAGTGATTGAAACAATCGGCGTTCCGAACGGCTATCTCCGAACCGTAAAAGAGTATTCTGATTATCACTTACATGTTGAATGGTGCTACCCGGAAAATCCCACAAACAGTGGAATCTATTTGCATACCGTTGGCCCCGACCAGTGGACGGTGAAGCATTATCAGGGACAACTGAAGCATGGATTTGCCGGCGACTTCATAGTTAACGGGGCAGGTATCAGCGCAACAGTTAGGGATACTGTTTATACATCAACAGAAGATCCGGCAAAACCGATCCTGCCTAAATTACATGCTTCAAATGAAAAGCCGGCCGGTGGATGGAATAGCTATGACATAAGCTGCAAAGGGAGTACAATTGAACTGAGGGTGAATGGATTGCTGCAGAATGTGGCAACAGATTGTTCCATTAGCAAGGGATCTATTGCTTTACAGGCCGAAGGTTCAAAAATCCAATTCAGGAATATATGGCTTGAGAAATTAAAATAGTTTCAGAATAAAAACGACTTATGAAAACAAACATATATCTATTCTTTTTACTCTTCATGATGAGCTGTGCAGGCAGGCAGTCAGCACAGAATGAATTGACGGGAAAAATCCAATCCAATGAATATTTTGCCTTCACAAAGGAGAAGGCGCTGGAGGTGGTGAAGTCGGGCTTTAATGCAGGAGAAGGTTATGACGAGGTATGGATCCGTGATTACAATACATTCATAGAACTGTCGGCTGAAGTATTTGAAGCTGAAGTATTGAGGGAAAACCTGCTTGTATTCTTCAGGATGCAGGGCGGGGATGGAAACATCATCGATGGCTTTATTCCCAGGGAACAGGCGGAAGAACTGCCATATGATTACATATATCTGGATGCTGAACCCCGCTTTGCCGGACATAAAAACACGGTTGAAACGGATCAGGAGAGTTCTCTGGTTCAGGCAGTATATAAGTACGTTCAGCTTACAGGAGATACGAATTTCCTGAGTGAGAAGGTAGGAGATAAAACTGTTTCGGCGCGATTGGAATGGGCAATGGATTTCTTAATGAATCACCGCTTCAATACCGATTATGGACTAATATGGGGAGCCACTACCGCCGATTGGGGAGATGTTCAGCCCGAGCATGAGTGGGGTGTATTCCTGACCGATGACACACACTATGCTCTTGATATTTATGATAATGCCATGTTCCTTGTGGCTCTGGATAATCTGATGGAACTTATTCCCGCATCAAAACAGAGATGGCAGGACGTACGGAATCAGCTTGCCAGCAATACACGTGAGCATTTGTGGGATGAGGAAGAGCAGAAATTCATACCACATATCTACTTGAATGGATCTCCCTTTCCTGATGATTTTAATGAAGATGAGGTCTACTACCATGGCGGAACCGCAGTGGCCATTGAAGCCGGCCTGCTTTCAAAGGAGGAAATAAAAATATCCATTGATAAAATGCAGGCCAATGTGGAGGCATCCGGTGCCGGATCCATTGGACTGACGCTCTACCCTCCCTATCCCGAAGGTTCCTTTAAAAATCCCAGCATGTATTATTATGGATATCAGAATGGCGGCGACTGGACCTGGTTTGGTGGGCGTATGATCCAGCAATTAATTGCCTGTGGCTTTATGGAGGAAGCCTATGAACACATTCAACCCATGGTAAAACGTGTCAAAGATAATAATGGCTTTTATGAGTGGTACACCGTAGATAACGAGCCAAAAGGTTCCGGAACCTTCCGGGGCTCAGCGGGGGTGCTGTATATGGCCATAAGGATGATGGAAGAAGCAAACCCTTCAGACGATTAAAAACCAAGATATGATGAAGAAAACTGGAATATTGACAATGGCAGGCCTCTGGCTTGTATTTATGTGCGTCGCAGGCCAAAAGCATGCAGAGACTACCAAATACACATCTTATAAGGGACTTGTGATGGCCGGCTATCAAGGCTGGTTTAACAAGCCCAGGGACGGAGGGATCATGTATCCCGACGAGAATAAAATCCGCATCGATATGTGGCCCGATGTATCCGAGTACGAAATAACCTATCCGACCGGCATGAAGCTGGAGGACGGGAGTACAGCCCGTTTTTTCTACTCAGGCGATCAAAGCACCATCGATACCCATTTCAGGTGGATGCAGGAATATGGTCTGGATGGAGTTTTCATGCAACGTTTTTTTGGTGCAGCCCGTTCGAGAAACAGACACAATGTAACAGTTTTCAAGCATGCCTTTGAGGCTGCATCCAGGTATGAAAGGGCAGTTGCTGTGATGTATGACCTTTCGGGACTCAAGGCAAAGGGTGAAGATTGTTCGGCATTAATTGAAGACTGGAAATTCCTGGTTGATTCGCTGGGTGTAACAAATCAGAAAGGAGCCAAGACCTATGTGCATCACCGGGGAAAACCACTGGTAGCCATATGGGGAGTAGGTTTTCCTGACCGGAGCTACAATATCCGTAATATCGGATTGCAGCGCTTCATAGACTTTTTGAAGAATGATCCTGTATATGGAGGTTGCAGTATTATGATGGGGGTACCCACATTCTGGCGGGACTTAAACGCTGATTGCAATCCGGATCCCTATCTTCATGAACTCATCAGGCAGATTGATATAGTTTTACCCTGGATGGTGCAGCGTTTTTCTCCCCTGCTCCACAACGATATGGACCGCTACAGAGATGTGATCCTGGACGACATCACCTGGTGTAAGGCCAATGGTATCGATTATGTGCCCTGTGTTACCCCGGGCTTCAGCTGGCATAACCTGAGCAGACAATCTGCCAAACTGGAACCCAAACCGGTAAACAGCATACCCAGGCTTGGTGGACAGTTTTACTGGCAGCAAATATCCACAGCCATAGTGTCGGGGGCCGATATGTTGTATGTGGCCATGTTTGATGAGGTAAACGAAGGAACGGCCATCTTCAAAATTTCTGATAATCCCCCCGTGAGCGAAGTGGCCAAATTTGTGGGAAATGATGGCTTATCTTCCGATCATTACCTTTGGTTGAGTGGGGAAGCAGCAAAGATGTTGCGAAAGGAGATACCTCTCAGCCTGACTTTGCCTGAACGTACTAATGAATAATCAGCACAGTAAAAGAAAACCCTTCTCTCATGAAAACTAAGATAACGGGGCATTTACTTTTGACAGTTTTGATCATCTGTGGAACAAGCATTTTAAGTCCGGGCGCCCGGGGGCAAACCTTGAAGTTAATGAGCTATAATCTGAAGTTTGCCAGCCCCACCTTCGAACCCTCCTGGGAAGTAAGACGTGATATGCAAATCGATCTTATCCGTAAGTATGATCCCGACATCATCGGAACCCAGGAAGGATTAAAGGAACAGATCGATTATTTAGCGGAACTGCTGCCTGAGTACGTTGTGATCGGGGAAGGCAGGAAGGGAGGAGATGACGACGAGCATATGGCCATTTTTTACAGGCGGGACAGGTTTCGCCTGCGGGAGATGAACAGCTTTCAACTTTCTGAAACCCCGGAGATTATCGGCAGCGGCCCTGAAGTAAATCCAAGGATGGTCACATGGGGGCGTTTTGCCTTCATTGACATAGCGGCTGAAGGAAAAGATGGCCCTTATCCTTCAGATTACAGGGGACACTGGGAGAATAACCTGGAGTTTTATGTGTTTAACACCCATTACTTCAACAGCCGGGATGAGGCCCTTGCCAGGTTAAATGCCTCCAAACTCATACTGGAGAAAATCTCGGAGCTTAATCGCTTTGGGGAATGGACCGACGAGCGTCCTGTATTCCTGATGGGTGATTTTAATTGTCGCCCCGGAAGTCCGCCCTACAGGGTGCTAATGGGGGATGAAAATGGAAGTGATCCAGATTTATTAAAGAATACTTTTGTGGATGAAAAGGAAATTGACTGGATCCTCTATAAGGGAGCTGTTAAGGTTCTTAAATATGAAGAAGTGGACTATAACGTTAAGGGTGCCTACCCTTCAGATCATAAACCCATCTATGTGGAAGTGGAAGTTTCCGGAACAAAATAAGCTATCAATGAGACTATTTTTAAAGCAGTTGAATACTGCAAGGCTGATAACAATTGCAATCCTGGGCTTAAGCTTGAGTGCCTGCTCCTCCGAGCAAAGTTTTTTATATCCGGTGGACTATGTGGATCCGCTAATCGGGGCCGGAGGACACGGGCATGTATTCGTTGGCGCAAATGTTCCTTTTGGTGCGGTGCAACTGGGTCCGAACAACATTTACAAAGGATGGGACTGGTGTTCAGGATATCACTATTCGGATAGTCTGATCATAGGTTTTTCGCACCTTAGACTTAGTGGAACAGGAATTGGAGATCTGGCAGATGTCCTGATCATGCCCTTCACGGGCGAGGTAAGACTGGATAAAGGCGTTCAGGAATACCCCCATAAAGGATATTTGTCCACCTTCAGTCATGACAATGAGACCGTTGAACCCGGGTATTATTCAGTTAAAATGGACAATGGTGTCAGTGTGGAATTAACTGCTACGGAGCGCACGGGCTTTCATCGCTACTATTTTCCTGAAAACGAAGATGCCCATATCATTATTGATTTAAAGGAGGGAATCAATGACCGCACCACGGAGAGCTCATTGACCCGGGTTGATGAATATACGCTGCTTGGACATCGTTTTTCTTCGGGTTGGGCAAAAGAGCAACAGGTATTTTTTGCCATCCGGAGTTCTGTCCCTCTGACCAATCTGGACTTGCATGACGATGGCAGTGGAGTTAAAGGCTTAATTTCTTTTGGCGAAAGCCCTGGGAATGTGGAACTGAAAGTGGGTATTTCGCCTACCAATGAAGAGAATGCCCTGATGAATATGGAGCAGGAGATTCCGGACTGGGATTTTGAGGAGGTGGTGACTTCGGCTCGTGAAAAGTGGAACGATGAGCTTTCAAAAATCAGTATTGAAACCGCCAATGAATCCCATAAGCGGATTTTTTACACAGCACTATATCATTCCTGTATGCATCCTTCCCTGTTTAACGATTACAACGGAGACTACCAGGGAGCAGATAATAAGATATACACGAATCCGGGTTTTACAAATTACACCGTTCTTTCAACCTGGGACACCTACAGGGCCGAGCATCCTCTTTTTACCATAACTCAGCCTGAACGGATGGATGATTTTATAAATACCATGCTGGCCATATACGACGAGCAGGGATATCTACCCATGTGGCATCTGAACGGATACGAAACAAAAACTATGGTGGGGATCAGTAGTTTGCAGATCATCGCTGAAGCCTACCTGAAAGGGTACAGGGGATTTGATGGGGAACGTGCCTATGAGGCAATCCGGACCACTTCCATGATGGACTTTGAGGGCCTCAGTTACCTGCGAGAACTAAAGCCCATCCCCAACGATGCAGGACTTGCAAGAACAGTGGCCCAGGCCATGGAACTGTGCATTTCTGACGGAAGTACCGCCCTTATGGCAAAGGCCATGGGCAAGGATGAAGATTATGAATACTTCAGCAAGCGTGCCAGGAATTATCAGCTTTACTACGATGAATCTGCAGGCTTCTTTCGTGGCATAAAGAGCGATGGAAGTTTTGAACCTCAGTTTTCCCCGCTTGCATCGGAGCGCCCTCTTGCAAAAGACTATGCCGAGGGAAATGCATGGCAATATCTGTGGCTGGTTCCGCAGGATGTGGAAGGTTTAATTGAACTGCTTGGGGGTGAAGATCAGTTTATCGTTCGCCTGGATTCCTTCTTTCTTATTGAAACTGAGAATGAAGAGGTGCTGGTAGATTTAACGGGGCTTATCGGGCAGTATGCCCACGGGAACGAACCGAGCCATCACATTGCCTATCTATATGCCTCTGTCGGTCAGCAATGGAAAACTGCTGAAAAGGTCCGCCATATTATGGAGGAGTTTTATAAGGATGATCCGGATGGAATCATCGGCAATGAGGATGCCGGACAAATGTCAGCCTGGTATATCTTTTCTTCACTTGGCTTTTACCCCTTATTTCCTGCTTCTCAGGAATATGTTTTTGGGAGCCCCCTCTTTGATAAGGCAAGCATCCAGCTGCCTGAAGGTAAAAGTTTTACAATAGAAACTGAAAACAACAGTCCGGAAAATATTTATATCCAGCAGGCGGAACTGAACGGACAGGAATACATTGGGAATACCATAAAGCATCGCGATATAATGGACGGGGGGATATTGAAATTTGTGATGGGCAACAAGCCCGGTCTTTATTAGTTAAATTAATCATCCGCTCACTGAGAACCTTAAATAGGAACATGAGAAGACGCGAATTTACAAAACTGACAGGATCTGCTTTGTTGGCAATGCAGGCCTTTCCCATTGCAAGCTCTGCAATGAAGAAAAATTATGGCTATGCAGGATCACTAAGGGTGCCTCTGGGACTTTGTAACCATTCTTTGCGGGGAATGAGACTGAATGCAAAAGAATTAATTGAGTATGCCATTGAACATCAGCTGGATTCTGTTCAGTTCAATACCCTGACAGTTTTTGAAAATCTGGAAGCAGAGTATCTTGCTGAATTGAATAAGCTGGCTTCAACCAATGACATCCGTATCTATGTGGGTGCCGGGAGCATCTGCCAGAAATCCTCCAGTTTTTCAAATCGCTATGGGGGTGCTACAGCGCTTTTGAAGGAGGGAATCCGTGTGGCCTCAGCTCTGGGCTCACCCATTGTGGGAGTCCGAATAGGGAACATCAAGGATCGCTACGGCAATGGAGGTATAAAACCTAAGATAGAGGAGGTTATCCAGGTGATGAAAGCCATGCGTGAACATGCCATGGATGCGGGTATTAAATTTGCCTTTGAAAATCATGCCGGCGACTTGCGGTCCCATGAACTTCTTGACCTCATTCATGAAACAGGATGCGATATTTGCGGCGCTTTTTATGACCCGGGGAATGCTATCTGGGCCCTGGAGGATCCCATGAAAGCCCTGGAGGCGCTTGGGGAGCATATAATCTGTACCAGTGTGCGTGATGTGATGGTCTGGGCCACGAAGAATGGGGCTTTATTTGAGTGGACGGCCATAGGAGAAGGATTTATGGGTTATAAATACTTTACCAGGTATTTAATTGAAAATTGTCCGGGTGTTCACATTCATGTGGAGTCGATTTCAGATTCCCAACGTCCGATACCCTATTTGGAATCCGGTTTCTGGGAAGGATTCCCCGATCTTAAAGCCTCCGATTTGGTCGATTTCCTGAACCTGGTCAGACAGGGTCGGGCACTTGAGATAGAAGATGCTCCCGAGAGAACAGATAAAAAAGCATTTGATATTATGCGTCAGGAGGATGAATTCCTGAAGAGTATAAAGTTTCTTCGCGAGGAATGCGGAGCTGGCTTGAAGAATTAACTGCCTTCCGGATATTATCCCTGCCTACCAGGTCCGGATTCTGATGTTTCGGAAAGAAACAGTATTTCCATGGCCCTGCAGCAGGATATGCCCGTTGTCCAGTTCCCCGAATCTTTCCAGTTCATTGTATTTGCTAAGGGCAACAAGCTCTCTGAATTCATCTGATTTCCTGTCAAACGCAATGATTTTCACATCATTAAACCATTGCTCTACGTGTTCTCTGTCAACAGATATCCTGACTTTATTCCACTCTCCGGGAGGATGGATATTCATGTCCCCTGGGGGAGGGATCATATCATACAGTGCCCCCATCTTATGATTGCCGTTCCTCCCGTTTTGCGCATCGGGGTGCCTCTCATTATCCAGAAGCTGGTATTCCAGGCCGAGAAAGCTCCCTTCATGTCCGGGAAAGGAGTCTGATACGATATATTTGATTCCGGAATTGGATCCTTCGGAAAGTCTTACCTCAAGTTCCAGCTCGAAATTGGAATAACGCTTTTTTGTGATGATGTCATGTCCACCGGGCTCCTCTTCCGTTTCACCGAGGACGGTTAATATATTGTCTTCAACCACCCATCCATGCTCCGGGAAGAGATCGGATTTGGTATCTCTCCAGTGCTCTGTTGAGCTACCATTAAACAAGATTATCCAGTTCTGTTTTTCTGCCGGTCCTGCTTTTTCCCGGGATTCACTGTTTTTACATTGAACAGCCATGCAGGCTATACCTATCAGCAGAATTATTTTAAGCTTCATATGTCTCAGAAATACGTTTAAACCATTAATACACCGGGGCCCATCCAGCCTCGTAATCACGTCCCCATAGCTTCATAGCTTCACTATCATCGACGATATGACCATTCTTCTGGTTAATATCCAGACTACGACCAACCCTCTGCGAAATATTGCCCAGTTGAACCCAGGTGGTACTTTTATGCCCGATTTCAACATCCGCATTGGGAGTGCCTCCATGGCGCACACAGTCCAGAAAATTCTGAATATGGACTCCGTCAAGGCTTGCAGCCGGACTGGAAGTGTTCCGTCCGTCGATCACAATATCGGATTTAACCTCTTTAAGCATATTATCATTCAGATCATAGATGGTATACCCATCGTGACCGGTGAGCATACTTCCTTTTTCTCCATAGAAGATCACTCCCCTGCCAAGGCCCTCAACCTTATTTCCATTGCAGCTGCGACCTTCCCAGAATACGGAAGCTCCGTTTTCGCATTCGTAACTTATGATTTGGGTATCCGGAGTTTCCCAGTCGTCCTTATAGCGGTATCGGCCACCAACAGAGCTGACCCGGGATGGAAAGTCCACACCCAGTCCCCATCTGGCCACATCAATTTCATGGGTTCCATTGTTGAGTGCCTCACCAGTCCCCCAATTCCAAAACCAGTGCCAGTTATAGTGAATAAGGTTATCCTTGTACGGCCTGCGGGGCGCCGGGCCCTGCCATAGTTCATAATCGAGCGTAGCTGGCACAGGAACTTCCTTGCCGATACCAATTGGCCCCCTGTTATTCGTGTACCAGGTTTTGGCCATATAGGCATTGCCGATTACACCGTTTTTCAATTCATTGATGCCCTGGGTGAGCAACTTCCAGGAACGCCTTTGAGCTCCCATCTGAACAACCCTGTTATATTTCCGGGCAGCTTCGATGGCCATTTCTCCCTCTGCGGGGTTATGGCCGAGAGGCTTCTCAACATACACATGTTTTCCAGCCACACAACTCATAATGGTAGCCGGAACATGCCAGTGATCGGGAGGTGAAAGAAAAACAGCATCAATGTCCTTTACTTCAAGCATCTTACGTATATCTTTCTCACTTTTAGGAGTTTTACCTACAGCTTTTTGCACGGCTTTAATTCCTTTTTCCAGTGCCTTGTCATCCACATCACAAATGTAAAGCACCTCTGTATTATCCTGGAGTGCAAAATTGGCTGCCATTCCATTTCCACGACTATTTGTCCCCATGATACCCATCACGATTCGGTCATTGGCACCTAATATCCGGGAGTAACTGGATGCAGTGAATCCATATCCGATCCCACCCATGGCCACTGCTGATGAGCCGGCAGCCACTTTCTTAATAAAAGTTCTTCTTGAGTTGTCCATTTGTAAGCCTGGTTTATACCTGTGTTTTGTTGTTCAAGTGCTTAAAATAGGATATGAATGTTAATGCTTTATTAAAAGGAGATTAAATATGTGATTAATGAAAAGTTATTAATCGGAAATTAATGCCCGGTGATTATTTTGTGTTGCTTATAATAAGCAGATAAAAAACCCGGTTACATACATGTCTTATGAGAGGTATCACATCCATCATATTTTCACTCATATTCTTTAATGCGCTTGCACAGGAATATCCTTCACCCGAACAGCTGGAATTTGTCAGGCAGGGAGTGCAGCGAATAATATTTGACGAAGATCAGTCCCTTCCCCTGGCCAGTATTGAACCAGGGAAGATTATAGCCTTGTCTGTAATGCACCCCGCAACGCATTACTCAGATGAACATTCCAGCATCTCTGTCAACGAGGACAAACTGCTCATTCAATCTGAGGAGGAAAGCCGGACAGGAATATGGTTCGGGGGTTTTAATCCTTTTGCAACTTATACCATCGACCTCGAATCGTGCTCAGGTGAAGGAGAAATAGGTTTTGAATTTTCTGATGCTGTTAAGCGTAAACAATTTCATATTACCCTGGGATTTAGTGATTCAATACTTACCGGAGTTAATCTCCATGTTAGGGAGAATAACATAACTATTATCAAGGAGGCTATTGATGTAAATTTTTCGGAAGCGGAAATAATGAATTCTAAAATCATTCTTCAGATGCTGGGTAGTGGCTGTGTTCTCTACTTGCAGGATAAGGGTTTGCCAATTGTTATAGCTCAGAGTGATTTCAATACCTATATGGATTTGCGTAAGAAAGAGTATATCAATTCCTTCCAGTCACATCTATACCTGCATCTGAAAGGTGGCCAGGTTTTTATCAAAAAGGTTGAAATGGCACTGAGTACAGGTGTCGGCCTGGCTGATATCAGGGCCATAAGCTATGAGAATGGTGAACCTTTACTGGACCAGGGAAGACTCTGGTACACCATGTCTATTCGTGGACGGGCCCTGCCACACCATATTCAGGGTGTCTTTAGCCTGGATCCGGGCATTTTTGATCTCAGGCTGGAAGGCATAATTCTTTTTGATCGTGATGATGGCTTACTCCGTAATGAGATAGCCTCCCATGTTTTCTTCGACAGGAAGAATGAAATCTGGCGTGGCCTGACAACTGGTTTCAGCGCTTATGCCAATCCAGACAAAGAGAAGAAAGAACTGCTTGCCATTGAGAGTCGCAGAGATCCGCGATTTGGATTCTCTGTTATGAAAGCCAGTCCCTTTGGTATGGTTGGGGATATAGAAGATCCTCATATTCTCTTTGACTCCGAAGCAGAAAAATGGAGGATGCTTACCTGTGAAAATCAAAATGGCTATAAGGCTATTATGCTGGAATCGGATCGATGGGATAGGGATTATGTAAGAATTGCAGGACCCGTAACACATAATTCGACCGGGACCTCCATTCAAAAAATAGGAGATCAACGCTTTTGCTTTTCAGGTAGCTCGGAAGGCAGGATTTATATTTATACCTATCCCGAACTTGAGGAAGCAGGCAACTTGCAAATGGATTTGCCCCCCTGGGATGAAAACACCGGAACAAGGGTGTGGCCGAATGTTGTTCAATTGCCTGAGGGCTACCCATTTCAATACATAGCCTTGATGATGGACCGCCTGAACTATCCGGGTATGAGTGGCCCCAACTGGACATATGGTGCAGTTTATCTGTATCATGGCTATGTAAATGTCTTTGAATAATTAGGGGGATATCCCTGTATCGGTATATTAATGGAATATTAAACATCTTTTAATGTTTGGGGCTTAACTTATAAGATCGCCAATGGCGAATATCTTTAGCTAAATTGATAATAAATAAATACTTATTCATATGGAAACACGAAGAGATTTTATTAAGAAAGCCGGTGCTGCAGCAGCCCTGAGCTTTATGGTGGATTGGGCTATGGCAATGCCTGAATCGGACAAACTGGGGGAAGTGTTGCCACAGCGACAATTAATTCGCAATGGTGAAAAGGTAACAGCCTTTTGTCTGGGCGGCTATCACCTGGGTCTGACTGAAGTTCCTGAAGAGGCACAGCAGATGATCGAGCGGTCCCTGGAACTGGGCATACGCTTTTTTGATAACGCCCGGGGATATAACAATGGTAGATCGGAAGAGTATATGGGGCGTTTCCTAACTCCGAAATACCGTGAGGATATTTTCCTGATGACCAAAGCGCCTGCAAAAACAGGTGATGGTGTAAGAAAAATGCTTGATGAATCTTTAAAGGCGCTCAATACAGATTATCTGGATCTCTGGCAGATCCATGCTCTGGGCAGTCCCGAAGATGTGGACAATCGCATTAACGCAGGTGTTCTGGATGCGTTCCTGGAAGCAAAAGAAAAAGGAAGGACACGCTACATTGGTTTTACCGGACATCAAAATCCTGTAACCCACCTCCATTTTCTGGAATTCCTTGATAAGAGGGGTCTTGAACTCGATACCTGCCAGATGCCTTTGAATGTGTGTGATCCCAGCTTTGAATCCTTTGAAGAGCATGTTCTTCCCGTATTGCTGGAGAAAGAATACGGGGTGATTGCCATGAAAACCATGGCAGGTGGAAGCATGATGGGTGGACGTATCGATACCACCCCTCAGGACATTGCGACCAAGGACATTCCTGATGTGGTTGGTTTAAGCGATCTGACCCTGGCAAATCTGCACCAGTACGTTTATTCTCTTCCGGTATCTTCCTTATGCAGTGGTACCAGATTCTTGTACGAGCTGGATGAGAATGTGGCTGTGCTTAACCAATTGAAGGCCCTTTCGGAGTCGGATAAAGAAAAACTTGTAGCAATGGCCAAGCCCTATGCAGGTATGGTTGTGGAGAATTACAAGAGAGTTTTCACAAGCGCCAGGCCATGAAAAACCGAAGAGATTTACTAAAGACCCTGGCATTACTGCCCCTGGCTGCCTGTACTTCAGAATTGAACAGAGCAGGAGAGGAACAGGTACAACAAATGGGACCGGTGCCAGTCGGGTGGAAACCACCGGGTGGAGACCTGAATTTTCAAAAGGTGAAAATTACAAAAGTCAGAGCCATTACTACTGCTCCCTATGGGACCGGACTGGTTATCGTAAAGGTAGAAACGGACCAGCCCGGGCTTTATGGTGTTGGTTGTGCCACTTTTACCCAGAGGATCAGCCCGGTTGTGGCAGCCGTAAACGATTTCCTGGACCCTTTTTGCAGGGACAAGGATGCCACCCAGATCGAGGATATCTGGCAAACGGCCTATGTGAGCTCCTACTGGAGGAATGGTCCGGTGCTGAACAACGCGCTAAGCGGACTGGATCAGGCCCTGTGGGATATCAAAGGGAAGATGGCCGGGATGCCTGTCTACCAGTTGCTTGGAGGAAAAACCCGTTTTGCTGTGGATTGTTATACCCACGCTTCAGGTCCCACTCCCGGCAAGGTCATGGATCATGTGGAAGAACTTCGGGAAATGGGATTTCGGAACATCAGGATTCAGCTTGGCGGATATGGATCGACACACCTGTCAAGGGACCCCGATTATAAACGCTATAATTATGGCAAAGAGACTGATAATACCCTGAATGCCCAGGCTTATAAAAATGGGGTAATTGAAATATTCAAGATGGCCAGGAAAAGGTTTGGGGACGAGATTGAATTCCTTCATGACATGCATGAACGGCTCGAACCTATGGATGCCATTGATATGATCAAACGAATAGAGGAATACAGACCCTATTTTATCGAAGATCCGTTTTCACCAGAAAATATGCGCTGGTTTCCCAAGTTGAGGCAACAATGTGCCGTACCCATTGCCATGGGCGAATTAATGAATAACCCGCACGAGTGGGTGGATCCCATTGCTAATCGCTGGTACGATTTTATTCGCAGCCATATTTCGCAGATCGGGGGGATTACCCCGGCCATGAAGGTGGCCAGGCTGGGAGAGTGGTTCAATGTAAGAACGGCCTGGCATGGTCCTGGCGATACTTCACCGGTGGGTCATGCAGCCAATGCCCACATTGACCTGGCCATTTGGAATTTCGGAGTTCAGGAAAGTCAACATTGGAAAGAGGTGACTTTTGAAGTATTCCCTGGCACACCTACGGTTAAGGATGGATATATGTTTGTCAATGAGGCTCCTGGTCTGGGAATTGATATAGACGAAGAGAAGGCTGCTAAATATCCGCTTAAGGATTATAATTATAACTGGACCCAGGTTCGTAAACCCGATGGCACCCCGGTAAGACCATAAAGACATCGAACACGGAATGTTCTCGTTTAAGGATTAATTAATATTCTCTTAGTCCCCCGGACCTTATATTGCCCTGCACATATAAAAACTTACATAAAACCAATATCATGAAACGGATTTTCCTATTGCTATTCATTGGCTGTACAATGGCCGCTTTTTCTCAGGAATCAAACAAAGCAGAACCCATGTATCCCTCCTATAAGGGTCTGGTAATGGCAGGTTACCAGGGTTGGTTCAGGGCCGACGGAGACGAAGCTGACAGGGGATGGGGACACTTTGGAAGAGATGGCAAATTCGATTCCGAACACAATACCATTGATATCTGGCCGGATGTGAGTGAATATGAGAAGACCTATGAAACAAGTTTTAAGAATCCGGATGGATCAAAGGCCAGGGTATTTAGTTCAATGGATGAGAGCACCACGGATTTGCATTTCAAGTGGATGAAGGAATATGGCATGGATGGTGTTTTTATGCAACGATTCTTTAATGTGACAAGGGGAGGGGAGCGCAGAAAGGAGCAGGACCATATCCTGAACAATGCCTTCAAGGCTTCGCAGAAGTATGATCGTGCCATTGCGGTGATGTACGATCTTTCCGGCCTGCGTCCTGGCAAGGATGATTGTTCGAGTGTGATTGAAGACTGGAAACACCTGGTGGATGACCTGAAGGTTAAGAATTACGGGGAAAAGCAAACCTATTTGCACCACAATGGCAAACCCCTTGTCACCATCTGGGGTGTTGGTTTTCCTGACCGCCCTTACGATATCAGAAAAATAGGCTTGAATCGTTTGATTGATTTCCTGAAGAATGATCCGGTTTACGGAGGATGCACGGTTATGTTAGGCGTGCCCACTTACTTCCGCGAATTAAACAAGGATTGTTTGCCTGATCCTTATCTGCACGAATTGATCGAATCGGCCGATATCGTATTGCCGTGGATGGTTCAGAGATTTACCCCCCTGGTGCACAAACCCATGGATCACCTGCGTGATCATGTCATGGATGATATCCGGTGGGCAAAGGAACATCATGTGGATTATGCTCCCATTGTTTGTCCGGGTTTCAGCTGGAAAAACATGAGAAAAAATGATCCCTCCATTGTCTATGATGCCATTCCCCGCATGGGTGGAAGCTTCTTATGGGACCAGATGGCCACAGTGATAGAGGCTGGTGCAGAGATGATATATGTGGCCATGTTTGATGAGATAGACGAAGGAACTGCAATTTTCAAGGTAAGTGATAATCCTCCCAACAGCGATAAGGACCACTTTATCGATAACGACGGTATGCCCTCGGATCAGTATTTATGGATTACCGGACAGGCTGGCCGAATGTTAAGAAAAGAGATTCCCCTGAGCCAGGAAATGCCAGAGCGATGAAAAATGTATTTTTTCTTTCGGCTGCATTACTGGGACTGATAGCCTGTAGCCCCGGGGGAAATAGCAAGGCAGAAAAGAAAAGGCCCAATGTGATCATCATCTTAACGGATGATCTGGGTTATGGTGATATTTCCTGTTACGGACAAGCAGCTTACCTAACTGCAAATATTGACAAGCTTGCTTCAAACGGGGTGAGTTGCAGTAATTTTTATGTACCTACTCCCTATTGTGCCCCATCCAGGGCAACTCTGCTCACCGGCAGGTTTCCACTCCGGCACGGAATGATCAGGAACCCAACCCCCGATGCAGGGATTAATGACATTGGGATTGCAGCAAGTGAGATCACTCTTGGCGAGCTTTTTCAGGAAGCCGGATATGCCACAAAGTGCATTGGGAAATGGCACATGGGCCACAGGGAGGAGTTTTTTCCTGTTAAGCACGGTTTCGATGAGTATTATGGAATCCTGTATTCCAATGATATGCGTCCTGTTCAGCTCATAGAGAATATGGATACTGTTGCTTACCCGGTCGATCAGAACTTCCTGACGGCGGATTATACAGCCAGGGGCATCGAATTCATAAGGAGAAACGTGGATTCACCTTTCTTTCTGCACTTATGTCACGCCATGCCCCACAAACCTCTGGCTGTCAGCGATGATTTTTATACCCCGGATACGCCCGGCGATCTGTATGCAGATGTAATACGGGAACTGGACTGGTCCGTTGGTAAGATTATCTCAACACTGGAAGAACTGAAGATGCTGGAGCATACCATTGTTATTTTCATGTCGGATAACGGGCCCTGGTACGGGGGGAGTACGGGCGGACTAAAGGGGATGAAAGCAACAACCTGGGAGGGTGGTATACGGGTCCCCTTTATCATGCACTATCCAAAAGAATTTCCACGTGGAAGCCAGGTGGATATCCCCTGTTGGTCTCCTGATGTTTACCCAACTCTGCTAGCACTTACCGGACTTAGTCCCGTGGAAGGCAATACGATCGACGGACAGGACATCAGCGGAATATTGAAGGGAAAACAAACGGATCATAAGCCGGTATTCAGTATGCATAATGAGCACATTATGTCTGTAAGAAAGGGGGACTGGAAGCTATTCCTTAGAGAGCCCAGGAGTTACAGGAAAGTGGATTTAAGTACCTGGTCTGATCCGCGGGGCCCCGATGGGACTACCATTATAGCGCGGATGGAAGGACAGGCTACTCCGGCCCAGTATCCGGGAGTGATACCCTTGAAACCCGATAATGACATCCAGTTGTTTAACCTGAGAACGGATCCTGCAGAAAATTCAGACCTGGCCGGTGAAAGGCCAGAGAAGGTACAGGAACTTTTACAGGCATACAGAGATTATGAGAACTCCTTATCAAATAACTAACTCATTTGGACCGATGAAGAAGATCAGCTTATTTCTTTTGGCTTGTATAGCCGCATTCAATATTTATGCAAAGGAATACCATGTTGCAAAGACCGGAAGTGACCGTAATCCGGGAAACCTTGAAAGCCCCTTCCTGACCATCCAGGCAGCAGCAAATATTGCCCTTCCCGGAGATGCAATTACAGTGCATGAGGGCATTTACAGGGAGCGGATCGATCCGGTAAACGGGGGTATGAATGAACTTCAACGAATTACCTATCAGGCAGCTGAAGGAGAAAAAGTAGTCATCAAGGGTTCGGAGATTATCGATACCTGGGAGCGGATTGATAAAAAGGTCTGGAAGGTGGTGTTGCCCAATTCCCTCTTCGGGGATTATAATCCCTATGCCGATGTGGTCGAAGGAGACTGGTTCAATCCCGAGGGCCTGTTGCATCATACCGGTGAAGTGTATATCAATGGCAGGTCTCTCTTTGAACAGAACTCCCTGGAAGGGGTGAATCATCCTGTTGAGCATAAGAAAGCAGTCGACCCTGCATCTTCATTGTATACCTGGTATGCCGAAGTGGGGGAGGACAATACCACCATATGGGCAAACTTTCAGGATCTTGACCCCGGAGAAGAAGTAGTGGAGATCAATGTAAGGCCTGCCTGCTTTTATCCCGCCAGGCCTGGAGTCAACTACATTACCATAAGAGGCTTTGAGATGTCACAGGCGGCCACCCAGTGGGCTGCGCCGACTGCTGAGCAGCCCGGACTGATAGGAACCCACTGGAGCAAGGGGTGGATCATTGAGAACAACATTGTCAGAAACTCAAAAAGTGTGGGAATTACGCTTGGAAAGGACCGGGGGACAGGGCAAAATGTTTGGATGCATAACAAGCAAAAGGATGGAGCCACTCACTACAATGAGGTTATTTTCCGTGCCCTTGAAGTGGGCTGGTCAGAGGAAAAGATCGGATCACACATTGTACGGTACAATGTAATCAGCGATTGCGGACAGGCTGGTATTGTTGGCAGCCTGGGAGCTGTGTTCAGCCAGATATACGACAATCACATTTACGATATCTATACCAAACGGACCTACTCGGGAGCCGAGATGGCCGGGATAAAAATTCATGCTTCTATTGATATGCTTATTGAGCATAACCGGATCCACAATGCTTTCATTGGAATCTGGCTCGACTGGATGGCCCAGGGAACCAGGGTGACCCGGAATGTATTGTACGACAACAGCCATCACGATTTCTTCAGCGAAGTGAATCATGGCCCTTACATGGTGGATAACAATCTCTTTCTGACGCAAACTGGACTCTCCATACAGGAAACCTCCGAAGGAGGAGCTTTTGTGCATAACCTCTTTGCAGGCAGAATTAAATGTTTTGATACGCCCGACCGCTCAACTCCTTATCACCTGCCGCATTCCACAAAGGTCATGGCGCTGAGAAATATCAAGGGTGGAGATAACCGTTTTTTCAACAATATTTTTATCAAAACCAGGGAGATTGAAGATGAACGTTTTACTAACAGCGTGGGGAAGAATATAGTCGTGACCTATGGACTGGGCGGATATGATGATATGGAATACGAAAGTTATTCTGAGGGTAATCTGTTTTACAATGGGGCCTTGCCTTACAAAAACGGAAAGGATTTCGTAGTTGTGCCCGCTTATCTGCCATTGCTTGAAATCCGGGTAGAAGACAAAAGTTTAATGCTGAAATTGGAATTTGATGAAGCACTGTCTGCTGTTCCCACCAGCCTGGTGACTACAGCAAGACTGGGAACAACCATTGTTTCAGAGGCTGTCTTTGAGCAAAGCGATGGGACACCCTATGTGATCGATACTGATTTTAACGGAAATAAAAGAAAGCAAAGTCAACCCCGTGTCGGTCCCTTTGAAGATTTGGAAGCGGGCAGCCGGGAATTAGTCATATGGTAAAACTATTGATATGAAGAACATCTGGTTTATAGTAGCCCTTGCATTTTCCCTTTGTGGGTGTTCCGGGCAGAAGGATAAAACCGCGGCTAAAGAGGAAAAGAAGGATGTTAACGTCCTTTTTATCGTGGTCGATGATTTAACTAAAACGCTGGCCTGTTATGGCCACCCGGTGGTGAAGACTCCCAACGTGGATCAACTGGCTGCCGGGGGCATTCAATTCAGCCATGCCTATTGTAATTTTGCAGTATGTAATCCCAGTCGTTCCTCTTTCCTGACCGGCATGACACCGGAGACCACCACCATTCAGGATAACAGGGTAACCCTTCAATCGGTATTGGGAGACCGGGTAACTCTTCCTGCCCTTTTTAAACAAAATGGTTATTATACCATGAGCCTGGGAAAGATCTTTCACGGCAATCGCTCTGAACACAATGACCTGAAAGCCTGGGACGAAATTTATGGTTATAGGACCACTCTTCTGGGAAAGGAGGGAGAGGGACGAAACCTGACCGAGGGAGCCTTGAAGTGGTGCAGCTGGCTGGCAGCCGAGGGGGACGACGAGGACCAGGCAGACGGACAGATTGCTAATAAGGCAGTGGAGTTTATCAGGGCGGAGCACGAGCAGCCCTTTTTTCTGGCTGTTGGTTTCCACAAGCCCCACGATCCCTTTAATGCACCCAGAAAGTACTTCGATCTCTACCCC
>CAYWGP010000258.1:0-1690 GCA_964458155.1 uncultured Bacteroides sp.
ACCTTATTCCCCATACAATGGGGTGAGCCATTCGGACTTGTCCTTGTCGAGTCGATGGCATGCGGTACGTCGGTCATCGCATTCAATAAAGGCGCTGTTCCTGAAATAGTAGTGGACGGGAAAACCGGGTTTGTGGTAGATTCCATGGAAGCCATGATTGAAGCAGTTGGACATATAGATAGTATTAATCCACGTGAATGCCGTGAACATGTACAGAATCATTTCTCCATAACAAGTATGGCCGGCAAATATTCAGAATTATATCATCAGATAATTGGCAGTCATAAGACAACAGACAGCCACAGCAGGTTTTCAACCGGTCATTCTCCAAAACCTGTTTCCCATGGCATAAGAGCCGCATAGGTAACCATGCCCAAAGACATTCCGGTAAGCAACGGCAATCTTCTTTTTAATTTTGATTCGGATTATCAGATCAGGGATGTGTATTTTCCCTTTATAGGACAGGAGAACCATTCAAAAGGAGACCCTTTCCGGTTCGGAGCATGGGTGGATGGACGCTGTTCCTGGATGGGCCCGGAATGGGAAAAGGACCTGAGATATCATGATGACAGCCTCGTTACTGATGTTTTTCTGCAAAACAAATCCCTGGGTCTGGAACTGCGCTGCCATGATGTGGTTGATGTGGACTTGAACTTATATATTAAGAAGATCGAGGTGACAAATCTGAAAGGGAAAGAACGTCAGGTGAGGTTATTTTTCTGTCACAACTTTCATCTTTATGGCAATAATATCGGAGACACGGCCTATTTTGATCCACGGACCAGCTCAATAATCCACTACAAGGCCAATCGCTACTTTCTTATTAATTGCTGCAAGTCCGGAAAGTATGGTGTGAATCACTATGCCTGCGGCGACAAAGAGGTGCCGGGAAGGGAAGGAATATGGAAAGATGCTGAAGATGGAGAACTCAGCGGAAACCAGATTTCATGGGGCTCCGCCGACTCTGCTATCGGAATATGGCTGCACGTGCCTCCAAGGGGGAAAGCTGCAGCTTATTACTGGATTGCAGCAGGTACGCATTATGATGAAGTGGCCCAACTGAATCGGGATGTAATAGAGAAGACGCCGGAGCAACTGATCAAACGTACATCGGATTACTGGGGGGCCTGGGTCACAAAAGAATCCCGGTCCTTTGGAGACCTGCCAAAATCTGTTATTGACATATACAATCGCAGCCTTCTTGTTTTAAGAACCCAGATAGACAACAGGGGAGCAATCACCGCGGCAAATGATTCAGATATAGTTCGTTTTGGAAGAGATACCTATTCATACATGTGGGGACGTGATGGGGCCTTCGTAGCCGCTGCATTGGCAAAGGCCGGTTACACCCATGTATGTATGAAATTTTACGACTTTTGCGCACGAGTTCTATCAGAGGAAGGATATCTGTACCAGCATTACAATCCTGATGGATCACTGGCCAGCAACTGGCACCCCTGGCTGGTGGATGGAAAGGCAGTTCTCCCGATACAGGAGGACTCTACCGCTTTGATTCTCTGGGCGATCTGGATAGATTATGAGAGTTCTAAAGACATAGAATTCATCAGACCTTTCTATGACACGCTTATTAAAAAATCTGCTGACTTTATGGTAGCGAACCGCGATCCTAAAACTAAACTGCCCATCCCCTGCTATGATCTCTGGGAAGAGCGTTTTGGGGTGCACACCT
>CAYWGP010000259.1:0-20383 GCA_964458155.1 uncultured Bacteroides sp.
TTCTTCTTTATCAGCTTTTTTATTCATAAGACAAGATTATTGAGTTTTCATTTTTTTAGGCATCATCCATTTTTTCATCATCAGCAGGAATTCTTCGAAGGGCCGGATCGGGCAAAGTGTATCACAGTACAGACGCTTGATAAACAAGGAACTTAATACGTATATGGCAGTAATGACAAATAGAATGGTGGAGCCTGTGAGGTTAAAAAAGGTTCCGAAAATTTCGAAATTGAATTTCCCCGGATTACGGAAATAGAGAGCTGCAGCAATGGCAGCAAAGGCCAGTCCGCGCTGCACCCATTTCAGTATGTCTTTGCTTCTGCCATGTATCTTGTATTTCGCTTTACCAAGCGCTCCCAGGCAGTCCTGTGCGGCTCCAAAGGGACAGATCCAGCTGCAATAAAGCTGTTTATTGGTCACCAGCAATGTCAAAATACTACCTCCTATTAGCAAGTACCAATACATTCCGGTGTGCCAATCGGGCCAATACCCAAGCAGGAAAGAATTAATTTTCAGCAATGAGAGCGGAATACTTAACCAAAATCCCAATACGATAAAGCTGATAATCAGGATGCTCCATCTCAGTGTTATTTTCCACCTTTTCTTGCTGTAAACCCCATATAAACTCAGTGCATAAAGTAAAACAAGCAGTATTTCAGGGATCCCTATTTTTATTGACTGCGCAGTAGATTCAGGTAGCTGAAAACCTCTTTGTTCCACTGCAATATTCATACAGGCTTCTTTAGCTGCACCTGCAATTGCAGACGATGTATAAGTGGCACCAGTTACCCCATCCAAATCCGCTTCCAGATTAAATTCGTCAGTGTAGGTCTTGTCAATTATTTGCCATTGAAACCCCTTTCCAAGGACCTTTGTAACATAGGAAGGAGTCTCATTGTGACTGGTGATAATGAGGTTTTGAATAACGATGCCGGTATCGACCAGGACTGCTACTTCCAAGGGGCCTCCAAATCCCATGCATTCTCCAGAGAAGATATATGCGCTTTCCTGCACATCTTCATCCGTATATACCTCGAATATGTTATTTGAATTTAAGCGAAGGTGCTGGTTCTCCCCGATCAGGCCCAGCAATAAAGATTCATTGTCATTTAATGAACGTTTATAACCTGATATGCTTAGCACCAGTAAAATGAGCAATGCGACAAGACCCAGTCCCCGATCTGCTCTTAGTTTAATGACGTACCTGTTTTGCTTTTTCTTTGTCATTTCCACATTACGGGCAAAAATATTGGAGCTAAAAACTTTCGATAGCTGATAGAAATTTAAAAATCAGTATCAGGTTCAACTAAATCAAGCTCCCGGATCCAGATATTGCGATATAACACCGAGTAACCCTCGGCCTGCAGTTTGATGCCTCCCGGGCTATCGGTAATGCCCTTGCCGCCATCATTGCCGCCATCGATTCCGGAATTGACTCCACCCCAAACCTGGTTGATCCCAATATTTGAGTAGACTTTTTCACCATTGAAGTAATTTGTAACCATTGCTTTTTCAGTTCGCTTGCCATCCTTAAAACGTGCAGCCCTGAATACCATATCATAAGAATTCCATTTCCCCACCCCATTGTAAGCATAGTATGGAGAATCAATCTCATTGATCACAGCAGCCATTCCGTGCTGGGTTGAATCGTTATCCAGGATCTGGATCTCGTAACGGTTCTGCAGGTAGACTCCCGAGTTGCCTCCTTTTTGTTCAATGAGAAACTCCACATGTATTCTGAAATCGCGGAATTCTTTTTTGGTAACAATATCGGCCGAACCATATTTATGGTCCACCACGGCCGGGTCATCAGAGCTCATCACGGTACCCTTATCCACAGGATCGGCTACAATCTCCCATTTAATGGGCATCTCAGCTGCAAACCGGGGGCCTTCCCAGTATATCCAGTTCTCATGAAGTGATTCGGCAGTGCCATCAAACAGGACTTCAGCACCGGCAGGAGCCTTGGCACCAATACCAACAGAACGCTTGTCGCAGGCGCTCATCAGCATCAAGGTCAGGGCAATGGTCAGAATAGAAATAGCTTTCATGTTCTATATTTTTTGGTATGCTTAGTAATCTTTTTATCTGCCGATATCATCAGGTAGTCCCGTGTAATAACGAAATCCTTCAACAGCTTTTCCATCACGTTGCTGGTGAATCCATCCCCGGAGCATCTCTTTTACCTTTTCTTCTTCTTCGGGAGACATTTCCGGGCCTTTATAATCTGCCCAGCCAGAACTAAACTGACTAACATACTTGGTAAGGGCCTCCACTTTTCGTTCTTCCCATTCTGTTATATCCACCCAGGTATTCACATCCTCCTCGGCCGAATCGTATAGCATATATTCAGGAATGGTATGAGCTTCCAGGCCTTCATTTGTTATTTGTCCCTGGAATAACAGGGCCCACATGGCTGCTCTGGCAGCATCGGCACTCAGATAGGCAGAAGCCCTGTGATCGGCCTTGTGCCAGCGTTGGGATCCCTTTCCCGGATCGAAGGAGAAAAGAACATCAGGTCTGATCTTGCGTATCAATCTAACCAGTTCCGATACCACTTCTTTTTTGTCTTCATACTCCAGCATGCCATCGTCATACCCGAAGTTGATATAGTGGTCAAGGGGTATTCCCATGGTGGCCAGGGCAGCCTGCTCCTCCTGTTTCCGGATAAGCGCCAGGTCCATCATCCCCAGGTCGGGATCCTGTGTTCCCACATTTCCCGTGGTAAGAATAGCAATAAAGACCTCATTGCCATTGGCATTCAACATGCCCAGGGTACCCATGGAGTAGGAATCATCATCGGGATGAGCCCCAATCAATAAAATGGTTTTTCCAGTCCACTCTTCAACTGCCTGCTCGGGTTGTGCCATGGCAAACAAGGGAATTGTCACCAGGATAAGGGTGATAAAAATGTGTTTCATGATAGTAGTTTTAGGTTTGTTATTCAAAATCAATCATGGCCTTCATTACCCCATCGCCATAGGCGGCCACAAGGTCAAAGGCCTCTTTACTTTCTTCAAAACTGAAGCGGTGGGTGGTCATGGCAGATACGGATATCTTTCCGGCAGCAATCATATCCAGGGCCGGCTGCACAGCCTCGTTCTGCCTTCGCACATTTTGAATGCAAAGCTCCTTACGTCTACTTTTGTCCACCGGGAAGGACCAGCGGTCAAATTCCGGGATCCCTATTATCATGAGCTTCCCACCGGGTTTCAGCAGGTCTACTGCATTATCGATGGCATCCTGCTGTCCGCAGCATTCAAATACCACATCCAATAGCTCCGGTACTTGAGCCGCAATTTTCCCCACCACGTCTTCGCTATCCGGATTGGCTGTCAAAGCTGCACCGTTTTCCTGTGCAATCCACAGGCGTTCATCGATTTTGTCAGTTACATACACCTCCTGGGCACCCATGGCCAGGGCCGGAAGCAATACACTCATTCCTATGGGGCCAAATCCCAGGATGCCCACCTTTGCCCCTTTCATGGAAATAGATTGCTTTACTGCATAAAGTCCGATTGCCAGTGGTTCCGAAATGGCTGCCTCATCAAAGGACATCTGATCGGGAATCTTAAAGCAGCTGGTCTCGGGCATCACGATATACTCAGAAAGCGATCCCTCGGCCTGACCCGGACAACCCAGAAAACGCAGATTCCGGCAGGTATGAGGCCGTCCCGCCAGGCACTGGTCACATTCCCAGCAGGGCATGGCAGGCTCTATGGCAATACGATCGCCAGGTTTAACCATGGTCACACCTTTCCCCACTGCTTCAACCACTCCGGCGCCTTCATGTCCCACCGTAAAAGGGTACTGCACCACCTGGCTGCCAATTTTTCCTGAAACATAGTAGTGAATATCCGACCCACATACTCCAAGGGTCTTCATTTTTATCCGCACATCCCTGTCATTCAGAATGGATGGAGTAGGGACCTCCTTCAATTCCATCTGCCGGATGCCGGTTAGCATCATTGCTTTCATTATCTTGGCATTTTTAGAGACGAACTAAAAGTATTAAAATGAGAGCACTTTTTATCGGGGGGACAGGAAATATTTCCACTGCCTCGGCGAAGCTTGCACTTTCAAGGGGAATTGACCTGAGCATTCTTAGCAGGGGCCAGCGAACACGAAGCGAATTGAGCGATGCTAACTACATCACGGGAGATATGAACGAGATCGGCCAGATCAAAGAGCAGCTCCGGGGACAGCGCTACGATGTTGTGGTAAATTTTATCGCCTATACTCCTGATGAAATTAAACGCGATATTCAACTCTTCTCAGGTCGCTGTGATCAATACATTTTTATTAGCTCCGCCTCAGCCTACCAGAAGCCTCCCTCCCATCCTGTGATTACCGAGTCGACCCCCCTGGCCAATCCATACTGGGACTACTCCCGGGATAAAATTGCCTGCGAAGAGCTCCTGATAAAGGCCTACCGTGACAAGGGCTTCCCGGTCACCATTATAAGGCCCTCTCATACCTATGAAACAGTGATCCCGGTTGCCATAGGAAGCTGGGAGGATTTTACCATAATCGACCGGATGAGAAAAGGGGGAACAGTGATTATTCACGGGGATGGCAGCTCCCTGTGGACCATTACTCATTCACAGGATTTTGCAAAGGGATTTGTGGGTTTGATGGGGAACATGCAGGCCATCGGACACAGTTTCCATATCACTTCCGACGAGCTTCTGAACTGGAATCAGATCTACCAGGCTGTTGCCGAAGCTGCAGGAGTGGAGCTTAAGGCAGTACATATTGCAACAGATTTCATCTGCCGGGAAGCAGATAAGATTGGTCAGGAGTGGATGAGGGGGAACCTGCTTGGAGATAAAGCCAACAGTGTGGTTTTCGACAATACAAAAATAAAACGCTTTGTTCCCGGTTATACAGCCACCATTCCCTTCAAAGAGGGAATCAAAAGAACGGTGGATTGGTTTGATGCCCATCCTGACAGGATCCGTATAGATGCGGAAAATAACAGGCTGATGGATACCATCCTGGCTGCCTACCCTGGCTGAAATCTATTTTGAACGGGGATGAAAGCTGATAATGGCCTCCCGCAGATATTCTCTGTCCAGATGCGTATAAATCTCGGTGGTTGTGATTGATTCATGACCCAGCATCTCCTGTACGGCTCGAAGGTCAGCTCCGCCCTCTACCAGGTGCGTGGCAAAGGAGTGTCTGAAGGTATGGGGACTTACCGTTTTCTTGATTCCGGCAGCTGAGGCCAGCTCCTTTATGATGGTGAAGACCATATTGCGTGTAAGCATCTTCCCCCTGCGATTCAGAAAGAGGATGTCTTCGTTTCCGGGCTGAATGGAAAGCATGTTACGATCGGGCATATAAAGATCAATTTCCCTGAGGGCACGGGGACTAACAGGGACCAGTCGCTCCTTGTCCCCTTTTCCTATCACCCGGATAAATCCTTCTGCCCTGAAAATCCCTGAAATCTGCAACTCCACCAGTTCGCTGACCCGGAGGCCGCAGCTGTAAAGTGTTTCCAGCATCGCCCGGTTCCTTCGCCCCTGGGCCTTACTCAGATCAATTCCTTCCAGCATCCTGTCGATCTCACCCACGCTAAGAACCTCAGGCAGCTTAGTTCCCAGTCTGGGTCCTTCCAATAATGCAGTTGGATCCTTCTCTATCACTTCCTCAAGAAGGAGGTAACGGTAAAAGGCCTTGATTCCGGATAAGATCCTGGCCTGACTTTTGGCTGAAAGTCCCAGTTCACTGACCGAGATCAGAAAGCGCCCCAGCTGCTCCTGGTCCAGCTCTTCCACACCGGCCTCAATATGGGCACTCTCCATGTACTGTTTAAGTTTTCCAATATCTGAAAGGTAGGCCTCAATAGAGTTCGGCGACAGTCCCTTCTCCAGTTTCAGGAAGCCTTCATACTCTTTTATTAATGCCTGCCAGTTCATCAAAATGGAAATCTTTCAATCATAAGTACCAATGAAATTCCCAGTCCGGCCCCGCTGAGCAGGACGTGCCATTCCCTTTTTGGAAAACCCAGAAGATCCACAATCACCGTGGTGAGTAACATAATGATGCCCACAATAATAATCTGGCCAACTTCGATACCCACATTAAAGGCGAAAAGAGGCAGCACCAGTCCCCGCTCTGTTCCAAGCAGGCTCCGGAGATAGTTGGAAAATCCAAGTCCGTGGATCAGGCCAAAGAACAGGGCTGCACCGTATTTCAGGTAGTACTGAAGGGAGCTTCCCTTTTGTTTCCCGTAAAAGAGGTTTGCCAGAGCGCTTATAAAAATGGTCAGTGGGATCAGGAACTCGATCAGGTCCCCATCCACCCTGATCAGATCCATGGTGGCCAGGGCCAGGGTAAGTGAATGCCCGATGGTAAATGCAGTAATCAGGATCAGAACCTTCTTCCACTCTTTCAAACTGTATACGGCACAAAGAGTGAGGATAAATAATATATGGTCATATCCCTTAAGATCAGCAATATGTTGCAATCCGAGATTGAAATAGAGTTCAAATAGAGACATTAAATGCTAAGAGATTAATAGTTTAATTAATTTTACAAGCATGAGAGTGATTGCTTTATTGACTTTGGCCCTGCTTCTTCCGGTGCAATCCCCGGCCCATCCTCTGCATCTTTCCATCACGAATATAACATATGAAAACGGAAAGCTGAGCATCCGGATGAAATCATTCATAGACGATTGGGAAGTTGGTTATTTTCACTACTATGGCAAGCCGGTGAATTTCAGTGATCCTGTCAACAGGGAAATTCCCTGGTTCACTGATTACCTCAATAAAAGCTTCAGGATTACCCCCGGGGTAGAGGAACCGGGACTCTCCCTTGAGCTGGATACCATAAGCCTGGAGGAAGATGCCATGACCATTGAGATGCACGCAATGGTCCCATCAAATCCAAATTCTTTGTACATTTACAACACTTTACTAACAGATATTTATCCCGATCAGACTAATCTTGTGATATTTGTTTTTGAAAAAAAGGAAACTGGTATAAAATTTGACGTGAAAAAGCATGGTGCTGAAGTGATATTGAGATGATTGGATGAGAAGACTGTGGTTTCCCATATTATTTCTGGTTTGCATGGCCCTGCCGCTGCATGCAACTCACAACAGGGCAGGCGAGATTACCCTGACCCAGCTGGATGAACTTACCTACCAGATTCAAATTACGACTTTCACCTATACCCTGAGTCAGGCAGACAGGGATGACCTGGAGGTTCAGTGGGGGGATAACACCTTCTCCACTGCCCCTCGTGTGGAACTGGTGAAGCTTCCCAACTACTATCAGAAGAATGTCTATATTACCCAGCACACCTTTCCCGGACCAGGGGTTTATGAAATTGTAGTGCAGGATCCCAACAGGAACGACGGGGTAAAAAACATTCCCAATTCAGTGAATGTGATCTTCTCCATTAAAACCACCATACTTATAAACAGTGATATTGGCCCCAATTCAACACCCGTTCTGCTTAACCCTCCCATCGACAGGGCTGCCTACGGCCAAATTTTCATCCACAACCCGGCCGCCTATGATCCGGATGGTGACAGTCTATCCTACAAACTGACCATCTGTACCGAGCAGGACGGCAGACCCATTGAAGGCTACACCCTTCCTCCGGCCAGCGATACGCTCTTTATCAATCCATATACGGGCGATCTCACATGGATCACCCCTTCCGATACGGGCTGGTTCAATATAGCCATTGATGTGGAGGAATGGAGAAATGGTGTGAAGATCGGAAACATTGTCAGGGACATGCAGATCGAAGTCTACAATACGGACAACCATGCTCCTGTGCAGACTGATCCCGGGGACTATTGTATTGAAGCCGGCAGCCTGCTGGCCATTGATATTGAGGCCATGGATGAGGACAACGATTCCATACAACAGTGGGCCACCGGAGGTCCCTTTGTTGTGGATATAAATCCTGCTACCTATGTCGTCGATCTGGGTTCAGTTAGCATTGGATATAGCAGGGCTCATTTTGAATGGCAGACAGATCCCTCACACGTGAGAGAACAGTATTACACGGTTGTATTTAAGGCTGAGGACAGTAACCTGGAAACACCCCTGGTGAATCTCCAGAATATGAACATCAAGGTATTGGGACCATCGCCCGATATGCCAGCACTGATACCTGGCAGTAACAGTGTAACCCTTATCTGGCCGGCCGACACCAGTCTTCCTGTTACAGCTTATCAGATCTACAGAAAGGGCGGACCTGCAGGCTATGTTCCGGACACCTGTACAGGAGGGGTGCCCGCGGAAACAGGCTATACCCTGATTGGAAGCACCAGCAGCAGACTTGATACCATTTTTGTGGACGATAACGACGGCAGCGGTCTGGCTCAGGGCAACGAGTATTGCTATATGATTGTCTCCGTCTACCCCGATGGTGCCCTGAGTTTCCCCTCTCCCGAAGTCTGTACCCAGCTTGTGGAGGGATCCCCGTCCCTGTTGGAGGTCAGTGTCATCGACCATTCCACCAGCGGGACCATTCGGGTGGCCTGGGCCAAACCGAAAGGGCTTGATACCATCCCTGCTAACGGGCCCTATGAGTATCTCATCTACCGCTCCAACGATCTGCTGGGTCAGAATATGAGCCAGGTAGGTTCACTGTCTACGGCGGACCTGAACGATACAGTATGGTTGGATGCCACGGTAAACACGGAGCTTTTTCCCTGGTCTTACAGAGTGGAACTCTATAATGATGAAACAGGTAACAGGTTTATGATTGGAGAAGCCGAATCGGCCTCATCACTCTATCCAGATCTGAAGGGTGAGGACAACAGGATTGAATTACAAATGCGTAAAAATGTACCCTGGATCAACTACGATTACACCATTTACCGGCTCAACCAGAGTACCGGGACCTATGATTCCATCGGATTTACTACGGATGATATCTTCCTGGACGAGGGCTTGCCCAACGGTGTGGAGCAGTGCTACAGGGTAACCAGTACCGGCTGGAGACTCCTGGGGGGAGTTCTCTATGAGAACACAAATTTCAGTCATACGGCCTGCGCCACAGCGGTGGACACCATTCCTCCCTGTTCCCCAAGTTTAATCGGTTATTCACTTTGTGACAGCATGTATAACCACCTCTCGTGGTATTATGCAGATCCGGACTGCTATGAGGACGTAGAGGCTTATAAACTCTACTACAGCCCAACCCTGGAGGATACGCCCTATATTATTGCCGAATTCGATGATCGTTATGATACCCTTTATAATCACTATCCCGAAAACTCACTGTCGGGATGTTACCTGGTTACAGCCATCGATTCCTTTGAGAATGAATCAGAACCCTCGGTAAAGCTTTGCCTGGATGAGTGCTCCAACTATGAGCTTCCCAATGTTTTCTCTCCCAACGGTGATGGTATTAATGATCTTTACAGGCCGCGGAGAACTTCTTATGTGGAGAAGGTCGAAATGACCATCTTTAATCGCTGGGGCATCCAGGTTTACTATACAGAAGACCCTGATGTAAATTGGGATGGTAAAGTAAATAACACAAACCAGCTGGCGGCTCCGGGGGTCTACTATTATGTATGTGATGTCTACGAGTACAGGCTCACCGGTATAGAAGTATATAACCTTACCGGTTTCATCTATGTTTATTCAGGCGACTCAAATGAGGTATTTATTGAGACAAGATAATAGCATGCTGCGCTTAGCTTTTCTGCTGCTCACTTTGCTTCTTTTCACCGTACAGGGATTCGGCCAGAAGGATCATTACCTGGCGGGTCGTGCCTGCATGGTGGATGAAATGTATGATTCGGCCCGGTTTTTCCTGGAAAAAGCCCTGGAGGAAAATCCGGGTAATGCAGAGATTTACTACCAACTGGGAATTACCTATTTCACATTGAAGAATTACCCGGCTGCAAGGGATGCCTTTTATGAAACCGAGAAACGTCGTAAAGGGATGGGCAGTTTCTACCTGGCAAAAAGCGAAATCAGACTGAGTCATCCCCAGCAGGCTTTGAAATACCTCCGGATCCATCTCTCTTCGCGATATAAAATGCGAGAATCTGATATCCTGCTGGATGAGGACTTGTCCACCCTTGAAGGATCACCGGCCTGGCAGGAACTCTGGGATGAAAAAAGGTGGTATTCATCCCGTGACAGGGAGTTTCAGGATGCCATGTTTTTAAAGAGCCAGGACGACTATCTGGAAGCCATCAATATGTTGAACAAGCTCGAAAAACAGGGATATAAAAAGAGTTTGGTCCAAAGCGAGAAAGCAGCTATCTACCGGGATCTGGGGAACCTGAAAGCTTCCGAGTCTTCCCTGAAATCGGCAGTAAAAAGTGATATCAGGAACCTGGATGCGCTTCAGCAGCTTGCCGTGATGCAAACTGCGGATGGAGATGCTGAAGAGGCCCTGGAAGGATTTAACAAAGTGATCCGGCAGGATCCGGCCCGCTTTGATGCCTATTTGCAACGGGCTGAAGCTTATAGTCTGATGGAAGACCTGAGTTCCGCTATTGCCGATATGGAACTTTATCTGACCTATTTCCCGGAAAATGATTCTGCTATCTACAGAAAGGGATTGATCCAGTTCAGGCATGGAAAATACCTGGATGCAATTCAGTCCTTTAACAGGTCGCTGGCCCTTAACCAGGGCGAGGCATCCTACTATTACGCCAGGGGCTTAACTTATGCAGCTACCGGAACTACCCGTTATGCAGAGAAGGATATGTCAATGGCACTGGACCTGGACCCCTTCAATGGTGAGATCTGGTTTGAAAAAGGAAAGCTGGACGATCAGCTTGGGAACAGCCAGAGCGCCTGCCACTGTTATCAGAAGGCCTACCAGTACGGTATTTTTGAAGCCGGTGACCTTATAAATAAGCGATGCAATTAGATGGATAAGGGGAATAAGAAGCTCAAACAACAGATCGAGTCACTGCGCTCCAGCAACAGGTCGGCCATTCTGGCCACCCTTGATGAATTAAGGTCTGAAGGGGATATTTCAATCCTGCCCGATTTGTTTAACCTGATGCTTGTTCAGGAAGATGAGGAGGTGCTGAACAAAATTGTGACCCTCCTGAATGATCTGAAAGATAAAGAAGCCGCTGATATCCTGGCAGAGGCTATTGCCGATCCGGATTACCTTAAGATCCAGACTCCCCTCGTGGCTGCCTGCTGGCAAAATGGTCTTTCCTATGGCAAATACATAAGTACTTTTGTTGAAGTAGTCGTCTCTGGAGACTACAGTGCAGCCATTGAAGCTTTTACGGTTATTGAAGAGGCTGTTGGTGATCTTGAAAAGGAAGAGCGTAGCAGGCTGGCCGGCACTCTGAAATCAAAGCTGAAGAATATCGAAGACCAGAAGCAGGCCCTCATAGAGGAACTGATCAAAACAATTGAATCCTATTAGTGCATTGAAGAGAAGTATTTCATGAACTGTGCCCGTTCGTATACGGAAGGATCATCCAGGCTTCCATAATTCATCTTTCCTCTGAAATCGCCTGGCGATCCATATTTATTCTTCTCCATCCACTTAAGCATTTCGGTAATCATATCCTTGATATAATCCAGTCCGTTCCGGTAGAGGACCGAACAGACCTGCACGGCAGTTGCTCCTGCCAGGATCTGCTTCACCACAGCCATACCACTATGTACACCCGTGGATGCAGCCAGGTCCAGCTGATCAACCTGTGAAGATACAATCCCGATCCAACGAAGGGAATTCCGAAGTTCAGCCGGAGAACTGAGGACCTCTGCAGATCCAAAGCTCATATCATCCGTATTGATGTCGGGAGCATAAAAACGGTTAAAAAGGACTACTGCAGCAACGCCTCTGTTATACAGCTGGTTTACCATCCATGTAATATTGGAAAAACTATTTCCCAGCTTAACAATCAGGGGAAGGGATGTCTTCTTCTTTACATCTGAAACAAGTTGAAGATAGGTCTTCTCATACTCCCTTGGATCCTTATCTTTTTTTATAGGAAGAAAATATATATTCAGTTCCAGGGCATCAGCTCCGGCATCCTCAATATTTTTTGCAAAATCGATCCACTCGGATGATGAGACGCAGTTTATACTTGCGATTACCGGGATATCCACTGCTTGCTTGGCTTCCCTGATAAATGAGAGGTACTGGCCCAGAGAATTTTCACGGGCATAGGTCCTGATATAATCTCCAGCCTCAGGATAGTCTTGTCCCTCAGACATGGTCCCGACTTCATAGTTGATCTGCTCCTCAAAAAGGGATTTCATAACTACGGCTCCTGCACCGGCTGCAGCCATCTTCTTAACGCGATCAATTGAGCTTGTAAGACCGCTGCTGCTAACAATAATCGGACTCTTTAAGTCTAGTCCTGCAAAGCGTGTGGATAGATCTATCATATGTAAAGTATCAATAATTCCTTGGACCAAAAATAAGGCTTCCAACACGAACCAGGTTGCTTCCTTCTTCAATGGCCAGCTGATAATCTCCCGACATTCCGCAGGAGAGCTGGTCAAAGGATTCCTGAGAAGCAAACTCTGACGCCTTCAGCCTATCAAATATACGTTTTAGATGGCGAAACTCCTCCCTGATCTGATTTGAATTTTCTGTGTAGGTAGCCATGCCCATCAGTCCCCTGATCCGGATATGTTTCATCTCGCGGTATTCATCGGAGCTTATTAACTGCATCACTTCCTCTTCTGTAAGACCAAATTTGGTCTCCTCCAATGCAATACGGACCTGCAAAAGGAAATCGATAACCCGATTGTTTTTCTCTGCCTCCCTGTTAACCACACCCAGTAGTTTAAGGCTGTCCACTCCTTGTAACATATGAACAAATGGAGCCAGGTACTTGACCTTGTTGGATTGCAGATGTCCGATCATATGCCAGCGGATATCGGCAGGAAGCCGCTCCTGTTTGGCTGCAAGGTCCTGGACCTTATTCTCACCAAAATCGCGATGACCGGCCTTATAGGCCTCCATGATCATCTCATCTGCTTTGGTTTTTGAAACCGCCACCAGGGTCACATGTTCAGGAATTGTTTCCTTTATTAACTGAAGGTTTTCTGCAACTCCCATTCCCCTGTACCTATTAATCCAGCGAGTGAATCACCAGTCCGCTTCGAAGTTTCGGTTCAAACCAGGTGGTCTTAGGGGGCATAATCATCCCATTGTCGGCAATATCCATCAACTGCTTCATGCTCACCGGATAAAGTGCAAATGCAGCTGCCATCTCACCACTGTCCACCCTGCGGCTCAGCTCTTCCAGTCCGCGAATCCCGCCTACAAAATCGATTCGCCTGGATTTCCTCAGGTCGGTGATATTCAGAAGGGGACCCAGCACCTGTTCTGAAAGAACGGTCACATCAAGGCAGGCAATGGGATCATCGTCATTATAGGTTAGCGGTTTGGCTGTAAGTGAATACCAGTTTCCATCCAGGTACATGCTGAAGGTATGCAGACTTTCAGGTTTGAAGACCTCGGGACCTTTCTTTTCCACCACAAAACCCTCCTGAAGTTCCTCAAGGAATTCAGCAGCGCTCATCCCATTAAGATCCTTTACCACCCTGTTATAGTCAATAATGGTCAGCTGGGACGCCGGGAAATGGACAGCCAGGAAGAAATTATACTCCTCATCGCCCTTGTGTCCGGGATTACCATTCCGCCTCTCCTGGCCTACCAGGGCTGCAGCTGCTGTCCGGTGATGCCCGTCTGCCACATAGGTATTGGGGATGTCTCTGTAAAAGAACTCCTGGATTTGCCGAATTAAGGCCTGATCTGATATGACCCAGAAATGGTGTCCCACCCCGTCATCGGTGGTAAAGTCGTATTCAGCTTTTTCTGATACTACCTTCTCAACAATGGCGTCCAGCTTTGCATGATCGGGATAGGCAAAGAAAACCGGTTCCGCATTGAAGTTGGTGACGCGGATATGATTCATACGGTCCTCCTCCTTATCGGGCCTGGTTAGTTCATGCTTCTTAATGACATCGTTCAGATAATCATCCACCGCTGCACAGGCAACTATCCCATACTGGGTTTTACCAAACATGGTCTGTCCGTAAATATAGAGACGCTCTGTCTCATCCTGAACAAAAGAGCCTTCAGAAATAAGCTTCTGAAGGTTCTCTTTCCCCTTGTTATATACCGGATCTGAATGGAGGTCAATATCTTCAGGCAAATCCACTTCAGGTTTTACCACATGTAGGAAGGACCAGGGGTTTCCAATTACTTCCTCACGGGCCTCATCTGAATTCAAAACATCATAGGGCCTGGAGGCTACCTCATTTACCTTATCTTTTCCTGGCCTGAAGCCCTTAAATGCATGTATAATCGCCATACTCTAATTGACTTTAAAAGTAATATCTCCCTTTTCTATGAAATTTACAATCTGCCTTGCAGCTGCAACTCCTGCATTCAGGTTTGCCTCGGCAGTCTGGGCTCCCATTTTCTTGGGGGTAAAGAATACCCTTCCCTTATACTTCTCTTCAAGCTCTTCCTTGCAATCGGGGGTAATATCGGAGATGTATCTGAAATCATCTCTCTCGGCAAACATGCGCTTCATTCCATCCTCATCAATGACTTCTTTACGGGCGGTGTTAACCAGGGTTGCCCCTTCCGGCATACTGCTCAGAAGATCGTATCCGATGGATCCACGGGTCTCAGCTGTTACGGGAATATGCAAAGAAATGTACTGGCATTTGCTATAAAGGCTTTCGGCCGAATCTTCACAGACCACACCATCATTCTTGATTACCACCGGATCCACAAAGGGATCATAGGCATAGACCTTCATCCCAAATCCTTTGGCGATCAATCCAACAATTCTCCCAACAGCACCATAGGCATGGATCCCCAGTTTCTTTCCTCTTAACTCAGTTCCTGCGGCTGGTGTAAAACCGGTACGGTTCATAAATACCATCATCCCCAGGACCAGCTCGGCCACTGCATTGGAGTTCTGGCCGGGGGTGTTCATTACCACCACACCTTTTTCAGTGGCAGCTGCCAGGTCCACATTATCATAACCTGCACCGGCACGGACAACTATTTTCAGCCCGGTGCCCGCTTCGATTACCTCCTTATCCACCTTGTCGCTCCTTATAATAAGGGCATCTGCATCTGCCACTGCAGCAATCAGATCCGAATGTTCAGGATATTTAGATAACACATCCAATTCGTAACCCGCGTCCTGGAAAATGCCTTTGACCTCTTCCACTGCCTGGGCAGAGAAAGGTTTTTCTGTTGCTATTAATACTTTCGCCATTTTTCTGGGATTAATCAATTAAATACTCTGTTCAAATGCTTTCATGGTTTCAACCAGGGCCTCTACCGATGAAAGGGGCATGGCATTGTAAATGGATGCCCTGAAACCTCCCACTGAACGGTGTCCCTTGAGTCCGGACATGCCCCGCTCCGTGGCAAAAGTAAGGAAATCAGCCTCTTTATCTTTATACTCTTCTGTCATTACAAAAGTCACATTCATTATTGAGCGATCCTCTTCCCTGGCAATACCTGACATAAAGAGTGGGTTCCTGTCAATCTCATCGTAAAGGATTGCAGCCTTCTCTTTGTTCAGTCTGTACATGGCCTCTACCCCTCCCTGCTCTTTATACCAGCGCAGTGTATGCATGGCAGCATATATGGAGATACATGGAGGTGTGTTAAACATGGATCCTGCTTCAATGTGTGTCTTATAGTCAAGCATGGTGGGGATCATCCTGTCAACTTTTCCCAGGATCTCATCCTTAATAATTACAAAGGTTACTCCAGCCGGAGCAAGGTTCTTTTGAGCACCACCGTATATCATTCCGTATTTTGATACATCCATGGGACGGCTGAAAATATCTGAGGACATATCGGCCACCAGGCTTACCGGGGAATCTAAATCCTCTTTTATCTCGGTGCCATAAATGGTATTGTTGGTGGTAATATGGAAATAATCGGCATCAGCAGGAATCTTGTAATCCCTGGGTATGTAAGAATAGGTTGAGTCAGCGGAGGAGGCTACCACATCCACCTCACCAAAAAGTTTTGCTTCCTTTAAGGCCTTCTTGGCCCAGACTCCTGTATCCAGGTAAGCAGCCTTTGTCTGAAGAAGATTATAGGGTATCATGCAGAACTGCATGCTGGCACCGCCCTGCAGAAGTAATACACTGTATCCGTCAGGAATATCCAGCAGATCCTTAAAGAGTTGCTGGGTTTCATCCATTATGGCCATAAAATCCTTGCTGCGGTGGGAGATCTCCATCACGGAGAGGCCCGACTGATTCAGATCCAGAACGCCTTCTGCGGTATGTTGAATGGTATAAGGCGAAAGAATGGATGGACCTGCTGAAAAGTTATGCTTTTTCATATTGAGTTAATGGGTTAAAAAGTTAATATGCTAGTAAGTTAGTGAATTAGTGTGTTAGTGTGTTAGTGGATTCTGTTATTTGAATAACAATTAAAATTACACTTTAAAAAAGTGCCTGCCAAATAGTGTTAATAACTTTCAATTTATAGTTATTTATTAGTTTTTGCTTAAAATTTTAAAGTGAGACCAGGTGATCTCCCTTCAGTACCGGAATCAGATCTGTCAGGTCTGATTCATGGCAGTACCCGATCACATCGTCCAGATTATTCTTCTTTAACCTGTGCCGCTGGGCCACCTTCTCTATATAAGCCATCATATCCCCTTCTGCCGCTTCATAGAGGTCAATGGCTCCAAGTGTGGCATCGCATATGGTATAAAACTGATCATCTTCCAGGACCATTTTCGAAAGCGCACCTGCAAAAAGGGTGTCCTCAAGGTTGAATTTGTTCTTCCACCCTGCACAGAGGATCAACAAATCCCGCCCTACGGCGCTGATGTGCCTGGCAAGGGCCGAGATATTTAGATAGGCTCCAATAAGCACCTGGTTTCCGCTGGAAGCAAGGTTGATGGCATTGGTTCCATTGGTGGTGCTGTAGACAATTTGCTTTCCCTTAACCCGCTCCGGGGAAAAATTGTAGGGAGAGTTCCCGAAATCAGCAAAATCCCTTACAATTCCATCCCGTTCGGCAGCCACCATGAATCCCTTCTCCTTGTAGGCCCTGGCCTCATCAAGTGTTCCCACAGGAATAATGCGTTCCACCCCATTCATAAAGGCAGCTACAATGGCCGAGCTGGCCCTCAGAATATCCGTGACCACCACCACTGCATCACTGTTCTCATAAAAGGGGAAGAGTGCAGGTGAATAGCAGACCTCAATTTTGTGTTTCTCCATATCTTCCTTAATCTCCCGGCTTATAAAAGGGAGGTCTTACCACCTTGGCTGAAAGCTGTTTGTTTCTTACTCCTATAAGTATATTGCTGTCTTTCTTCGCATGCGAACAATCCACATATCCCAAACCAATTCCCTTCTTCAGCATGGGCGACATAGTTCCGGAAGTAACTTCTCCGATTGTATTTCCATCAGCATCAAGTATGGGATAATGCTGCCTGGGAATTCCCCTTTCCAGCAATTCGAAACCCACCAGTCGCCTGCTCAGACCATTCTCTTTCTGCCGTTCAAGTTTTGCACGATTTATAAAATCATTCCCATCGCTGAATTTGGTAATCCAGCCCAATCCTGCTTCCAGCGGCGAGGTGCTGTCATTAATATCATTACCATAAAGACAGAATCCCATCTCCAGCCTCAGGGTATCCCTTGCTGCCAGCCCTGCAGGCTGAACTCCCATGGCTTTCCCGGCTTCAAAGAGCATTTCCCAGATCCTGACAGCATCGGCATTATACATGTAGAGTTCAAATCCCCCGGCCCCGGTATAACCGGTATTGCTGATGATCACATTCCTTACTCCAGCCATTTCGCCTGTAACAAAATGGTAATAGGGAATTCCCGACAGGTCAATGTCTGTTAGAGTCTGCAGCAGAGCAGTGGCATTGGGACCCTGCACTGCAAGCTGGGAAATCCGGTCCGATGCATTCTCCACAACAGCGCCTCCGGTATTCTGTTTTACGATCCAGCTCAGATCCTTCTCCACATTGGAAGCATTCACCACCAGCAGGAATTTTTCCCTGTCATACATATAAACCAAAAGATCATCGACCACTCCTCCCTGTTCATTAGGGAAACAGCTGTATTGTATCTTTCCTGGTGCCAGCAGGGCAACATCATTGGAGGTGATTCGCTGAACCAATTCAAAGGACCGGGGGCCCTTGATCCATATTTCTCCCATGTGTGATACATCAAAAATTCCCACGTTCTCCCTGACGTTGATATGCTCCTGCCTGACACCTGCATATTCCACAGGCATTTGGTAGCCAGCAAAGGGAACCATCTTTGCTCCATGCAGGAGATGCTGACCATAGAATTGTGTCTGTTTCATACGGACAAAAGTAATATTTTCCTACAGGAAAGAAATTGTTAAACAACAGGATCTACTTGGAGAGTACCTTAAATTCAACCCGCCTGTTTTGCGTTCTTCCTTCGGCGGTGGTGTTTTCTGCAACAGGCTGTGTATCAGCATACCCCTTTGATACAAGCATTTCCTGGGGGATGCCCTTTTCCAGCAGGTAATTCACCACTGCACCGGCCCTTTCAGTGGAAAGTTTCTGGTTGATGCGCAGGGATCCGGTATTATCTGTATGTCCGGAAATCTCCAGTTTAATGGAAGGATTGTTTTCAAGGAAACGCAGTACCTGATCAAGTGCTTCTGATGATTCCGGTCTTAGAATGGCTTTACCGGTCTCAAAGTAGATATTATTCAACACCACCTTGGTGCCAACCTGCAGCTTACTCAGGAAGAAATCCTTATGTAGTTTTTCATCGCCACCTTCATTGGAGAAATCCAGGATATCGAGGAAGTACATATATCCCGAGGCATTAATCTCAATGGCATATACTTTTGACTCAGGAAGCCTGGCTGTGTAGGAACCTTCCGTATCAGAAACCACAAATGCGTTCCTTTCTCCCGTTGCAGGATCAAAAAACTCCAGTTTAGCCACAATGGGTACAATCCCCTCTGTTGTATCAACCACCGAACCATAAAGTACCAGTGTACTGTCCAGATCCTGGAGCTCGGGCCTTATAAGAAAACCTGTCAGCTCAGATCCCGGACCCGCCACAAGCTGGTCTTCGGTCTTCAAGATCAATTCCTTCTCTGATCCGAGAAAAACAACCTTACAGATGTCCTTGGCCCCAAGGCCCCCTTCCCTGATGGCTGAATAATATCCATGACTGCCGGTCCGGTCCGTAATAAAAAAGACCTCGTCGTCGGGTGTATTAATAGGATAACCCAGATTTTCCGGATCGGACCAGATTCCGTTCTCTCTCCTTTCCGAGCGGAAAATATCAAATCCACCCATGCTATTGTGTCCCTGTGAAGCAAAATAGAGGTACCTGTTATCGGGCGTTATAAATACGCCTTCCTCATCATAGGCAGTATTGAAGGTTAAACCGAGATTTGTGGGATCCGACCATTTACCCTTGCTGTCCAGCCTGGAAAACAGTATATCTTTCCCACCGTGGGTAAGCTTACTGTTTCTGGAGATGTAATAGAGCTCCTTTCCGTCTGGCGAGAGACAGGCTGATGTTTCCCCATCCTTACTGGAGAGTTTGCCGGTAACACTTTTGGTTTTTGTCCATTTATTCTTTTCAGGTTTAAATGAAGTTAGCTGAATGTCTCCACCCTGTATGGCTCCCCGGTACAGGAGCAGCGTATTGCCATCATGGGACACGCCTACTACCGCATCGTTATTATCACTATTAAAAGGTTTGCCATACCTGACTGCCTTGTCAAAGACACCGCCCTTCAATCTGGAACCGTAGATATCCTCATTAAATTTATTATCTATCGAGATACGCTTTGCCTTTCCGTAAGGGCGACGCGATGTAAACAACAGGGCAGTATCCTGATAGCTGAACAAAGGATTGTAGTCATCGTATTTTGAATTCACTTCTTCTCCCAGAGGCTGTATGATTACCCTGACCGGTTTGCGGGAAAAGTTCTTACCATACATGCATTCATCAAAACGCTTAGCCAGTACATCTGAAAAGGCCTGCCTCTCCTTGGGCTCCAGCTGGCTGGAATGTATATTATACTGTTCCATGGCCTGGTCAAACTCCAGCACAAGCTGATGTGCCATCCCAAGAAGGAGATGAATATCTCCACTTACTTGATGATCAATAGTATAGGCACGTTTCAGGTAGTCGATAGCTTCATATTTATTGTCTGTAAACAGGTAACAGACACCCAGCTTATAATTGAGAGCTGCATTCTCAGGATTATACTGGTGGGCAAAGAGATAATGGTCCCGGGCCATAGAATAGGTGCCTGCTCCATCCTTGAAGTACTTGTTACCTTCCTTAACACTTTCCCAGGCCTCCTTATAGCCCATATCAATTCCCGTACGGAAAGATTTGCTACTGATTTTCACATTCTCCTGTGACCATGCTGCAGCATATA